>NZ_JAILXP010000076.1 GCF_020740895.1 Streptomyces sp. UNOB3_S3 | reverse complement strand
AGGGAGGGCGGCGGCGCGGGCGGCGGGGGCGGGGTGGGCGGGCTGCCGGGCGGCGCGAAGCCATAGCGGGCGGCGGCAGCGGGATCGGTGATGCCGTAGCGGTACTGCGTACGGGTCTTCGGCCGGAAGGGAGCGGAAGGGGCGGGTGGTTGATAGGTGATCTCGAAGCGGCGCATGCAGCGTTCCACGAGGACGCGCTGTGCCGCGTCGAGGCGGTCGGCCTGGTCATCGGTGAGGAGATAGGGGTCGATGGGGAGGGAGGAGTCGGCGGCCGTCGCGAGCTGGGGGATGGCGGAGACATCCGGTACGGGGGCGGACGCGGACCGTTGCGGCTCGTCCGAGTGCGAGGAGCAGCCGGTGACGGCCAGCAGGACAGCCACGGCGGCGGCCGTGCGGGCGCCCCGCCCGTTGCGACAGGCGGGGCGCGCCGTGCGGGTCAGCAGCGCGGTCAACCGAACCGGCCGGACTCGTTCTTGTCTGCCACCGCAGTGATGAGGTTCGCCTCTCCACCGGCCGCGATGCGCTGCTCCGCACCCTGGTAGTTCTTGCCGGCGTAGATCGTGAAGGCGTTGTTGAGGTCCCAGTTGTCGACTGAGCGCACATTGTTCCGTACGAGCCGGCCAACCCCGCTATCACCATTTGTGGCGCTGCTGGCTACGAAGACGCTGTTCCCGTAGTTGGGGTCGCTGCTCCACTGCTTGTAGATCGCACCGGTGTAATTGTTGAAGTAGAACAGGCACGCATAGCCGTTCGCGCAGCTCTCCGCGAGCCTCTCCGCCGACGCGGAGGCCGGTGTGGTGGTCAGAAGGCCCGAACCAGCGGTGGCGATGGTGATCGCCCCGGCCACGGCCAGACGTCTGAGTCTCATGCGAAAGCTCTCCTATCCGTCTGTGTGTAGGAAGCGTTTCGGGCGCCATCCTGGCGGGGCCGGCGGGGTGAAAGACAGCGTCTTCGGCCCTCACTGAAACTCGCAGCTCGAAGCCATGAGCACGGGCCTCACGGTCGCAGCGAAGGCCCCGCCTGTGATGGCGAGGGGCCTCCCTCATAGCCAGGGGGTGTCGGTCAGCTCGCGTGCGCGAGGGTTTGGTGGGGAATGCGCGGCATGTGCCCGGCCGGTCGGGCGCTGCCGGTCCTGGCGTCCGTATCGCAGGACGTGCATGGACTTGCCGGTCACGGTCCAGAAGGTCTCGGCTGCCCGGGAGCTGGTCAGCCGGGAGCCGGTCAGGCCGAGGAACACCGGGCCTTCCCGTCGCTCGCCGACGAGCTGCCGGAGGTCCACGGCTGCCCGCTCCGTGATGCCGACCTCCTTGGGCCCTTCCTTCGACTCCGCGATGTGGATCACCTGGTCGTCCAGGGCCAGGTCGCGGACGTTCAGGTTGAGGAGTTCGCCGATCCGGACGTCTGATTCGGCCAGGAGGCGCCAGAGCGTCCGGTGCGCCAAGGGGGTGCTGGTGTCGGCCAGCCACCCGGCCAGTTCGTGATCAGTGGGGCAGGCGGTCCTCGTTCATGTCCCCTCCGTCGCTCGGGTTCCGCGAGATCTCCAACCTACCGTCCACCACCGACACAGCTGTGGGGCGAGGGCGAGGTAGGAACCGGGCAGTCGACTCCTATCCCGGCGGTCAGCCCGGACCTACGCCTCGGGGCCGGGGGTCGCCTTCCGTACGTGGCTCGACCAGCGCGCGCCCTCGAACAGTGGCGCGGCTCCGCCTCGGTTCTCCGGCACGAGCTCGTGGAGCTGTTCCTGGGCTTCGGCCGGCAGGTGGAGGCGTCGCTCCGGTACGCGGTCCCCTCGCAGGGCCGCTTCCTCGGTCCACCGTACGAGGTCACCCCAAGTGGCCTCGCGCAGGCTCATGGGGATCGCGGGGGCGAATCCCGCCTTGACCAGCTCGGCCAGCAGGCCGGCTCCTCCGCTGTTCTGTGAGCCAGCGCCTTGCAGCCCTTTTATGGTCGTGGGCCCCAGTTCATCGCGGTCGACGAGTTGCACGTCCACGCTAACCGCATAAACGGGGACAGCGAGACCGCTGGAAGGTCATGTCCCTTGGTGTGGTGTAGCTGATCATTCGGCGGTACCGGGCAGGCAGGTGGTGTTGTCTGGATAGAGGCTGTCCATGCTCTCGATGGAGAGGTGACGTCAGGGGAAGGCGATCTCCCCTCAGCCGCTAATTTGCTTGACGAGTTCGGTAAAAACGCTGACCGCAAATGGGGCCAGAACGAGAAACGCGTTCGACAGCCGCTTCATGAGTCCAATGTCGAGCCCGAGGAACCCCTTCAGCCGCGCCCGTTCCTGGATCCAGTCCTCATCCGGCATGCCTGTTGTTGGTGTCGCATAGACGGCATCAACCAGCTGGCGTGCGCAGCCGAGCCAGGACAGGAGCATAGGCACGTACACCAAGGCGAAGGCGATAGTGAGAAACAAGCCTACGAGCAGCATGATCGGCAGCGGGAATGTCTCCTCGGTACTTTCTTCGGACACGATCGCAGCCAGAACACGCACTCCGCCGATCGTGAGCACCGCCACGGACAGGGCGCCGCTCAGTGCGGCCAACGCGACCAGCGAGTGTTGCCGGAGCCTACGCAGCTCATCGATCCGATCGCCCGGCGAGCCAATCGTGTCGGCCCTTCGGAGGAGCTTTCGTAGCTGACCCAGTCGGTCAGCCACAAGCCAGATCGTGATGACGGCCGGCGCTGCGGCGACGAGCCCAACGGCGACGACCACCAAGACTCGCACTCTGAAATCGTCGTTCAGCGCCGGAGGGACTCCGCTCACGTAGAAGGGGATGGCGATCACCGCGGCGTAGACCAGGTAGATCCCGAACAGTCCTCGCACCGGGATCGCCGGCGGATTCGGGGTGAACAGGCCACGAAGCTGCCACACTGTGCCCAACATGCCTACCCCGATGGCAGACCAGATCGCGAAGGCGATCCCGACCCAGACGCTCCAGACACGATATTCAACAGCGGATTCGACAGAGGTGTCGAAGCCGGCGGAGTTGGTCTGGAAGAGCAGGTATCCCCCAGCCGCCAGGGGCACGGCCAACAGCGGCGAGACAGCCGATGACGTCGCCAAAGACAGCACCCACAGCCACGTCTTCCGGCGCATCACACCACCTGTCGACTACACGGTTGCCTTGCCACTGCCTCGGTCAACCCGATCCGCTACCACACTCTCGTATGCGCTCCATGGATGTGCACCAGCGTTCATGGCCAACGGCCAGGCCCCCTGCACCGACACGCTGCCGAGTGGACGGCGCCACCCTTACGGAGCTTCCGCTGGGGCGTGTCTCAGCCGGCCGCCTCCAGGCCGCGACGGACAACGCGCGCCCTTCGCCAGCAGGCAACGCGGCCATGAAACCGAGCCCTCTGGCGTGACCAGCCCATCGAAGCGAGCCCGAGCAGCACCTGCTCGGGCTCATTTGCCATGCCCATCGACAAAGAGAATCATGGCCGGCACACGTGCGCCCGAGCCATCGACCGATAGTGGTCTCGGCCTCGACCGGGCGCTGAAGTCCGTCACCGTGGCACTCGAGAAGACCGACGTGAAGGTCGGCGCGTTATTCGCCGCGGAGGACGGCCTGGCCGCCATGGTCCGTGACGCCCTGTCCGAAGGCCCCGCCGTCGCCAGGGGCGCGGCCGGCGTCGCGGCCGGGTGTATCGCTATGGCGATCGTGTTCACCGTGCTCGCGTTCCTACCACGACTCAAGGACGACGGCGCCTCTTCGTTCCCACACTGGGCGGAACTGACGCCGGAGGTAATCCAGGAGGCCGTGGGGGAAGACCTCCGGCCACAGCAGGTCAGGACCCAGTCCCGGATGGCCGTGATCAAGTTCCGGCACATCCAGGCCGCGGGCATCGCCACCGGGCTCGCCGGGCTCCTCCTGCTCGCCGCGAACGCCCTCTCCGCCAGCTGACTGTTCGAGCCCTACGGATGGGACGGCTTGTACATCGTGTCGTACTCACGGGCGAAGCGGTGGGCCGACCTGATCGTGTGTGCGCGGGCCTCCAGCCACAGGGCGTAGGCGATGGACTCCGCCTGGGCCCGCGTGACGTACAGGTGCCAGGCACTTCTCTTCTCCTCCCGCCGCGCCGTACGGACGGCCTCTTCCAGGCCCGGCGCGGGGGGGGCCGGCGAAGACCGCCGGTGAGGCTCAGACAGAGCCGTACCGCGTCCATGGCCTGGGGCAGGAGCGTGACCTCGCGCGCGTCTTCGGGATGGGCGGTCGTCGGGTGCGGAGGGCGGGTGGTTGCGCGACGTTGCGGGACGTAGATGAGCGTGTCGTGGCCTTCCGCCGTGAGCCGGGCTGCCCACTTCGGGGGGCCGGGCAGTGTGCTGAGGGTGTCGTCGTCGGTCAGCTCGCACAGGCCCGTCGCGTGGAGCCGGTCCACGGTTCTCGTGGCGAGGCCGCAGGTGTCGGTGGCCCACCCGTGAGGGCTCTTGTCCTGGCTGTCGCGCAGGGTCGTGAGGTCGCTGTACTCCGAGTTTTTCAGTGAGCCCACAAGTCCCTCCAGTTTTCCTGTGGTTCGCAGGCATCATGCCGCGCGGTGCAGCGGCTGGGCAGGCGGTGTGGGACTTCACCCCGTCGTGTTGGTACGCGGCCGGCTCGGCCGCTGGAAAAGGATGTTCGGTTACGGAGCGGTCCAGCGGATAATCGTCCGATGCAACGCGAGACACATACTTTCGCTCTGCACCGACGGGGGCCCGAAGACAGCGTTCGTCCCGACCTTCACGGTGAAATCCGCCCGCTGATCAACGGGCAGGACGTGGCGACGTTGTCCCGGGCCACGTTCTGGCACCCCTTGCCGGCCAGACCCTGGGAGGGGTCACCGAAGTTCCGGTCGTCAAAAAGGACGACGCTGGTGGCGGGCTTGGGCTGCGGGCTGCCACCGGTGTTGTCGCCGACGCCACTGCCCGCTTTCTTGCCGTCGGGCGTCACCCCGAACCAGGTGCCCCCGACTCCCTGGCCCTTGGTTTCACCGGGCTTGGTGTCCTTGCTGAAGCGGTAGACGGGCCAGCCCCCGACCGTGACCTGGAGGGTGCCGTCGTCCCGCTTGACGGTGCCGGCCTTCGACCTGTCGACGCCGTCGAGGAATATCTTGCCGCCCGGTGCGACGACGACCGGGGGCCAGGTGGACGCGCACTCGCCGTTGCACGTGGACTTCGACGGACTCGCGCTGTCCTTGTCGAACCGATAGAGGGTGAACCCGGCGCCATTGACCACGACCGGGCTCAGCGCCCCCGCCTTCGACGCGGACAACTGCACCCACCGCCGCGCCTCCGGCTTCACGGCCGGCTTCCCGGGCTCGTTCGCCCAGTCCCCCGTCCCGGACGCGGCGTTGTTCGCCTTCGCGGTGCCGCCAAGAAGGCTCAGGCTGTCCAGGCCCGACGCGGCGGAGGCCGCCGGAGAAGCGGGCGCGGAGCTGTCCTTTCCGTCTCCGCCACAGGCAGAGAGCAGAAACGCTCCACTCGTGACGATGGAGACGATCACTACGGTGCGCTTACGGATCACGGCTACTCCCCCAGGGTCATACGCTCCGGTCCGCCCGAAGCCATCAACGACCCGTACGAGCCGGCCCCGGGACAGCACTCACCCGGTTACCTGCCCGATACACCTCCGATACGAAGTAACAACGCCGGGCGGAAGCTACGAGCCTGCCTTCGCGCGGAACGCGCCGGGCGGCTCCACGGCGCAGAGCGTCCGAGGTCGTGGAGGTCGACACGACAGCGGCGCGCGAGCGACCTTGGCAGCAGTCACAGTACGGCGAGTATCGCCCGGCGCCCCAGGCCCAGGCCCAGGCCCAGGCTCAGGCCGTGACATTGGCGGCAACGACAACCGCAGCCATGGCCGCCTGCATGTCACGGATCGCAGTGCGAACGCTCTCGGCGGCCCACTGGCCGGACGCGACCTCCGCCATCCGGTCGGCCACCTGCTTACGCGGGACACCGGGGAACGCCAAGCGGTGCAGCTTGGCAGCGTGGATCAGGGCGATGAGACCCGCCGTGCGCTCGTCCGGGGCGACGCCGCCCAGGACGACGGCCTGGAGCCGCTGACGCAGCTCCTTCTCGGGCGCACCGTTGGCCTCGGGGTAGCGGCGCGTGGCGAACAGGCCGAGGACCCGGTGTTGCTGCTCGATAAGCACGCTGCGCGCACAAGCCTTCCACAGCCGCGTTTGCGGCCTTGCCCCGGTCCTTCTTCAGCCACTCCGTCACCCGGCGCTTTTCACGGCCGCGCAGCCAGGCGTCGAGCAGCGCCATTCAGCTGCCTGATCGCAGCCTTCTGCAGCACGCTTTAGCCACCGGGATGGAGGTCATCTGCTCGGCCGTGGGCCCTCGGCCAGGGGCAGCCGAACCGCCGCCATATCCTTCTGCCATGGCGAACTGGCGGCGGTCTCTCGTTGATGCGTTCTGGGCTTGGGACCGGGACCGGGGTGGACAGCGGCGTCCGACCCGGATCCAGAAGCGGGTGGCTCGGCACCCGGTCGTCACCGGTCTCTGCATGGCCGTCCCCTTCACGCTCTTCTTCTTGATGCTGTCGCGTGAGGAGGAACCCGACGATCCCCTGTTCGCCTTGTTCGCGGGGCTGGCCATGGGGATCGTCTTCGGCCTCACGGCCTTCTCGGAGCGGCTGCGGCAGCGCCGTCTCAAGCGTCTGGGGATATGGGACGGAGCTTGAGAAGGCAGGGGACCGGAAGCACGGCCCCTGTTCCTTCCCGTCCCCCGGCCGGGGGGCGGTGTGCGCGGCGCCAGTCAGTCTTGGCAGGTCCGCCACGAAATGTTCTGCCTGCGTTCGATCTCCCGCATCGTCATGTCGTTGCGTTGGTCGCGCCGGATCGCGGCGCACAGCTCGACCTCGGCATCTGCGACATAGCCAGGGCCTTTCACCAAGCGCACCTGGATGCTTCCGTGGCAAGTGCCCTGGTGACGTCAAAACCACGACTCGTGAGCAAAGCCATGTTGCCGAGAGGCGGGAGTGCTCGGCGTAACCACGCCTGTCATCAGGTGTTGCTTCCTGTTCGAAGATCCACCGTTGACCGTGCAGACCCGCGCGGTGGTCCGGCGAAGCCGCTGATCGCCGTGGTGTGGAGGCGACTTCGCTGAACTCGGCGTAGTGCGGCGACCCGCTGAGCGGACGCCGGTCGACGGCTACCGTGTGACTTCGGTTCCGCCGGCGATGCTGGGGCGGGCGACGTCCGGCGAGGTGATGGGTTTGGAGCCCACGCGTTAGGGACGGGTGGCGGCGCATTTCAGGTCGGCCTGTGGGAGGTTGCCGCTCGCCAGGTAGGTGTTGACAGCGTCGTTCACGCAGGCGTTGCCGTAATCGGTGCCGTAGACCGCGTGGCGGAACGAGTCCGTCACCGTGATCAGCCGGGACAAGGGCCATCGCGTGTGCATGGCCTGAGCCTCGTCGTACGGCACTCGTGGGTCGCCGGTGGCGTTGAGCATCAGTGCGGCGGTGTCGCCGCCGACGGTGGTGGGCCGCTCGCGTGGTGGGGCCCAGAAGGCGCACGGGGTGGTGTTGTTGAGCAGCGGGCCGAACAGAGGGTGTCGCTGCCGTGAGTGTTGCACCGCGTGCCAGAACACTTCCGCGTCGTGCGGTCCGGGTGTGTCGGCGCACAGGAACGCCGTCTGCGCGCTCGCGTACGCCGAGTCCTGGGCGGACAGCAGGGACGGCAGCAACTCGGCGAGTCCGGGGTCGGGTTCGGCCTGTCCCGTCGTGGCGGCTGTCTTAAGGGTGCCGGTCATCACCGCGATCTGTGCGTCGGTCGCCTCGGTGTCGGCGCCGAGCACCCCGTAGAAGAGCACGGGCACCACGTGTTCGTCCAGCAGGTAGTCGCCGACGCGCAGCGGCCGGTGGGCGGCCGCCGCGGCGATCCGGTCGACGGTGGTGAGTACGGCGTCGGCGCTCGTTCCGAGCCCGTATGTGCCGTTGCGGGCGGCGGCCCAGGTGGCCCAGTGGCGCAGTGCCGCCTCGTTGGCGCTCTCGGTGCCGTACTCGGGCCAGGGGGCAAGGTGGCCCGGTTCGTGCACGCCGTCCAGGACCATCCGGTCGGTGCGGCCGGGGAACATCGCCGTGTACACCTCGCCCAGGTACGTCCCGTAGGAGATCCCCAGGTACGAAAGTCGTTGTTCGCCCAGGGCCGCGCGGACCAGGTCCATGTCGCGGGCCACGTTTCGGGTCGACGCGTAGGGCAACAGGTCCCGTGCGTCAGCGCGGGTGCGGCAGCGTCGCGCGAGGTCCTGTTCGAAGGCGGCCGTGCGTCGGAAGCCGGCCCGGTCATGGCCCGCCGACCGGAAGTAACTGCCGGTGTCCCAGCCGCAGTCCAGCGGGGTGCTCCTGCCGGTGAACCGCGGATCGACACCCACCAGGTCGAATCGGGCGCCGGTGGTACCCAACGCCGTGCGACGGGCGGGGAGGAAGTCGATGACCGGATCCCCGGGGCCACCCTCGTTGACCACCAAGGTGCCGATGCGATGGGCCGCGTCCGCCGCCGGGATCCGGGCAAGGGCGACAGTCACGGTCCGGCCGCCGGGTCGCGTGTGGTCCAGTGGGACGTCCAGTCGCGCGCACCGGGCACCCGCCGCCTCCAGTTCCTTGCCCGCGCTGTCGTCGGGGCCGCGCACGCAGCTTCCCCACGTCAGCTGTGGTGCGGCCGGGGCGGCATCGGCCGTTCCCAGCGCGGCGATCAGGGCGAGGACGGTGGCGAGCGCGGCGGCAACTGCCCGGCCACGCACGCGGCCACGCAAGTGACGTGTCATGCCGCCGACGGTAGTGCGTACGGGCCCGGTCCGCCGGGGCGCATTCCCGGCGGGCCGGACGCGCCCCCGGCGTGCGGAAGCACGACCGGCGACAGGGGTGATCCCACACGCGCGATCGTCGCTGTCAGGCGCCACATGCCCCGACGCCCGCGACGACGGGGAGTGCCGGGGAACATCAGGTCGATGCTTGTGGGGCGTGTCGTCGGCCGGTGCTCAGCCGTGCCACGCTCGCCGCGATGGCCACCGTGAGGGCGGGGCTGACCGATCCGGTGCCCAGGTCCAGGCCACCTCGCTCGTGTCTGACATCGGCCCAGCCGGCGCAGCACGCGCCGAGCGGCCGTGTGAGTACGCAGGCCCACCAGAACGTCAGGACCGGGGACAGGCCGAGGAGGCGGTGGGCGAAAGCGGGCAGGGCGATCAGGGCGGCGAACAACAGTCCGGAGGGCAGGTAGCCCCCAGCCCAGGGTGGCCGCGGTCAGGTCTCCGAGCGGCGTACCGAGCGCGAAGGTGGTTATGACCGCGCACCAGCAGAACGCCTCCCGGCGGCCACCCACGACCGTCTCCACGGCGAGTGTCCCCGTCACCATCCACGCTCCGACAGCGGTCACCGTCCCCGGCAACCCCCTGTGGCTGCGACGGCTGCTGACAAACCTGCTCGACAACGCCCGGCGCCACGCCCACGAGCACATCACCGTCCGCCTCACCACCGACCAGGCCTCCGGCCACGCCGTCCTGGGCACGACCAATGATGGCCCGCCGATCGAGCCCGCCGACCGCGAGAGCATCTCCGAACGGTCCACCCGCCTCGACGACGCCCGCAGCCGCGACGACGGCGGCACCGGCCTCGACCTCCCCATCGCCCGCGACATCGTGGCCATCCACAAAGGCACCCTCACCGTCCTCGACACCCCGGCAGCGACCACCTTCCGCACCCGACTGCCCACACGGCCCGAACCACCCCACGAGGCACAGGCGGGCCCTCGGTGAGGCCGGGCACATCGACACGACCCCAGCGCGGGTACCGGTCGCGGCCATCGCCGGCCCACATCGATGCGGCGGGCCCACGCATGTCCGGCGGGGTGGCCTCGAACCGGCGAGCCTTGCACGTCGTGCGGCGTGGCACCTGAGTACGAATACTCAGGTGCTGAGACGACGTCGAGTGGACACTGGCCGACGGCCCGTCAAGTCCCCATGGAAAGGGGAAAGCTCGTGCAGGATCCGTCGTCGCCGCCGCCTCTCCCGTCGCATCCGCCCACGTCACATGTCCCCGCGACCGGGGAGCGGTCGCTCCTGGCGAAGATCGGCATCGCTTTCGGCTGCGTGCTCGCGGCCGTCCTGATACTCAGCGGCCTGGGTGTCCTCGGAGTGATCGTGCTGCTCTCGACCGGCTCGATCCAGTTGTTCCCGAACAAGTGAGGGCGGTCGCAGATGCTTGATCGACAGATAACCGACCGCATCCGCGTGCTGATCGCGCTCAGCCGCCCCGCCGTGGCCGTGCTCTTCGCCCTCTACGTCGCGCTCGGCCTCGCCCAGGCCGGACACGCGGAGGACCGCCCGCTACTGGCAGAGTGCCTCATCCCGGTCATGGCCTTCCTGCTCTGCTCGGTCTGTGTCAACGACCTGTCCGACCGGGTCATCGACCAAGTCAACCTTCCCGGCGACCGGAACCGACCGCTGATCACCGCCACCGCCGGCAGCCGGGAACTCGTCGTCACGGCCGTGGTGTCCGCCGCCGTCGCACTCGGCTCGGCGTTCGTGCTCGGACCGCGCCCCGGACTGTTGATGCTCGCCGCTCTCGCGGTGAGCGCCGGGTACTCGCTGCGCCCGATCCGCCTCGCCGACCGGGGAGCCGTGGCGGCCCTGGCACTGCCGGCCTGCTACGTCGCACTGCCCTACCTGCTCGCCCTCACCGCGGCCCGTTCCGCCGTCCACCCGCGCGATCTGCTGATGCTCCTCGGGCTCTACACGGGTTTCATCGGCCGGATCCTGCTCAAGGACTTCCGTGATGTGCGTGGCGACGCCCTCTTCGGCAAGCGGACGTTCCTGGTCCGGCACGGACGACGCGCGACCTGCCTCTTCAGTGCCTGCGGCTGGATCATCGGCACCTGCGTCATCCTGGCCGCGACGCCTCGGCGCACACCGGCGCTCGTATGCTCCTACCTCCTCTGCCTCGCCCTCGCGCTGGTGATCCTTCGCATCCTGGCGGGCGAGGTCGGGCACCGGCGGGAGGAGGCGCTCATCACCGGCGCGGCAGCCATCGGCCGGGGGATGCTGATCCTGCAGCTCGCGCACTTGGCAACGGACCAGGCCGGATGGGAGCCACTCGCGCAGTCGACAGTGACGGGCGCGCTGCTGGCGCTCACGCTCGCTCAGGCCGCCGGCATGGTGCGGCACGGCCCGACAACCGGCCTCACCATCGCCTCCCTGCGGGAGGAGACGACCGCCTCGCCCGGCGAACACGGCCCGTCGCGGACCGGCCGCCATGCGACAAGAGTCTGACGGCTCCCTGCGTCGTTCCTATCTGATGACGACCGGACACATATCAGTCCAGCGGCTTGCTGAAATGGAAGGCCACGATCGCTGCTGGAAGCCCCACCAGTCGTTGTGGCGGCCGCGGTGCGGGACCAGGATGCGGTTGCCGACGTAATTCGCCGGTGCCGGATGGCCGGAAACGTAGCCGTCGAGCTGCTGCACCTGGGTGAAGACGTCCTCGTTGTGCTTCTGCTGCTCGGTCACCCACAGGCTGCGGTCGGTGGCGACGACGAAGACTTCCAGGCGTCCGTCCACGGCAAGGATGACGGCCGGTGTCTCAACGATCGTCCCCGACAGCTGCTGCGGCTGCGGCTGCGGCGTGGTCGGGAAGGTGTACGCCGAGGACTCAACCGCGTGGTAGCCGGTGTTGCCCGCGCGCCAGAAGACGCTGCCGATGACGCCAGCGTTGCGTGCCGAGACGATGAAGAATGGGCCCCAGCCGGTGGTGGCGTCGGCCGCCTTCTGGGCGATGCCACCAGACCTCGTCCTGGTGCCCGGTGCCGACCACCTCCACGTGCCCGTCGACTACGTCCAGGGCCACGTCATCGGCGAGCACAGCGACGCCGCCGTCATCTGCGCCTCCTCCCCCGGGTCGCCGCCCTGTCGGCCACCGTGCCCGTACAGCACCTCCGCGCAGCACTCGCCGCCCGTCCCCGCCTCATCAACGCCGGCGCCGACTGGCCGGGCCCCGACTTCACTGGAATTTCAGTCCGCGCTGCCAGAGTGCGGGTCGGCACCAGGACGGCGATATGGGATGACCCCGTGCTGCGTTGGCCGGCCCTTGGGAACGTTTTCAGCGACCTACAAGGGTGAGCGTTCTGCGCCTGTTGAAGGTGCTCTGTCCGTCCGCGCAATTGGAGGTCACCAGGATATCGAGACGCTGAACATCGAGACTGTCGACCGTCGGTCGATTCCCCAGTTCTGTGAGCAAGTAATTCTCCGGGTGTGGGCATGTGTTGATGACTACCCGGCCTTCTTCCCGGTGTCCCCGGTGGCTGCTCTGGGTCGCTGGTTCGGCCGACAGCTGGCGGATACCGGTCTTGCGGCGCCCCGTTGGGGGTCAGGGTCAGCGAGCGCCCGGCGCGTTCGGTGATCAGCTCGTAGAGGTCGCTCGTAGAGGTCCTCGGCCTGGGGCGGGGTGAGCTCGCGCATGGCCGAGTCGTCCAGGATGAGGACGTCGGGACGGGCGAGTTCACGCAGGCGCCGTTCCCAGCAGGAACTTCTGCTTCTCCGCCTCGCCGCCCACGCTGTTCCTGCGATCCGATCCACGCCTCCATCCCTTTTCAGTCCGTTCATCACGGCCTTTTAGGATCCATCCCATTCCAAGGAGCTACATGAGAATCACACGGGTCGGCCTCCTGGCAGCGGCGGCGGCGCTGCTGCTCGCACCGTTCACGCCCACGCCCGCCTCGGCCTCGGCCTCCGTCCCGGCTCCACAAGCGAAGGCGGCGGCCGACCGGCCGGACTTCCAGCTTCCCTTCCCCTGTGACAGCGTGATCGAGCTGAAGACCTACCGGGGCCATAACCCCGACGACAAAAAGATCGACATGTACCGGCAGGGCATGCGAGAGGGAAGCCCCGTCCTGGCCTCGGCCGACGGCTACGTGCACGAGAACTTCTCGCCGGGCGGGCTGGAGATCCGGCACGGCGGTGGATGGTTCACCACGTACATGCACATGACGGGCGTCGCGAAGGCCGGCACGTGGGTCAAGCGCGGCGACGTGGTCGGCTACATGGGGGATGTCGGATCGGAAGGCAAGCCGCACCTGCACTACGAGCAGCTCTACAACCCCGACAGCGACCAGGACGCCGACAACCAGCACATCGTCAATCCCGTCCTTCAGGGGCGGGGGCCGTTGGTCATGGACCCCGACAACCCGATCACCATGACCAGCACGAACTGTGGTGTGTCCACTGGAAGCAGCCTGTTCGCCCAGTCTCCGGACCGTTCCGGTGTGTTCCAGTGGTCCGGCAACGGCACCGCGTGGAACAAGGTCGGCGGGGCGGCCGGAACACTGTACGCGGGCGGGGCAGGCCTGTTCGCCACCAACCCCACCAACGGCGACCTGTACAAGATGAACGGCCCCAACAACTGGAGCAAGGTCGGCGGGCCCGGAAAGACCTTCGCCATCACCGGCAACAGCCTCTTCGGACTCTCACCCGACGGCAACGCCGTCTTCCAATGGACCGGCAACGGCACCACATGGAACAAAGTCGGCGGAGCAGCCGGAACCCTCTACGGCGGTGGCGCAGGGTTGTTCGCCACGAACCCGAACAACGGGGACCTCTACAAGTTCAACGGGCCCAACAACTGGAGCAAAATCGGTGGGCCCGGAAAGACCTTCGCCATCACCGGCAACAGCCTCTTCGGACTCTCACCCGACGGCAACGCCGTCTTCCAATGGACCGGCAACGGCACCACATGGAACAAGGTCGGCGGGGCAGCGGGGACGCTGTACGCAGGCGGAGCGGGCCTCTTCGCCACCAACCCCACCAACGGCGACCTCTACAAGATGAACGGCCCCAACAACTGGAGCAAGGTCGGCGGCGCAGGCCACCAGTTCGCCGTCGCCGGAGACGCGTTGTACGGCCTGTCGCCCAATAGCGACGCGGTCTTCAAGTGGAGCGGCAACGGCACGACCTGGAACAAGGTCGGTGGTCCCGCCTCCTTCATCGCGGGCCGGTAGCCGGCGACGTCACCAGCGGACGGGCCCAGGCCGCCTGGGCCGGGCCCGTCCGCTCCTTCTTCTGGAGCCACGTGTTCTCACGCATCACCCTGGCTGCTGCCTTCGTCGCGGTCTCACTCGGGATAGTCCCCGCCGTCGCCGCCCCGGCACCTGCCCGACCGCCCTTCACCGCCTCCGCGAACGCCGACTCCGCGAACGCCGACTCGGTGACCACCGACTCAGTGGCCACCGGAGACTTCGTCCGGGTCTACAACCCCGGCACCGGGGAATCACAGCCCTGGTACATCAACGACCACACCTTCATCCGTGACGAGGCCACCGGGACCTGGCACCTGTTCGGCATCACCCACACCGAACCGGCCGACCCGGAGAACGAGGACTCGTTCGCGCACGCCACGGCACCCAGCCTGCGCGGGCCATGGACCAAGCAACCCATGGCCCTGACGGTCGACCCCTCCTACGGAGAGTCGCACCTGTGGGCACCGCACGTCATCCGCTCCGGCTCCACGTACTACATGTTCTACGCGGGCGGGCAGACCATCGGCGACCCGTCCAGGAGTCAGATCAACCTGGCCACCTCCACCGACTTGACCCACTGGGAACGGCGGCCCGGAGGGCCACTGTTCCGTGACGGACTCGAAGCACGCGACCCGATGGTCGCCCGGGTCGGATCCCAGTGGGTCATGTACTACACCGCCACCGAGACGGCCACCGGGGGACGCAACATCGTCGCGTACCGGACGAGCCCGGACCTGATCACCTGGAGTCCCCGCAAGACCGCGTTCACCGCGCCCGGCGACGGCTGGACCGAATCCCCGTACGTGACACAGCGCAACGGCCTCTGGTACCTGTTCATCGGAGGCTCCGCGCCGGCCGACTACGTCGGGGCCGAGGTGTACGCCAGTTCCGATCCGCTGCACTTCATGGCCACCGGCCAGGTGGGCCGCCTGCCGGCCCACGCCGCCGAAGTCGTCACCGACCGCGACGGGAGTCAATGGCTCAGCAGCGCGGGCTGGGGCACGGGCGGAGTGGACCTGGCACCGCTCACCTGGCGGGCGTCGCCCTACACCCCCCACCATCTGTACGCGCTGAGCCCTGACAAGAGCGCCGTCCACCAGCGGACGGCCGGAAACTCCTGGACGAGGATCGGCGGACCGGCAGGCACACTGATCGGCGGCGACGGGGGCCTGTTCGCCACCAATCCGAGCACCGGCGACATCTACAAGTACAACGGCACCCCGGACAACTGGACCAAGGTCGGCGGACCAGGGGCCCAGTTCGTCGTCACCGGCGGCGCGCTGTACGGGCTCAGCCCGGACAAGAAAGCCGTCTTCCGGTGGACCGGATCAGGGGCCACCTGGACGAGGGTCGGCGGACCGGCCGCCACGCTGTACGCAGGCGGAGCCGGCCTGTTCGCCACCAACCCCACCACCGGCGACATCTTCAAATACAACGGCACCCCGGACAACTGGACCAAGGTCGGCGGACCCGGAAAGACCTTCGCGGTCACCAACGAGGCACTGTACGGCCTGTCGCCCAACGGTGGTGCGATCTTCAAATGGACCGGGTCGGGCACGACCTGGACCAAGGTCGGCGGACCGGCCGGAACCCTCTACGGGGGTGGCGCCGGGTTGTTCGCCACCAACCCCGGCAACGGCGACCTCTACAGGTTCAGCGGCGTACCGGACAACTGGTCCAAGGCCGGTGGTCCCGGGAAGGCCTTCGCGGTCACTGGTGATCGGCTCTACGGGTTGAGCCCTGACATGAGCGGCATCTTCCAATGGTCCGGGTCGGCAACCTTCCAATGGACCAAGGTCGGCGGACCCGCCGCGAGCATCGTCACCGAATAGCGATCGCCCCCACACTTCCCCCTCCCATATCGCACCCCCGTCCCAAGGAGATGCATGAGAATCACATGGGCCGGCTTCCTGGCGGCGGCAGCACTGCTGCTCGCACCGGCCACAGCCCTCCTGCCCGCCGCCCCGGCGGCGGCCGCGACCACCGCGGCAGCCCCGGCGGCGAACACCAAGCTCGCCACCCCCTCGTTCCAGCTGCCCATTCCCTGCGGGCAACGGTGGACGACGTCCACGCACGATGGACACGCCAGCCAGTACATGGTCGACATGGTCTCCGCCGGTGGAACCACCCAGGGCACACCCGCCCTGGCCTCGGCAGGCGGACGCGTCGTCACCTCACAGTTCGACAGTCAAGCCGGAAACTTCATCGTGATCGACCACGGCGGCGGCTGGCAGACCCGGTACCTGCACCTGGACCGGCGCGACGTCGCCGTCGGCGACGACGTGGAGCAGGGCCGGCAGATCGGCGCCGTCGGCAACACCGGAAGCTGGACCACCGGGGCGCACTTGCACTACGAGCAGAAACTCAACGGCTCCGTCGTGCAGGCCACCATCGACGGGCACCTCGTTCCCGTCACCTGGGAATACAACCAGCACTTTGAGACCAGCGGCAACTGTGGCGTGTCAACCGGCAGTAGCCTGTTCGCCCAGTCCCCGGACCGTTCCGCCGTCTTCCAATGGACCGGCAACGGCAGCAACTGGATCAAGGTCGGTGGACCGGCGGGCAGGCTGTACGCGGGCGGTGCCGGTGTATTTGCCACCAACCCCGACAACGGGGACCTGTACAAGATGAACGGGCCCAACAACTGGAGCAAGATCGGTGGCGCAGGCAAGATATTCGCCATCACCGGCAACAGCCTGTTCGGGCTCTCACCCGACGGCAGCGCCGTCTTCCAATGGACCGGCAACGGCACCACATGGAACAAGGTCGGTGGGGCCGCCGGAACCCTCTACGGCGGTGGCGCAGGGTTGTTCGCCACGAACCCGAGCAACGGGGACCTCTACAAGTTCAACGGGCCCAACAACTGGAGCAAAATCGGTGGTACTGGGGCACAGTTCGCCGTCACCGACAACAGCCTGTTCGGACTCAGCCCCGACAAGAGCGCCGTCTTCCAGTGGACCGGCAACGGCACCGCGTGGAACAAAGTCGGCGGCGCTGCCGGAACCCTCTATGGCGGTGGAGCCGGCCTGTTCGCCGCCAACCCCGGCAACGGGGACCTGTACAAAATGAACGGGCCCAACAACTGGAGCAAAGTCGGTGGCGCAGGACGGGACTTCGCCGTCGCCGGAGACGCGCTGTACGGCCTGTCGCCCAACAGCGACGCGGTGTTCCGGTGGACCGGCAGCGGGACGGTGTGGCACAAGGTCGGCGGACCCGCGTACTCCATCGCGGGCCGGTAACTGACGTCACTCCAAGCGGACCACCGGAGCTCTCCTCTGGCACGAGGGTTTCGGTGGTCCGCTCTTCTACGCCGTCGATCACCGCTTCCGTCAGCTCTTCGGCTCGCCCTCAAGGGTCCGAAGGCCTGGCGGAGTCTCTCGGGGCGCCTGCCCTTCCTGCGGCCGGTGGTGACCAGGCTCCGGCGGTCGGAGTACCCGGTGATGTGGGCGCCGAGGTGGCCCCACTGATCCACGGGGAGTAGGCGGGCCCGTCCGGGACGGCGCCGGCGGCGAGCTTGGCCTGCCGCCAGGCGATCCAGCGCTCGGGCCGGTCAGCCGGTAGCTGCCACTGATCGCCCCCTCCCGCGCGAGATACCACGAGCCGCTGTCGGAGTACTGGGGTGCCTCAAGGGCGGCGATGACCCGCAGACCACGCTCCGCCACCTCCAACGTGTACCGGACACGACACTGACGCGCCGCCCAGGTCCGGCCATTGTTCGTGCGAGACATCTGATGGAACTCCACCCCGAGACGCCGCTGCCCGAACACCACCGAATCCGCCATGCCCCACCCTCCTTATCCGATTGGCGACTCTGCGCGGGTGAAGCTGTCCGTGGCGTGCGGCGGCAACCAGGGCATCAGCACATCGGCCAGAAACACACCCAAAGCCAGACCGCCCAATGGCATCCCAGCCCCCGGATACCGACAGGGCTGCAACGAGGAGCTGAACGAGCGCCGGCGCGCCTGCTCCCGACGACGAGGCCAGACAGCATCCCCCGCCCGGTCTTGGGGCGACAGCCCGACCGATGCGCGCGCGAGGGCTATGACCTCTATCGGCCGTAGCTGCTCCCGCGGGGGCTTCCCCTGGGAAAAGTGGCGTCGCCGACACGCCCAGCCGCTTCCAGGCCCTTGTCGTCGCGCCCTACGGTCCGCGCCATTGGTCGCCAGACCCCAACTACCGAACGGTAACTGTATGCATCTGATTGGATACAGGTGCGAGCCCTTCGGGGGTGCTCGCTCCGAAGAGTAGAGGGGTCACCCATGAGTGCGACAGCAGATCGCGCAGAGACGAATTTGGCGGTCAGGCTCGGATTCCAGCCCGACATGGTCGTCCAGGAGCTCGGGTACGACGATGATGTCGACCAAGAACTCCGCGAGGCGATCGAACGGGCGACCGGTACGGAGCTGGTCGACGAGGAGTACGACGATGTCGCCGACGCGGTGATCCTATGGTTCCGCGAAGACGACGGTGACCTCACCGACGCATTGGTCGATGCAATCGCATACATGGAAGAGGGCGGCTCGATCCTCCTGCTCACCCCGAAGGCCGGAGCGGACGGCTACGTCGAGCCCAGCGAGATCGGGGAGGCATCCACGACTGCCGGCCTGTCTCAGACGAAGTCCATCAACGCCGGCAAGAACTGGAACGGCGCGCGCCTCATCACTCCCAAGGGTGCAGCGAAGAAGCGATAGCACCCCGAGGCCAGTCCCTTGCGCTCGTCTACCAGCCTTCCGGGCCGGCGGCATCGGCGAGCGCACACGCCGCGACGGAGGTCTGCCCGGCCAGCGACTCCACCGCGCTCGCCTGGTCGACGGCTCAGTGACGCTAACTGAGCGTTTGCCTCTGCTTCAGGGCAATGTGCGGTGGATTTCCGGTCGCAGTGTTCAGACGCTGGAGGGGGAACCGCCGCATGGTCTCCTACGGCCTTGAGCGGCAGAAAGTCTTCATCCTGGGCTTCGCCCTCGCCCAGAACGCCACCAGCCACCACCTTCACCACGAACAACGCCCCGCCGGGCCACCGCAAGCCTGAACACGCCCGGCCGCGCCAGCAGGGGAGACAGCCCCGCGTGGTGTACGCATCGGC
This sequence comes from Streptomyces sp. UNOB3_S3, assembly GCF_020740895.1. Classification (GTDB taxonomy): domain Bacteria; phylum Actinomycetota; class Actinomycetes; order Streptomycetales; family Streptomycetaceae; genus Streptomyces. The sequence continues at coordinate 3,659 of NZ_JAILXP010000076.1, read as the reverse complement.
CATCCATTCTGGTCACGTTCCGCTGCGTTTCGGCGTCGGCGCATGCGGCAGGGAGGGGATGGGGAGGGTGAAGGGGCCGACGCGCGGCGGGCGGTTCACCGGCCCGTGGGTGGAGGCGATCTGCCCGGCACGGAACCGTGTCTGCGAGAGGGCTCTCATCGTGAGTACCGATGTGCTGCGCGTCGTGCACGACCGCCGAGCCGGGGCCGGAGTGGTGGCCGCCCGGGCCCTGGCCCAGGGCGAGACGGTCTGCGACCTGGGTGCGTGCACTGTGATGGGTGAGGCGTCGGTCCACACCATCGACATGGGTGGCGGCCGGCACATCGATGTCCCACGGGTGCGCTACCTGAACCACTCCTGTGCTCCCAACGCCTATGTCGACACCCGCCGGACGCGGCTCGCCGCGCTGTGCGCGATCGGAGCCGGAGAGGAGCTCACGCTCTTCTACCCCGCGACCGAGTGGGAGATGATGGGCCCCTTCGCGTGCCTGTGCGGCACGGACACCTGCATCGGGACGGTGTCCGGCGCGCGGCATACGCCCGCGGAGATCCTGCGCCGGCACGTCCTCAGCGACCACATCGTGGCCCTGAGCGGGATCAGCGGAGCCATGACCGGATGACCGGCGCAGGCTGGGCAGACAGGGAACCCGCCGGCGCATCGCCGTCGGCCCCGTGCAGGGGACCGTGCCGTCCGCCACGCCGAGGAGGCACGGGCCCACCGGAGGTGACCAGGGCCGGTGATGACAGCGCCTGAGCGTCCTGCGGATGCTGAGGAGGAACACGTGCACGAGCTGGAGCCGCGCCTGCGGATCACATGGGGTGACCCCGTCACGGGCACGCGGCTTCCTCGTGATCGACACGCTCCTGCGCGGCGTCGCCAGCGGCGGTGTACGCATGCACCCGGGCTGCACGGAGTCCGACGTCGCCGATCTGGCACGGCTGATGACGCTCAAGGAGGCGCTGGCGCACCGGCCGGGGATGTCTACCAACCGTTCGGCGGCGCCAAGGGCGGCATCGCCTACGACCCCCGCCACCCTCAGGCCCGGGGCGTGCTCGAGCGCTACCTCCAGGCCATGCGCCCGCTGCTCACGCACGTATGGGCGGCAGGCGAGGACCTCGGGCTTCGGGCTGAGGCAGGCGGACATCGACCGGGCCGTACGCGCCCTGGGACTGCGGTCCTCCATCGACGCCGCCCTCCCGCACGTCCTCGACGGGGCCGAGGCCGGGCTCGCCCGGCTTATGCGGGCGTTCGCCGCACACGTGGACGGCGTGGGCCTGGGCGACCTCGTGGGCGGCTACGGGGTCTGCGAGAGCGTCCTCGCCACGCTGCGGCACCGGGGCGAGGACGGCAGAGTGGACCGGAACCAACTGGGACCGCACGACCGTGCCCTGCCCCGCGGAGGATGGCTGGACACCGACTGCGACGTGCTGGTCACCGCGGCCGTGTCGTACGCGATCGACGCCACCAGCGCCCACCGCGTACGCGCCCGGTACCTGGTCGAGGCGGCCAACGCCTCGCTCGTGCCCGCGGCCGAACAGGCGCTGCGCGAGCGCGGGGTGCTGGTCGTCCCGGACTTCGTGGCCAACAGCGCGGCGAACAGCTGGTGGTGGACCCTGTTCGGCGACATCGAGCCGACCCCGCACGCGGCCTTCCACCGCATCCGCACAACGATGCGCGAGCTGTGCGCACAGATGCTGACGACAGCCGACCGCAACGGGCAAGGCCCACGCGAGGGCGCGACGGCCATGGCCCGGCGCAACCTCGCGCTCATGACGAACCGGATCCCGCCCCCGGCACAGGCTGTCTAGGGCTCTGGAGCAAAGCCGCAGGTAGTCGCTGTGTTCTTTCGTCAGGCACGTGAGGCAAGTCCGGTCGGGCAGGAGCCACTCGATCACCCGTAAGCAGCCTTCGGGCCGAAGGTGCCGAAGGTGCTGCCCGGGGCGCGGCTGGCGGCCGGGGGCGGGGGCGTGTCACAAGGGGCCGGTGCCGCGCAGGGCCTGGACGGAGTACATGAGGGAGCCGTCGCCGATGAGGCACAGGGTGCGGTGGGTGGGGTCGGCCATCGCCGCGCCGACGGCCGCCGGCAGGGCCCATCCCAGGCCCCCGCTGAAGGTGTTGTAGTACTGGCCGGCTTCCATCGGGAAGTGGGCGCGACCTCCGACCGGTAGGAGGGCGCCTCCTCGAACACCGGGCTGGTGCTCGGCACAGGTCGCGCAGCAGGTGGCTGTCGCCGACCGGGGCGGCGAAGGCGTGCGCGGGGTTGTCGGTCGACACCACACCCGAAAGTCAGTAACTGGTGCCTGACTGCTCCCCTACGAGCCGGGGAGTTCCGGACCGGACCTCGACGCGCAGCAGCGTGAGGAGTTCCAAGAGCGTCGAGTCGGAGTAATCAGTAGGAACTTCGAGTTCGGCTACCGACTGCCCCTCTTTGGCCAATGGCCGCACCTGGGGTCCCGTTTCATCAGCCGTGGATTCCACCAGCGTGATGATTTTTCCATCGGCGTCGAAGAGTGCATGGACTTTCATGCGGCCCCCTCTTTCTTGCTTCATGGTGCGACAACAAGGAACACGGGACGGAAGCTGACGTTGTCCGTACCGCTGTAGTCCCACTCCACCTGGAGAACGGCGCCACCACCGCTCTCGTACTGCTCCAGGACCGTCTTCCTGAGCCGTCCGTTGGAACCGGAGGGAGGACAGCCGGAGACGTCCTGCCATGTCCCTGGCTTCGCAACGCCAGGCCACCAGGTGATCACGGCCGCATGCCCCCCGGTCATCGCAATCTCGACTGTCGGGGCACAGAAAACCTGCGCCATCACGCACTCCTCTCGACCCGTCAATAATCTCTGGCCGGCGATATCGCAGTATCACGACCTCACCGCGAACCACCCTGGTCGCTTCTTTTCCCTTGCGAGAGCGCCCCAAACGCTTCGCTGGAGCCCCTCGAATTATCGAAAGACGATACTGCGCTCGAATAGCCAAGACCAGGCGGAGAGGAGCTCCTTCACTATCTGCAACCTCCTTCTTTTCCTGACACGGCTGACGGCCACGTACGTGCCCCTCCCCCGGGTCCAGGACGGCCCGTATCGCCGGGCGCGACGAGCCGAGCCGAGCCGAGCCGTTCGACGATGCGCACGGCGTCGCCGAACGGCTGACCACCCCAGCCGAGCACGCCCTGGACAGTGAGTGGCGAGGGCCGGGTCCGTTGAGCCCTGCGGAGCCAGTCGGCTGCGCGGTGATCCGAAGCCCTGGCCAGTCCCCATACAGCGCCCGTGGGGGCGTCGTCATACGGGCGTGCAGCAGAAACGTGATGCTCCACCCGGTCCCTGCCCGCCAAGGGCAGGGACCGTTCTTGGGGGGTGTCCGGGACTTTCAGGCGCGCGCCGTCCTGGGGTTGTCGCCGAGGTGAGCCCCAAGGGGCCATGGGGTGATCGCGAAGCCCCAAATGCGCGGTCAGCTGCCGGTGACGGGTTCCTGGCCGAAGGGGACGAGGTTGACGGTGAGGATGTGGGCGTGTGAGGCGAGGACGTGGGCGACGGTGCGGGGTGGCGGCGTCGGGCGCCGCCCGCAGGCGGGGTCCGGGTTTGCCCAGGTCACGAGCTTGCCCGCGTAGGCGGAGTCGGCCCGGCCGACTGGTTGTGTCCCCCCTCCCCCCCCCGTCC
>NZ_JAILXP010000759.1 GCF_020740895.1 Streptomyces sp. UNOB3_S3 | reverse complement strand
CCCCACCCCCAGCAGGAACAGCCCCGCCGTCACCGGCCACTGCCGGCCACCCGCGGTCCCCGCCAGCACCGTGGCCGCCGTGAACACCACCTGCCCCGCCAGGATCACCGGTATCCGGCCCAGCCGGTCCGCCGCCCGGCCCACCAGCGGGGACAGCCCGTACATGCCCAGGATGTGAAGGCTGATGGTGAGGCCGACCACGCTCAGCGAGGCCCCGTGATGGGCCAGGTGGACCGGCGTCATCGTCATCACCGACACCATCACGGCATGGCCGATCACCAGCGCGCCGAGGCCCGTCAGGGCCGCCGGCGAGGCGAGGACGTGGCGGGTGGCCTCGCGCATCCGGGTGCGGAAGGGGTGGGGGGCGGTGTGCGTGGCCATCGCTGTTCGCGGGGTTTCCGCGGGCGCTGTGGGCAGCCACTTCTGGATGACCGCCCAGCCCGCCACGAACGCCCCCACCGAGAAGACGAACGTCCCTGCCGGGCCCGGCAGGCCCAGCGGACGGGCGACCGCCTCCCCGGGACCGCTCAGATTGGGGCCCAGCACACTGCCCACCGTCGTGGCCCACACCACCAGCGACAGCGCCCCCGCCCGGGCGTCCGGCCCGGCGAGGTCGGTGGCCGCGTAGCGGGACTGGAGGTTCGAGGCGGACGCCGCGCCGATCAGCAGCATCCCCAGCAG
>NZ_JAILXP010000758.1 GCF_020740895.1 Streptomyces sp. UNOB3_S3 | reverse complement strand
GGCACCGGCGCCCGCCCCGTCGGCCGCGGCCCCGTCGCCGTCGGCCCCTGCCCCGTCGGCTCCGGCCGCCCCGGCCGGCACCCTGACGGCGGCCGAGCGCGCCCGGCGCTCCAAGGTGCTGGCCCGCCGCCGCCGGACCACGGTGCTGCTCTTCCTCGCCTTCACCCTGGGCGCGGTCGTCGCGGGCGTCGGCGGGCTCGCCCTCCTGTGGGTGCCGGGCGTCCCGGCCGTGCTGCTGAGCGCGTACATCTGCTACCTGCGCGTCCATGAGCGCCGCCGCTTCGCCTTCACCATGGACCAGCGCCGCGCCGAACTGGCCGCACAGCGCCTTCGCGAGGGCCGCGCGCGCTCCCATGCCGCGCCCCCCGAGGACGGCTCCGCCGACGCTGACACCGTTGTCCACCACTCGGCGCCCCCGGCGGCGGGCGGCGCGGCGGCGGCGCGCAGCGCGGGCCGGCGTGCCCTGGTCGAGCAGACCGACCACGCCGAGTGGGTCGACCAGCAGCGCGACCGGGGGCCGGGCGAGGGCTGGGAGCCCGTGCCCGTCCCGCTGCCCACGTACGTCTCCGCGCCGGTGGCCCCCCGGGCGACCGGCGCCGGTGCGGCGGACACCTGGAGCTCGGCCCGCTCCAGCACCGTCGAGCCGGCCGACGCCCACCGTCCGCCCGTCGAGGACCGCCGTGGGAC
>NZ_JAILXP010000757.1 GCF_020740895.1 Streptomyces sp. UNOB3_S3 | reverse complement strand
GTGGGCAGCGGGGCGGGGCCCCGCTCGTCCGTCCCGGCCGTCCCGTCCTCGGCGGCGGGCCGCTCGCCGAAGGCGTCGAACGCCTCGGGCGCGGCCGCGCCGGCCGTCGCGCCCAGCCGCAGCAGCGCGCCGGCCTGGACGAACCGCAGGGGCAGCCCCTCGGACTCGAACCACAGGTCGGCGACCCAGTCGGCCTCCTCGTCCGTCAGCGCCCGGTCCACGGCGCGCTCCAGCAGCTCCAGGCAGCCGGTGCGGCCGAGCCCGCCGAGGAAGACCTCCTCGACGTGCGAGTCGGCCGAGGGGGCGGGGACGTCGGGCGTCGCGGAGAAGAGGAAGGCGCACTCGGGCGTGGCGTCGAGGAGCTCGTCGAGCGCGACACCGCCGAACTCCAGGTCGTCCAGGACGACGACGGCGCCGATGTTCTGCACGGCGGCCATCAGCCCGGCCCGGTCGGGCCGGTGCAGCGGGGCGTGGTGGACGGCGGCGAACAGCTCGTGGAGCAGGTCGCCGGGGGTGCGGCCGTAGCCGCTGAGCCGGACGACGCCGTCGGGCGCGAGGCCCGCGCAGTCGTCGGCGACGGCGTCGAGCAGGACGCTGCGCCCGGAGCCGGAGGGGCCGGTGAGCCGTACGGAGCGGCCGCGCGACAGGAGCCGGCCCAGCCTCTCCCGCTCCTCCTCGCGGTGCAGCAG
>NZ_JAILXP010000756.1 GCF_020740895.1 Streptomyces sp. UNOB3_S3 | reverse complement strand
CGTTGAGGCCCAGCATGCGGGCCACCCAGGGGGAACGGGGGTGCCGGGCCAGCTCGGCGGGGGGCGCGTACTGGGTCGTACGGCCGTCCTCCAGGACGAGCACGCGGTCGGCCAGCGAGACGGCTTCCACGGGGTCGTGGGTGACGATCAGGCACACGCCGGGGAAGTCGGCGAGGTGGGTGCGGAGGGTGTGGCGCACCTGGGCGCGGGTCGACTGGTCCAGGGCGGCGAGGGGTTCGTCGAGGAGGAGCAGGCTCGGGCCGGCGGCCAGGGCCCTGGCCAGGGCCACGCGCTGGGCCTGGCCGCCGCTGAGGCTGCCGGGTCTGCGGTGGGCGAGGTGGCCGATGCCCAGGTGGTCCAGCCACTGCTGGGCGGTGGCGTGGGCCTCGTCCTTCGGGGTGCCCTGGGTGCGCAGGCCGTAGGCCGTGTTGGCCAGGGCCGTGAGGTGCGGGAAGAGGGCGCCGTCCTGGGGGACCCAGGCGATGCGGCGACGGTGGGGCGGGGCCGTCGACACGTCCTGGTCGCCGAGGGTGAGCGTTTCCGCCGTCGCGCGGTGGGTGAGGCCGAGGAGGGTGCGGAGAAGGGTTGTCTTGCCCGCGCCGTTGGGGCCCACGATCGCGATCGTGGTGCCGGCCGGGGCGTCGAGGGTCGCTTCCACGGCGCCCTTGACCGTGGTGCGCAGGGGGTGCGGGGTGG
>NZ_JAILXP010000755.1 GCF_020740895.1 Streptomyces sp. UNOB3_S3 | reverse complement strand
GCCGCAGCCCCCGCGCCCGCACCCCGTGCACATACTGCCGCTCGTGCAGCAGCCCGCCCGTGACGCCCTTGGCCTCACCGAGCCGCGGCCCGTAATTGACCCGGCCCAGCGACTCCACCCACAGCTCCACCACGGCCGGCCCCGCCACCTCACCGATCAGCACCGGATCCGAGGCGTCGTCGACCACCGCCACCCGCGCCCCGTCCACGGCCACCACCGCCACATCACGCAGCCCCCACACCCACAGCGGGGACGCCTCCCGGGGCCCCGGAACCGTGAAGCGATACCGCACCAGACCCCGGTCCACCCCCAGCTCCTCGAACGACGGCGGCAGCGCCGACTCGCTCTCCGCGCCCCCCAGCGCGTCCACGACCCCGTCCAGCGGCGCCCACCGCTCCAGCCGCGCCACCACCGCGGCACCCAGCACCGGCGGCGCCGGCGGCGGCTCCGGCACCGGACCCACCACCCCGCCCGGAACGGCCGCCCCGTCCCGGAAACCCGCCAGCACCTCCCGGAACGCCCAGAACTTCGCCGTCGCCCGCCCGTACTCGTCCACCGGCGCGTCGTAGTCGTACGACGTCACCGTCGGCCGCAACGCGCCCAGATGATCCTCACCGGCCCGGTTCGCCCCCGCCCAGCCACCGAAGTTCGTCCCACCGTGCGCCATGTAGACATTCACCGACGCCCCGCACTCCAGCAC
>NZ_JAILXP010000754.1 GCF_020740895.1 Streptomyces sp. UNOB3_S3 | reverse complement strand
CCCCCGAGGAGACCCCCAAGTGATCCGTTTCGAGAACGTCTCGGTCTCCTACGACGGCACCGACCGCCCCACCCTCTCCGGCGTCGACCTCACCGTCCCCGAAGGGGAACTATGCCTCCTCGTCGGTCCCTCCGGCGTCGGCAAGTCGACGCTGCTGGGCACCGTGAGCGGGCTCGTCCCGCACTTCACCGGTGGGACCCTGCGCGGCAGGGTCACCGTCGCCGGGCGGGACACCCGTACGCACCGGCCCCGCGAACTCGCCGACGTCGTCGGCACCGTGGGCCAGGACCCGCTGGCGCACTTCGTGACCGACACCGTCGAGGACGAGCTCGCCTACGGCATGGAGTCCCTGGGCGTCCCGCCCGCCACCATGCGCCGCCGCGTCGAGGAGACCCTCGACCTGCTGGGCCTGGCCGGCCTGCGCGACCGGCCCATCGCCACCCTCTCCGGCGGGCAGCGGCAGCGCGTCGCGATCGGCTCGGTGCTGACCGCCCACCCGAAGGTGCTGGTCCTGGACGAGCCGACGTCCGCGCTGGACCCGGCCGCCGCCGAGGAGGTGCTGGCCGTGCTCCAGCGCCTGGTGCACGACCTGGGCACCACCGTGCTGCTGGCCGAGCACAGGCTGGAGCGGGTGGTGCAGTACGCGGACCAGGTGATCCTGCTGCCCGCCCCCGGCGCGGCCCCCGTCGTCGGCGAACCCGCCGAG
>NZ_JAILXP010000753.1 GCF_020740895.1 Streptomyces sp. UNOB3_S3 | reverse complement strand
CTTCGTCCCCGTCGTCATCGTCCTGGCCCTGGCCACCCTCGGCTTCTGGGTCGCCACCGGCGAAGGCTGGACCGCCGCCTTCACCGCGGCCGTCTCCGTCCTGATCATCGCCTGCCCCTGCGCCCTGAGCCTCGCCACCCCGACCGCCCTCATGGTCGGCACCGGGCGCGGCGCCCAGCTCGGCGTACTGATCAAGGGACCCGAGGTCCTGGAGTCCACCCGCAAGGTCGACACGATCGTCCTCGACAAGACCGGCACCGTCACCACCGGCAAGATGACCCTCCTCGGCGTCCACCTCGCCGAAGGCGAGACGGAGAACGAGGTCCTGCGCCTGGCCGGCGCCCTGGAGCACGCCTCCGAGCACCCCATCGCCCAGGCCGTCGCCGCGGGCGCCACCGAGAAGGCCGGCGAGCTCCCGGCCCCGGAGGACTTCGCCAACATCGCCGGCCTCGGCGTCCAGGGCATCGTCGAGGGCCACGCCGTCCTCGTCGGCCGCGAAAAGCTCCTCGCCGAATGGGCGCTGCCCCTGCCCACCGAGCTGCGGCAGGCGAAGGCCGCAGCCGAGGCCGCGGGCCGTACGTGCGATCTGCGTGGCCTGGGACGGTCAGGCCCGCGCGGTCCTCGAGGTCGCCGACGCGGTCAAACCCACCAGCGCCGAGGCCCTCACCCGGCTCCGTGCCCTCGGCCTGACGCCGATCCTGCTCACCG
>NZ_JAILXP010000752.1 GCF_020740895.1 Streptomyces sp. UNOB3_S3 | reverse complement strand
GCCTCGCCCCCCTCATCACCGCGATCGGCCTGTCCATCGCCCTCCAGCAACTCGTCTGGGCCTTCTACCCCGACGCCAAGAAATCCCGCGCCTTCCCCCAGTTCCACGGCGACGCCTTCGAACTCACCGGCAACGTCCACCTCCAGCGCGACGACGTCTTCGTCCTCGTCGCCGCACCCCTGTGCATGCTCGCCCTCGGCCTCTTCGTCGCGAAGAGCCGCACCGGACGCGCCATGCAGGCCACCGCCCAGGACCCCGACACCGCCCGGCTCATGGGCATCGACACCGACCGCATCATCGTCCTCGCCTTCGCCATCGGCGGCGCCTTCGCGGCCGTCGCCGCCGTCGCCCAAGGACTCCGCGCCGGCCAGATCAACTTCGAGATGGGCTTCATCCTCGGCCTCAAGGCCTTCACCGCCGCCGTCCTCGGCGGCATCGGCAACATCTACGGCGCCATGCTCGGCGGCGTCGTCCTCGGCATCGCCGAAACGGCCTCCACCACCTACATCCAGCACATCCCCGGAATGCAGCAGCTCGGCGGCGGAGGCTGGAAGGACGTCTGGGCCTTCGTCCTCCTCATCGTCGTCCTCCTCGTGCGGCCACAGGGCCTGCTCGGCGAACGCGTCGCGGATCGGGCGTGAGACCCATGACCCCACAACACCACCGGACCACCACCCTCAGCCGCACCCTCCCCCGGCTCACCATCCCCATC
>NZ_JAILXP010000751.1 GCF_020740895.1 Streptomyces sp. UNOB3_S3 | reverse complement strand
CCCCTCATCCACCCCTCGGACGGACCCCACCCGATCAGGCCGTTCGCCCCGTATGATCGGGGGACACCGTCCGGCATGGCCGATCGGCAGGCAGGGAATGTACGTCCCGACGGCATCGATCGCCACACCGGGGCCGGTGGCCGAATTGGCGCAGAGGGGCGGGTTTCACGGGGGCGATTCCCTGCCTATCCTGAAAGGGTCGCACCCGGTCGCCCCCCGCGACCGACGAGTAGGAGGACTCCGTGCCGCTCTCGGAGCACGAGCAGCGCATGCTCGAGCAGATGGAGCGAGCGCTGTACGCCGAAGATCCCAAGTTCGCCACAGCGCTCGAGGGCAGCGGCCTGCGCACGTACACCCGGCGACGGGTCTACCAGGCGGTCGCGGGTTTTCTGGTGGGCATCGCGCTCCTCATGGCCGGAATGGTCACCCAGCGGATCTGGATCAGCGTGGCGGGCTTCCTCGTCATGCTGGGCTGCGCCGTGCTCGCGGTGACGGGGTGGCGCAAGGCGCCGAGGCCCGGCGTCCGGCGCACCGGTGGGCCCGGCGGGCCCGCGGGCATGACACGGCGGCCGGTGGGCCGCCGGCGCGGCATGATGGACCGCATCGAGCAGCGGTGGCAGCGGCGACGGGACGAGCAGGGGCACTAGCCCCGTATGGCTTGAATGCCCTGGGGGCCGGGACTTCTGTCCCGGCCCCCAGGCGTATGCGGGGGCTGAGATCC
>NZ_JAILXP010000750.1 GCF_020740895.1 Streptomyces sp. UNOB3_S3 | reverse complement strand
GTGCGCAAGGTGCTTATCGCCAATCGTGGCGAAATCGCTGTCCGTGTCGCTCGTGCGTGCCGGGACGCGGGGATCGCCAGTGTGGCGGTCTATGCCGATCCGGATCGTGACGCGTTGCATGTCCGGGCGGCCGACGAGGCGTACGCGCTGGGTGGTGACACTCCCGCGACCAGTTATCTGGACATGGCCAAGGTGCTGGCCGCGGCGGCGGAGTCCGGCGCGGACGCGGTCCACCCGGGGTACGGGTTCCTCTCCGAGAACGCGGATTTCGCGCAGGCGGTGCTGGACGCGGGGCTGACGTGGATCGGCCCGCCGCCGCAGGCGATCCGGGACCTGGGTGACAAGGTCGCCGCCCGTCACATCGCGCAGCGTGCCGGTGCCCCGCTGGTCGCGGGCACCCCGGACCCGGTCTCGGGTGCGGAGGAGGTCGTGGCGTTCGCGAGCGAGCATGGTCTGCCGATCGCGATCAAGGCCGCGTTCGGTGGCGGCGGGCGTGGCCTGAAGGTCGCCCGGACCCTGGAAGAAGTCCCCGAGCTCTACGAGTCCGCCGTCCGTGAGGCGGTGGCGGCGTTCGGGCGGGGCGAGTGCTTCGTGGAGCGTTACCTGGACAAGCCCCGGCATGTGGAGACGCAGTGCCTGGCCGACACCCATGGCAACGTCGTGGTGGTCTCCACGCGTGACTGCTCGCTGCAGCGCCGGCACCAGAAGCTGGTCGAGGAGGCCCC
>NZ_JAILXP010000075.1 GCF_020740895.1 Streptomyces sp. UNOB3_S3 | reverse complement strand
ACCCCGGCCCCCGCCCCTTCTCCCGGCTTCCGATCCTTCTCGCTTCCCGCTCGTCCGCCCCGTGCCCGGGGCCCAGCAGAGGAGACGTGACCCATGCCCGAGACCGCCGCCCGCTCCGCCCGCCGGATCCGCCGCTCCGTCCGCGCGGCCGACAGCGCCGCCCGTCAGACCGACCGGGCCAACGCCGCCGCCGCGCTCCAGCGCGCGCTCGACCGCCGCGACAACGGCGGCGTCACCGGTCACTGAGCCGCGTCGTCATCCCCCTGGCCGCCCTCCGCGCGGGCCGGACGGGTGACCTCGCTGTGCTGTTCCTTCTCGGCTCCGCTCCGCGTCACCTCGAAGCGGTCGATCCGGGCGCCGCTCTCGGCCAGCGCCGTCACCGTCAGCCGCGGGCGCCGGCCCGGCTCGGCCTCGACCGCCAGGAACGAGTAGCCCGTGAAGCGCACCCGCGACCACTCCACCGTCTCCTTGGCCTTCACCCGGCCCTTGGCCCAGTGGTAGCTGGCGACGTGGTCCACGTCCTTCACATGGTCCTCGTAGCTGTCCGGCACCGGGAAGTCGTAGAGCGACTTCCCGGCGCCGCCCGCGGTGACGTACACGATGCCGTCCCGCGAGGAGTCGACGGACTCGCCGATCGGCACCCGCTTCGCCACCCTGCCGCGCTTTATCGCGTCGGTCCGCTCGTAGACGTGGTTGTGGCCGTTGATCACCAGATCCACCTGGTGCTTCTCGAACAGCGGTACCCACAGGTCGCGCACCCCGCCGTCCGAGGCGTGGCCGTTGGTCGTGGAGAAGGCGCAGTGGTGGAAGAAGACCACGACGAAGTCGACGTCGCGCCGCTCGCGCAGCTCCCGCAGCCGCCGGTCGAGCCAGCGGGTCTGCCGGCCGCCGCTGTAGCCGGTGTTGGCGGTGATCTCGTACGAGATGTCGTTCGCGTCCAGCGCGACGACGCCCACGTTGCCGTAGACGAAGGAGTAGACGCCCGGCGAGTTCCGGGCGTCGAAGCCGTTGTCCGGCAGCGTCCAGCGGGCGCTCTGGCCGCCGTAGCCGTTGGGGGAGTACCAGGCCTCCATGTCGTGGTTGCCCGTGGTCACCATCCAGGGCACCCGCGAGGCCACGGTCTCGGTCTGGGCGAGGAACTGGTCCCACGTCCGGGCGTCGTAGACGTCCGTGGGCTTGCCGTTGCCGCTGTCGTCGGCGTAGCAGATGTCGCCCGCGTGGAGGTGGAAGACGGGGTTCTGACCGAGGATCAGCTGGTCGTTGGCGAGGGCGTGGTAGCTGACGCCCTGGTCGCCGAAGGCCGTGAAGACGAACCGCTCCGCGCGCTCGGGGGCCGTGCGGAACGTGCCGACCGTCGCGAAGTTGCGGGTGTCGGCGGGGTCGAAGCCGTCGTGGCCGACGCCGTAGTAGTAGGTCTGGCCGGGGGCCAGACCGTCCAGGGCGGCGTGGAGGTAGACCTGGTCGACCGCCGGGAGCTTCTTGTTCAGCGGCGGGGTGTGCAGCGTGCGGACCTCGGCGGGGATGCGCCGGCTGAGGTCCCAGGGCTTGAGGCCGACGCGGACGAACGGCCGCTTGACCGCGAACGGCACCTGCCAGGAGATCCGCATCTGCGTCCGCGGGTCGGACCCGAACGCCAGGTGCCGCCCGAACGGCGCGACGAGCGAGCCGTCGACCCTCGCGGTCGCCGGAGTGGTGATCAGCGTGGGGGTCAGGGGCCGCGCGGTGCCCCCGCCCCCGGCGAACGCCGCGGGGGCGCCCGCCCCCAGCAGACCGGTGCCGGCCGCCGCGCCGGCCGTCGCGGCGCTCGCCCGCAGCAGCCCGCGCCGGGTGAATCTGCCGCGCAGGTACTCGTGCTGCTCCGCCATCGTCATATCGCGCGCGAGACGGTCAGGGATGCCTACCCGTGGTGTGTCCATGCCGGAAAAAGTGCCAGGGATGGTCGACGCGGACACGTACTTTCGGTGAATGTGGCCTGTCCGGCTGGCAATGTGTCCATATCGCGGACAGAGTGTGTCATCCAGCGGGACACGGGAGTACGGTCCCGGTATGTCTCGCAGCATTCGTCTCGCAGTGATCCCCGGTGACGGCATCGGCCCCGAGGTCGTGGCCCAGGGCCTCAAGGTCCTCACGGCCGCGCTTCCTTCGGACGTCAAGCTGGAGACCCGGGAGTACGACCTCGGCGCCCGCCGCTGGCACGCCACCGGCGAGACCCTGCCGGACGCCGAGCTGGAATCCCTCAAGCAGCACGACGCGATCCTGCTGGGCGCGATCGGCGACCCGTCGGTGCCCTCCGGCGTCCTGGAGCGGGGGCTGCTGCTGAAGCTGCGCTTCGCCTTCGACCACTACGTCAATCTCCGTCCGTCGAAGCTGTTCCCCCACACGGCCAGCCCCCTCGCCGGCCGGCCCGAGATCGACTTCGTCGTCGTCCGCGAGGGCACCGAGGGCCCCTACACCGGCAACGGCGGCTCGCTGCGCACCGGCACCCCCGCCGAGGTCGCCACCGAGGTCAGCGTCAACACGGCCTACGGCGTGGAGCGCGTGGTCCGCGACGCCTACGAGCGCGCCCAGGCCCGCCCCCGCCGGAAGCTGACCCTCGTCCACAAGAACAACGTCCTCGTGCACGCCGGGCACCTCTGGAAGGGCGTCTTCGACCGCGTCGGCCGCGAGTACCCCGAGGTCACCACCGACTATCTGCACGTCGACGCCGCGACGATCTTCTTCGTCACCCAGCCCGAGCGCTTCGACGTCATCGTCACCGACAACCTCTTCGGCGACATCCTCACCGACCTCGCCGCCGCCGTCACCGGTGGAATCGGCCTCGCCGCCTCCGGCAACATCAACCCCACCGGGGCCTTCCCCTCGATGTTCGAGCCGGTCCACGGCTCCGCGCCCGACATCGCGGGCACCGGCAAGGCCGACCCGACCGCCACGGTCCTCTCGGTGGCGCTCCTGCTGCGCCACCTCGGGTACGAGGCGGAGGCGGCGCGCGTCGAGACGGCCGTCGCCGAGGACATCACCGGCCGCGGCAGCGCGGTACGCAGCACGGACCAGGTCGGCGACGCGCTCGTATCGCGCGTACTCGCATCCGTACAAACCGGCTGAAACCGGTCCGCGTTTTTGCGCGCGGCCGGATATCACCGTCGATTCCCGGCCGCGCGCACGTTTTCCGTCGGGCCCCTCACGAGCGATAATCGAACGTGGGGCCGCGAATGAGGCGAAGAAGCTCGGACGTCCCGGTGCCCCCGGGGCGACGTGAGCGCGGTCCGCCACATACCAAGGTGAAGGACACGCATTCATGACGACGCCCACGATCGAGCTCAAGCCCTCCTCGCACCCGCTGTCCGACGCGGAGCGCGAGCGGATCCTGGCGAACCCCGGGTTCGGCCGCCACTTCACCGACCACATGGTCACCATCAAGTGGACCGAGGGCCGCGGCTGGCACGACGCCCAGCTCACCCCGTACGCGCCGCTGTCCATCGACCCGGCCAACATGACCCTCCACTACGCGCAGGAGATCTTCGAGGGGCTCAAGGCCTACCGTCGCCCCGACGGCTCGGTCGCCACCTTCCGCCCCGACGCCAACGCCCGGCGCTTCCAGGCCTCCGCCCGCCGGCTCGCCATGCCCGAGCTGCCGGTCGAGACCTTCATCGAGGCCTGTGACGCCCTGGTCCGCCAGGACAAGGCATGGGTCCCGGAGCACGGCGGCGAGGCCTCCCTGTACCTGCGCCCCTTCATGATCGCGACCGAGGTCGGCCTGGGTGTGAAGCCCGCCAACGAGTACCTCTTCATCGTGATCGCCTCCCCGGCCGGCCCGTACTTCCCCGGTGGCGTCAAGCCCGTCTCCGTGTGGCTGTCCGAGAACTACGTCCGCGCCGTCCCCGGCGGCATCGGCTTCGCCAAGACCGGCGGCAACTACGCGGCCTCCCTGCTCGCCCAGGCCGAGGCGGCCGAGAAGGGCTGCGACCAGGTCGTCTGGCTGGACGCGCTGGAGCACAAGTGGGTCGAGGAAATGGGCGGCATGAACCTGTACTTCGTGTACGGGGGCCGCGACGGCGAGAAGCCCCGGATCGTCACGCCGGAGCTCACCGGCTCGCTGCTGGCCGGCGTCACCCGTGACTCACTGCTGACCATCGCCAAGGACCTCGGCTACGAGTCCGAGGAGGGCCGGATCTCCACCGACCAGTGGAAGCGCGACACCGAGAACGGCACCCTCACCGAGGTCTTCGCCTGTGGCACGGCCGCGGTGATCACCCCCGTCGGCCGGGTGAAGTCCGCGGGCGGCGAGTGGACCCAGTCGGGCGGCGAGCCCGGCGAGGTCACCATGAACCTCCGCAAGGCGCTGCTGGCGGTCCAGACCGGTGCCACCGAGGACGCCCACGGCTGGATGCACCCGCTGGGCTGAGACGGGCCGGGCTGAGACGGGCTCGCGTGCGGTGACCCGCTTGCGTGCGGTGGGGACATAACGCACGCAAGTCCATGCGATCGTTGCCGGCCGGACCCTTGTCCGAATCCGGGCCGTTCCGCCACCGTGTTCCCTCATGGGACAGGCACAGACACGGCACTGGAAGAAGATCTGGGTCGGCTCGGCCGGCAACATGGTCGAGTGGTTCGACTGGTTCGTCTACGCCAGCTTCGCCACCTACTTCGCGGGCTCCTTCTTCCCCGCGGGCAACGACACCGCCAAGCTCATGAACACCGCCGGCATCTTCGCCGTCGGCTTCTTCATGCGGCCCGTCGGCGGCTGGCTGCTGGGCCGCGTCGGCGACCGGCGCGGCCGCAAGGCGGCGCTCACCCTGACCGTCACCCTGATGTCGGCGTCCGCCGTGCTCATCGCCGTCGCCCCGACCTACGCGGTCGCCGGCTACGGCGGAGCCGCCGTCCTCCTCGTCGCCCGGCTGCTCCAGGGCCTGTCCGTCGGCGGTGAGTACGCGGCCAGCGCCACCTACCTCACCGAGGCCTCCGCGCCCGGCCGCCGAGGCTTCGCCTCCAGCTTCCAGTACGTCTCCATGACCGCCGGCCAGATCCTGGGCCTGGGGCTGCTGATCCTCCTCCAGCACACGCTCTCCAGCGCCGAACTCCACGACTGGGGCTGGCGCATCCCCTTCGCCGTGGGCGCGCTCGGCGCCGCCGTCATCTTCTACCTGCGGCGCAACATGCTGGAGACGGAGACCTACGCCGAGGCCGCCGAGGACGGCGACACGGAGGCGGCCGACCGGGGCACGATCCGGGCGCTCCTGCGGCACAAGCGCGAGGCGTTCCTCGTCATCGCCCTGACCATGGGCGGCACGGTCGCCTACTACACCTACACCACGTACCTGACGAAGTACCTCTCCAACACCGCGGGCCTGCCCAAGCAGACGGCGACGCTCGTCAGCTTCTGCGCGCTGATCGTCTTCGCCGCCCTCCAGCCGCTGGCGGGCGCGCTCTCGGACCGGATCGGCCGCCGGCCGCTGCTGATCACCTTCGCCGTGGGCTCCACCTTCCTGACCGTGCCGATCCTGACGATGCTCAAGCACGCGGGATCCTTCTGGCCGGCCCTCGGCCTGTCCCTGCTGGCGCTGGTGGTGGTCACCGGCTACACCTCGATCAACGCCTGTGTGAAGGCGGAGCTGTTCCCCACGGGCGTACGGTCCCTGGGCGTGGCCCTGCCCTACGCCATCGCCAACGCGCTCTTCGGCGGCACGGCCGAATACGTGGCCCTGTGGTTCAAGGACGCCGGCCTGGAATCCGGCTTCTACTGGTACGTCGCGGGCTGCGCGGCGGTCTCGCTCGTCGTCTACCTGACCATGCGCGAGACACGGGACACCGACCTGAGGCGCGTCGGGGCCACGCCCACGTCCCAGGAGCGCACGGAGACGGGTACGGACACAGTGCCCGCATCCTGAGACTCACCCGCATCGTGGACCGGACCTGTGGCAGTATGCCGCCATGCTCCCGTTCGCCATGATTATGGGCAACAGGCGCGCCGGTCCGCAGTGACCGCTCCCGTACCACCCGTACGGAGCGGACACCGTCGTCCCAGACCCGCGCGCAGACCTCTCGCACCCGCGAGAGGTTTTTGCGTTTCCGGCCCACCTCGCCGGACGGCGCAGGGCGCGGGCCCACCGGGGGACGGTGGAACCGGTCATCCCGGCAGACCGACATCCTCACAGGAGTCAGACCAGCAATGACGGACGCAACCGACGGCCGCGAGCCCCTCGAACCCGCCGCCCCCGTCGACGACGCCTTCCACGTCTTCGACACCACGCTGCGCGACGGCGCGCAGCGTGAGGGCATCAACCTCACCGTCGCGGACAAGCTCACCATCGCCCGCCACCTGGACGACTTCGGCGTCGGCTTCATCGAGGGCGGCTGGCCGGGCGCCAACCCCCGCGACACCGAGTTCTTCCAGCGCGCCCGTGCGGAGATCGCCTTCCGGCACGCCCGGCTCGTCGCCTTCGGCGCCACCCGCAAGGCGGGCGTGCGCGCCGAGGACGACCGGCAGGTCGCCGCCCTCCTGGACTCCGGGGCCCCCGTCGTCACCCTCGTCGCCAAGTCGCACGACCGGCACGTGGAACTCGCCCTGCGCACCACCCTGGACGAGAACCTCGCGATGGTGCGCGACACGGTCGCGTACCTGCGCTCGCACGGCCGCCGCGTCTTCGTCGACTGCGAGCACTTCTTCGACGGCTACCGCGCCAACCCCGGCTACGCCACCCAGGTCGTGCGCACCGCCCACGAGGCCGGTGCCGACGTCGTCGTCCTGTGCGACACCAACGGCGGCATGCTGCCCGCCCAGATCGAGGCCGTCGTCCGGACGGTGCTCGCCGACACCGGCGCGCGCCTGGGCATCCACGCGCAGGACGACACCGGTTGCGCCGTCGCCAACACCCTCGCCGCGGTGGACGCCGGCGCCACCCACGTCCAGTGCACGGCCAACGGCTACGGGGAGCGCGTCGGCAACGCCAACCTCTTCCCGGTCGTCGCCGCCCTGGAGATCAAGTACGACCGGCGGGTGCTGCCGCCCGGCAAGCTGGCCGAGACGACCCGGATCTCGCACGCCATCGCCGAGGTCGTCAACCTCACGCCGTCCACGCATCAGCCGTACGTGGGGGTCTCCGCCTTCGCCCACAAGGCCGGGCTGCACGCCTCGGCGATCAAGGTGGACCCGGACCTCTACCAGCACATCGACCCCGAGCGGGTCGGCAACACCATGCGGATGCTCGTCTCCGACATGGCCGGCCGCGCCTCCATCGAGCTCAAGGGCAAGGAGCTCGGCGTCGACCTCGGCGGCGACCGCGAGCTGGTCGGGCGCGTCGTCGCGCGGGTCAAGGAGCGCGAGCTGGCGGGCTACACGTACGAGGCCGCCGACGCCTCCTTCGAGCTGCTGCTCCGCCAGGAGATCGAGGGCCGGGCGCGGCGCTACTACCGCGTGGAGTCCTGGCGCGCCATCGCCGAGGACCGCCCGGACGGCACCCACGCCAACGAGGCGACCGTGAAGCTGTGGGCGAAGGGCGAGCGCATCGTCGCCACGGCCGAGGGCAACGGCCCGGTCGACGCCCTCGACCGGGCGCTGCGGGTGGCGCTGGAGCGCATCTACCCCCAGCTGGCCGGCATCCGGCTGACCGACTACAAGGTCCGCATCCTGGAGGGCAACCTGGGCACGGGCTCGACGACCCGGGTCCTGGTCTCCACGAGCGACGAGAGCGGCGAGTGGTCCACGGTCGGCGTGGCGGAAAACGTCATCGCGGCGTCGTGGCAGGCCCTGGACGACGCGTACGCGTACGGCTTGCGGCGTGCGGGCGTGGACCCGCAGGAGTAAACCCGTTTGTGGGCAATCGTTCCGCAGGGCGGAACGGGTGGGCACAAACCGGCCCACCGGCAGTAACCACCCCGGGGTTCCGGGGCGGAGCCCCGGTTTCGGGAAGGGGCGGGTCAGGGGAAAGAGACCCCCAGCCCCGCCCCCAGCAAGTCGAACGCCCGGTCCGCATCCGCATGCGCTTCGACCAGCGCATCGCCGATCGCCCGCCCTTCGGCAAGCTTCCGCCAATTCTCCTGCGCCAACCGCTGATGCACGGTGATGATCTGCGCCGCCGCGAGCCCGGCGATCAGCGCGTCGCGCCCGTCGTCGCCACCGCCCGTCTCCACCAGCGCCCCCGCCAGCAGCTCCTCATCCCGCTCGGCGTAGCGGACGAGGCGCGCGAGCAGGCTCGGCGTCCCGTAGAGCATGTCGTTGAACGCCCGTACGACCGGGTGGTCGTTGAGGCCCGTGACGGGATCGTGGGCGTCCAGGCGCGCGTGGTAGTGCGCGCGGAGCGCGCCCAGCGGGGACTGGCCGGCCGCCCTGCCGGCGACGACGCGCGCCGCCTCGCCCTGATGGTCCGCGATGCGGTGCAGCGCCAGGTCCTCCTTGGCCGGGAAGTAGCGGAAGAGCGTCGGCTTGGACACCTCCACCGCCGCCGCGACGTCCGCGACGGACACCTGGTCGAAGCCGTGTTTCAGGAACAGCTCGATGGCCGTGTCGGACAGCGCCTGGCGCGTGCGCTGCTTCTTCCGCTCCCGCAGTCCCGTCTCATCGGTCACGGAGTCACTCTAGCAGGTGACGTTACCCAGAATCTTTTGTTACCCGGTTGCATTTTCTCGCGAGTGGCCCTTTCATGGACACATGACTCCGACAGACGTAGCGACGGACGTACCGACAGACGTATCGACAGGCGTACTGATCGTGGGCGCCGGCCCCACCGGCCTCACCCTCGCCTGCTCGCTCGCCCGCAGCGGCGTGGCCGTCCGCATCATCGACAAGTCCCCGGAATTCCACCGCTCTTCCCGCGGCAAGGGCCTCAACCAGCGCAGCCGCGAGCTCTTCGACGACCTCGGGGTGGGGGAGCGGGCGGCGGCGTCCGGCGCGGAGCGCATCACCCTGCGCAAATACCGCGACGGCGTCGCCGTGGCGGATCACGTCGCCTTCGAGGACCGGGTCCCCACGCCCGACACCCCCTACGCCACCGGCCTGCTCATCCCCCAGTGGCGCACGGAGGAGATCCTGCGGGAGCGGCTCGCCGGCCACGGCGTCCAGGTCGAACTCGGCTGTGAGCTGGCCGGCTTCACCGAGGACGAGGGCGGCGTCGTGGCGACGCTCGCCGACGGCCGGCGGATCACGGCGTCCTATCTCGTGGGCTGCGACGGCGGCCACAGCCCCGTGCGCAAGGCGCTGGGCGTGGTCTTCGAGGGGAAGACCGACGCCGAGGAGAGCATGGTGGTCGGCGACGTCCGCGCCGACGGGCTCGACCCCGCCTACTGGCACCAGTGGTTCGACGAGGACGCGGCCCTGATGCTCTGCCCCTTCCCGGGCAGCGCGCACTGGCAGTTGCAGGGCTCGCCCGAGCGCGACGCCGACGGGCGGCTCGTGCCGCCGTCGCTGGAGTCCTTCCAACGGCTCTTCGACCGGTGTGCCCGGATACCGGGCGTGCGGCTGACCGACCCCACCTGGTTCTCCGTCTACCGCGTCAACGTCCGGATGGCCGACCGCTTCCGTGTCGGGCGGGTCCTCCTCGCCGGGGACGCGGCCCATGTCCACTCGATCGCCGGGGGCCTGGGGATGAACACCGGCATCCAGGACGCCTTCAACCTGGGCTGGAAACTGGCCTTCGTGATACGCGGCCTGGCCGGTCCGGGGCTGCTGGACACCTACGAGGAGGAGCGGCTGCCGGTCGCGGCGTGGACGCTCGACCTCACGAACGAGCGGCTGCGCGCGGTCCTGAAGGGCGTCCGGGAGGCGGGCGTCGGCACGGAGGTCGTGGTCACCGACGACATCACCACGCTGGGCGTCGGCTACGGCTGGGGCTCGCTGGCGTGGGGTGGCCCCAAGGCGGGGGAGCGGGCGCCCGACGCGCCCTGCCGGGACGCCGTGACCGGCGCGGAGACACGGCTCTTCGAGGTCTTCGCCGGGCCGCGCTTCACCCTCTTCGGTGTCGGGCCGGCGAGCGCGGAGGCGCTTGCGGAGGCGCGCGCGGAGGCGGGGGAGAAGTACGCGGGGATGCTGACCGTGTGCCACGTCGACGACCACGAGGGACATGTGCGACGGGCGTACGGGATCGAGGGCGACGGGCTCGTGCTGGTACGGCCCGACAACCACATAGCCCTGAGCGTGGCGGCGGACCGAGGCGCCGAGGTCATGGACCGTCTGGCGCGCCTCGGTCGCTGATCCGCACGGAGGTCAGGCCTGGGAGGCGGCGGTCTTCACGGCGGAGATGTCGAAGGTGAGCTTCACCTTGTCGCTGACCATGACACCGCCGGCCTCCAGGGCCGCGTTCCAGGTCAGGCCCCAGTCGGAGCGCAGGATCTCGGCGCCGCCCTCGAAGCCGACGCGCTCGTTGCCGTAGACGTCCGTGGCCGAGCCGTTGAACTCCAGGTCGATGGAGAGGGGGCGGGTGACGTCCTTGATGGTGAGGTCGCCGGTGATCCGGTAGCGGTCGCCGCCCACGCGCTCGGCGGCGGTGGAGCGGAAGGTCATCAGGGGGAACCGCTCGGCGTCGAAGAAGTCGCCGCTCAGCAGGTGGCCGTCGCGGTCCTTGATGCCGGTGTCGACGCTGTCGATCCGGATGTCGAGCTCGGCGGTGGAGCGGGAGGGGGCGGCGCCGTCCAGGTGGAGGGTGCCCTCGTGCTGGAGGAAGGAGCCCTTGACGTTGGTGACCATCGCGTGGCGCACGGTGAAGCCGATGCTGCTGTGGGCGGCGTCGATGGTGTAGTCGCCGGTCAGCGCGGCGAGAGCCGGGTCGGTGTCGAGGACGGCGGTGGCGGTGGCGGCAGCGGTGTCCCGCTTGCGGGTGAAGAGGCCCATGACTGCTCCTTGGGTTCGAGACGGGAGGCGGTTGAATGTTGTTTAACGTTCAACGATGTCGACGATAGCGCGATCTGGTTCAACGTTCAACATCTAGGAAAGGGGAATTTCGGCCGGAAGCCCCACGCGGGCGTCATTGCCTCCCACGCGCCCCCGTGCCACCGTGTGCGCCGTGCCGTCGTCCACTCCCGCATGGACCCGCCGCGGCTTCCTCGCCACCACCCTGGCCGCCACCACCCTCGGCGCCCTCGGCCTGGGCGCCGCGCCCCCCGCAGCCGTGGCCGCCGGCCCGGACGGCGACTTCGCCGGGCCGCGCCGCCGCTGGCTGGAGCTGACCCTCGGCACCGGCTTCGACCCCGCCGCCGAGCCCTACGCCACCGTCCTGCGCCGCACCGGGGAGCAGGCCCGCGCCCATTGCGCGAGCATGCGCCCCGCCGCCGGCTCGCTCTGGCCCGACGCGCCCTTCGACCCGCCCGCCGGGATCACCCGCAGCTACGCCCGGCTGTTCACCATGGCCCAGGCCCACGCCCAGCCCGGCACGGGCCTCACCGGGGACCCCGCACTCGCCGCCGGCGTCCTCGCCGGGCTCGACCACCTCCACGAGCGCGTCTACCACCCCGGGACCGTCCGTTACGGGAACTGGTGGGAGTGGCAGATCGGCAGCCCCCGGCTGCTGCTGGACACGGCCGCCCTCCTCCACGACGCGGTGGGCCCGGCCCGGCGCGCCCGGCTGCTGGCCGCCGTCGACTACTTCGTCCCCGACTCGGCGATCGGCCCCTACACGGGCACCAGCACCGGCGCCAACCGTGTCGACCTGTGCCGGGTCGTGGCCCTGCGGGGCGTCCTGGGGGAGGACGCCGCCAAGGTCGCCCTCGCCCGCGACGCCCTCTCCCCGGTCTTCCCCCTTGTCCTCAAGGGCGACGGGCTCTACGCCGACGGCTCGTTCATCCAGCACACCTGGGTGGCCTACTCCGGCACCTACGGCTGTGTGCTGCTCGACGGGCTCGGCCGGCTCTTCGCCCTGCTGCGCGGCTCGCGCTGGGAGATCACCGACCCCAGCCGGCGGGTCATCCACGACAGCGTGGAGAACGCCTTCGCGCCACTGATCCACAACGGTCTGGTGATGGACTGCGTCTCCGGCCGCGCCATCAGCAGGGGCGTCCAGGCTGCCGACCGGGACGCGCCCGTCCAGAGCGACCACCAGCGCGGCCACGTCCTCATCGCCGCCATCGCCCTGCTCGCGGCGGACGTGGGCCCGGCCGATCGGGAGCGACTGCACGGCATGATCAAGGGCTGGATCGCCCGGGACACCACCAGCCCGGTGCTGACCGACCCCCAGTTCGGCGGGGCCGACCTCGCCCGCCTCGCCGCGATCGCCGCCGGGCCCGCGCCCGCCGCCCCCGAGCCCGTGGGCCACCGCCTCTTCGCCGCCATGGACCGGGCCGTCCACCGCCGCCCCGGCTGGGCCGCCGCCGTCGCCATGGCCTCCGACCGCGTCACCCACTACGAGAACGGCAACGGCGAGAACCCGCGCGGCTGGCACACCGGCGCCGGAATGCTCACCTGGTGGGGCGCCGGTCACGGCGGCGACCAGTACACCGACGCCTTCTGGCCCACCGTCGACCCCTACCGGCTGCCCGGCACCACCGTCTCGGCCGTCCCCCTCGCCGACAACCAGGGCGGCGGCTGGGGAGCCCCCAGACCGGCGGTGCGCTGGGTCGGCGGCGTCACCGACGGCGAGTACGCGGCCGTCGGGCAGCACCTCAAAGGGCTCGGCTCCACCCTGGAGGCCCGCAAGTCCTGGTTCTTCGCGGACGACGCCGTCATCTGTCTCGGCGCCGGGATCACCGCCCGGGACGGCACCGACGTCGAGACCGTCGTCGACAACCGCAACCTCGGCGCCGCCGGCACCCCCGCCCTCACCGTGGACGGCGAGACGCAGCCCGGCCACGACGGGTGGACCGAGTCCTTCGACCGCGCCCACTGGGTCCACCTCGCCGGGCACGGCGGCTATGTCTTCCCCGGCGGGGCCCCGCTCACGGTTCTGCGCGAGACCCGCACCGGAGCCTGGCGCGACATCAACGCCGACGGCTCGCCCACCCCCCTCACCCGGCGCTACCTCACCCTCCTGCGCCCTCATGGCATCGACCCCGAGGACGCCTGCCACGTCCACCTCCTGATGCCAGGCGCGAGCCCCGGCACCCTCGCCGACCGCGCCGCCGACCCCGGCTGGCTCACCGTCCTCGCCAACACCCCGGACCTCCAGGCCGTCCACATCCCCTCCCTGGGGCTGACCGCCGTCAACTTCTGGGCCCCCGGCACCGCCGGGCCGCTGACCGCCGATGCCCCCGCCTCCGTACTTCTGCGCCACAATGGGCCCACCGCGACCCTCCATGTCGCGGGTCCCCTGCGCACCGGTGATCCCATCGGGCTCATATGGCATTACCCTGTGAGGAACGTCACATCGCAGGATCCCGCTGTGGAGGTGTTGGAAGTGGGGTCCCTGGTGCGGCTGAGGATCCGGCCCGGCACCGCCTGCGCCCCGCACGGCTGCCGGCTGGCGCTCCCGCCCGCCCGCCGGTCCGGGTGAAGATCCCTGGTCAAGACGCCCGGATGACGGCAGGGCCGGGCCATATTTGTGGGGTGTTCACAGCGTGGGACCCGCCATCGCGCCGGGGGAGCTGATAAGACCCCTGCGCCGTTCTGTGCCGCCTGCCCACGAAAACACGCGCGACGTTGTGTGGAACCGACATGATGTTCCAGGGGGCCCGCCACGTACCGTCTTTCCATGAGCAATCTCGAAGGTGCGCCCGTAGAGGCGAGTGACGTCCGTGGGCGCGTCGCCGAGCTGCACGCCATCCGCGAGCAGGTCCGGCGAGGTCCGAGCGAGCGGGCGACCCAGGCGCAGAAGGCCAAGGGGAAGCTGACCGCTCGCGAGCGCATTGAACTTCTGCTCGACGAGGGCTCCTTCACCGAGGTGGAGCCGCTGCGGCGGCACCGCGCCACCGGGTTCGGGCTGGAGGCCAAGCGCCCGTACACCGATGGTGTGATCACCGGGTGGGGAACCGTGCACGGCCGGACGGTGTTCGTCTACGCGCACGACTTCCGGATCTTCGGCGGCGCGCTGGGCGAGGCCCACGCCACCAAGATCCACAAGATCATGGACAAGGCCATCGCGGCCGGTGCCCCGCTGGTCTCCCTGAACGACGGCGCCGGCGCCCGGATCCAGGAGGGCGTCTCGGCGCTGGCCGGCTACGGCGGCATCTTCCAGCGCAACACCAAGGCCTCCGGCGTCATCCCGCAGATAAGCGTGATGCTCGGCCCCTGCGCGGGCGGCGCCGCCTACTCCCCGGCGCTCACGGACTTCGTCTTCATGGTCCGCGACACCTCCCAGATGTTCATCACCGGCCCCGACGTCGTGCGCGCGGTCACCGGCGAGGAGATCACCCAGAACGGCCTCGGCGGCGCGGACGTCCACGCCGAGACCTCCGGCGTGGCCCACTTCGCCTACGACGACGAGGAGACCTGCCTGGAGGAGGTCCGCTACCTCCTCTCGCTGCTCCCGCAGAACAACCGCGAGAACCCGCCCCGCGTGGAGAGCGAGGACCCCGCCGACCGGCTCGGCGAGGCCCTGCTGGACCTGGTCCCCGCCGACGGCAACCGCCCGTACGACATGCGCAAGGTGATCGAGGAGATCGTCGACGACGGCGAGTACCTGGAGATCCACGAGCGCTGGGCGACCAACATCATCTGCGCCCTGTCCCGGCTGGACGGTCGGGTCGTCGGCATCGTCGCCAACCAGCCGCAGTCCCTCGCGGGCGTGCTCGACATCGAGGCGTCGGAGAAGGCCGCACGGTTCATCCAGATGTGCGACGCCTTCAACATCCCGATCATCACTCTTTTGGACGTACCCGGCTTCCTTCCGGGTGTGGACCAGGAGCACGGTGGGATCATCCGGCACGGTGCGAAGCTGCTGTACGCCTACTGCAACGCCACCGTGCCCAGGATCTCGGTGATCCTGCGCAAGGCCTACGGCGGTGCGTACATCGTGATGGACTCGCAGTCGATCGGCGCGGACCTCACCTACGCCTGGCCCACGAACGAGATCGCGGTCATGGGCGCCGAGGGCGCGGCCAATGTCATCTTCCGCAAGCAGATCGCGGAGGCGGACGACCCCGAGGCCATGCGCGCCCGCATGGTCAAGGAGTACAAGGCCGAGCTCATGCACCCGTACTACGCGGCCGAGCGCGGCCTGGTCGACGACGTGATCGACCCCGTCGAGACCCGGTCGGTGCTGATCCGGTCGCTGGCGATGCTCGCCAACAAGCACGCGGACCTGCCGGCGCGCAAGCACGGCAACCCGCCCCAGTAAGCCGTCCCGTACTTCAGCAATCGGAGACACTCGCATGAACGACACGCTCGTACGCGTCGAGAAGGGCACGGCCGACGCCGAGGAACTGGCCGCCGTCACCGCCGTCCTCCTCGCCCGTGCCGCCGCCGGCAACAACGCCGCCGCCCCCGTCCGTCCCCGCCGCACCACGGCCCCCTGGCGCCGCCTGGAGCGCAGCTCCGGCTTCAGAGCGCCGCACAGCTGGCAGGGCTGACGACACCCGCGCACACACGCGTAGGGCCCCTCACCGTCCGGTGAGGGGCCCTACGCGTTCGGTGAGCGGTGCCGGGAACGCGAAGAGGTCCCCGCACTCCCTGAAGGAGTGCGGGGACCTCTTCGCATCCGAACTAGCGGAGCCGCGCCATCAGCGCGTGCTCGACGAGCGTGATGAGGGCGCTCTTCGCCTCGTTGCGGTGCCGGGCGTCCGTGGTGATGATCGGCGCGTCCGGGCCGATCTGGAGGGCCTCGCGGACCTCCTCCGGCGTGTACGGCTGGTGTCCGTCGAAGCCGTTGAGGGCGATGACGAAGGGGAGGCCGCTGTTCTCGAAGTAGTCGACCGCGGGGAAGCAGTCGGCGAGACGGCGGGTGTCGACGAGGACGACGGCGCCGATGGCGCCGCGGACCAGGTCGTCCCACATGAACCAGAAGCGGTCCTGACCCGGCGTACCGAAGAGGTAGAGGATCAGGTCCTGGTCCAGGGTGATACGGCCGAAGTCCATGGCCACGGTGGTCGTGGTCTTGTCCGGCGCGTGGGTCAGGTCGTCGATCCCCGCCGAGGCGGAGGTCATCACGGCTTCGGTGCGCAGCGGGTTGATCTCCGAGACCGCGCCGACGAACGTGGTCTTGCCCACGCCGAAGCCACCCGCGACCACGATCTTCGCGGAGGTGGTGGAGCGGGCTGCCTCGCCGCTAGAGGTTCCGAAGTCCACTGAGCACCCTTTCGAGCAGTGTCACGTCAGGCTGACCGCCGGCGGACGCATCGCCGCCGGGCTGATGAATGGCGACGAGTCCGGCCTCCGCCAGATCGGCGACGAGGATTCGGGCGACGCCGAGCGGAATGGAGAGGAGTGCCGAGATCTCGGCGACCGACTTGATCTCTCGGCACAGATGGCAGATGCGCTGGTGTTCCGGCAACTGCCCCTGGAGCTGGGACGGCTGGGCCGTGGTGTGCACCAGCGCCTCGATGGCGAGCTGGTACCGCGGCCTGGTCCGGCCGCCGGTCATCGCATAGGGACGGACCAGCGGGTTGTGCTTGCCGCCGCCCGAGGGGGACGACGACGCGCGCCGGTGCTGCTGGGGCGGAGGCGGTACGTGCGCGGCGCGCTGCTGCTCCGGCATGGCGTGGTGGCTTGGCGAGGAGGGGAAGTCGAAGCGGTTCAACGGGGGTTGAGCCTGCTGGTCACTGCCATACGGGTAACCGCCGGGGGGCGTTGCCACGTTTCCTCCTCCAACTTGCCTGTCTGCTGCCGGTCGCGCCACCGCACCCTACGGCGCGGTGGCGCGAAACGCACTGCCTCTTGATTAGTTGAGAAGGCTCCCCTGGAGTTCGGACCGGAGTTCGGGGGTGAGGACGTTGCCCGCCCGGTCCACCAGAAGGGCCATCTCGTAGCCCACGAGGCCGATGTCGCACTCCGGGTGGGCCAGCACCGCCAGCGCGGAGCCGTCCGAGACGGACATGATGAAGAGGAAGCCGCGCTCCATCTCCACCACGGTCTGGTTGACCGGGCCGCCCTCGAAGATGCGGGAGGCACCGGCGGTCAGAGAGGTCAGGCCGGAGGCGACCGCCGCCAGCTGGTCGGCGCGGTCCCGCGGGAAGCCTTCGGACATCGCCAGAAGGAGTCCGTCGGCGGAGACCACGACGGTGTGGGACACCCCTGGGGTGTTGTCCACGAAACTGGTGATCAACCAGTTCAGGTTCTGCGCCGCCTGGCTCATCGGGCTCACACTAACGCTCCTGATCGTAGGTGCCGCCGGGGCCGAAGCCCTGGTCGTGTTGCTGATGCTGCTGATGCGCGGTGTCCGTCGGATGCTCCGAGGAGTCCGCTCCGCGCTCGCGTCCCTGCTGGATGCCCCGGCGCAGGTTGGCCAACCTGCCGCGGACGTCCTCCGGGGCGCGGGAGACCTGGGGGCCCGTCTGCGTGGTCTGTTCCGCCTTGCCCTCGACCAGATTGGCCTTGGGGACCCGGCGGGGGAGACCGGAGGGGGTCACGCCGCCGGCCTTCGGCTCCTTGAGCTGCCCGGCACGCTGCCAGCGCTCGTCGTTGGCCGACTTCCAGTCGGAGTTGGCGCCCTCCGCGGACCGCGGTGGGACCTCCTGCTGGGGCTGCTCCGGTTCTGCGCCGTCCCTCGTGGCCTCCTCGCCCGTCCCGTCCTGCTGCCACCGCTTGTCGCGGCGCGGCAGACCGGACCCGGTCAGCGAGGGGGAGCCGCTCGAGGCGGGGCCCGGACGGTCGAACTCTACGCGCTCCGGCTGGGCCGTGTCAGCGGACGGCCGGGATTCCGGTTCCGCTGCGTAACCCTGCCCGTACTCATGCTGGTACGGACCTGGCCCGGTCCACTGCCCTTGCTGACCGGGGGCGTAGGGGTCGCCGTAGGTCTGCTGGTCCGGTACCGCCGGATCCGCGTAGGCGGATTCCGGGTAGCCCATCCCGTCGAACTGCCGCGGAGCCTGGGGCTCCATGGATATCGGCTCCTGCGGCTGCGCGTGCTGCGGCTGCTGGAACGCCTCGGGCTGCCCGAACGGATCCGGCTGCGTGAACGGGTCCGGCTGAGCGAAGGCGTCCGGCTGCGGGAAGCCCTGCTGCTGCGGCACCTCGTCGCGGAAGAGCGGACGGTCGTCGCCGCCCTGCCCCAGCGTCGCGCGGCGCTGGTCCCGCATCAGCCCGCGGCCCACCGGGTCCATCGCCGCACCGGAACCGGGGACGTCGGGGCGCGCCTCGTAGCGGGAGTCGTCGAAGCCGAGCTCGGCCGCGGTCGGGCCGTGGCCCACCGGTGCCTGCTGCATCATCGGCGCCTGCTGCTGGGGGACCATCTCGGAGACCGTGAAGTCGTCCTGGACCTGGTCCTCGCCACCGCCACCGTGGGTGATGGCGTCCGGCAGCATCACCAGCGAGGTGGTGCCCGCCTGCTCGCCCGAGGGGCGCAGCTGGACCCGGATGTCGTGACGGGACGCCAGGCGGCCGACCACGAACAGACCCATGCGCTGGGCGATCGCGACGTCCACGGTCGGCGGGTTGGCCAGCCGGTGGTTGATGTCGGCGAAGTCCTCGGCGGTCAGGCCGATGCCCTTGTCGTGGATCTCGACCATCACACGGCCGTCGGGGAGACGGGTGGCGGTGACGCGCACCTTGGTGTGCGGGGAGGAGAACGACGTGGCGTTCTCCAGCAGCTCCGCGAGGAGGTGCACGAGGTCGGTCACGGCCCGGCCGTGGATCTCGGCCTCGGGCAGGCCGCTGAGCTCGATGCGCTCGTACGCCTCCACCTCGGAGGTGGCTGCCCGGAGCACGTCCACCAGCGGGATCGGCTGGTCCCAGCGGCGGCCGGGCTCCTCGCCCGCGAGGATGAGGAGGTTCTCGCCGTTGCGCCGCATACGGGTGGCCAGGTGGTCCAGGCGGAAGAGGTTCTCCAGCTGGTCCGGGTCGGCCTCGTTGTTCTCCAGGTCGGTGATGAGGTCCAGCTGGCCCTCGATCAGCTTCTGGTTGCGGCGCGACAGGTTGGTGAAGATCGCGTTGACGTTGCCCCGCAGACCCGCCTGCTCGGCGGCGAGCCGCACGGCCTCGCGGTGGACCTGGTCGAAGGCGCGGGCGACCTCGCCGATCTCGTCACCGGTGGTGATCGGGATCGGCTCGACCCGGGTGTCGACCTGACCGGGCTCGGTCCGCGAGAGCTGGTCGACCAGCGCCGGCAGGCGCTGCTCGGCCACCTCGAAGGCGGCGGCACGGAGCTTGCGCATGCTGCGGCTCATGCCGCGGGCCATCCGGCCGGCGACGAAGAACGCGATCAGCAGGGCGAGGACCATGATCGAGGAGTTGACGATCGCGTCCTGTGTGGCCTGGGACGCGACGCTCTCCGCCTCGTCCACGGCCTTGTCGATCTGGTGCTCCTCGACCGTGCGGTACGCGCTGAACTTCGCGGTGGAGGCCTGGAGCCACGCCTCGGGCGTGACGCCCTTGGCCCTCAGCTGGGCCGGGGTGGCGCCGGACATGATGGCGGCGGCCATCTTGTCCTGCTCCTCGACCTGGGCCTCGGTGGTCAGCGCGGCCTGGAGCCGCTTGATGTCGTCCTCGGTACCGCCCTGCTCGTACTCGCCGCGGGCGATGTACTCGAGGAAGTTGTAGGAGGAGAAGGCCGTCTGGAGGGTCTTCTGGTTGGCGGCGTCACCGGGCTTGATCAGCAGGTGGGCGCCGATGGAGCGCTGGAGCGACTCGGCGGCCTTCGCCAGGGAGACCGCGTAGACCATGCGGCCGTACGAGGTGACGTTGCCCGTGCCCAGGCCCAGTTCATTGGTGAAGGCCATGAGGGGACGCTGGATGGCGCCGTAGCCGTCCTCGGTCTTCGCGCCCTCCAGGGCAGGCGTGTACGCGGCCGAACGCAGCTTGGGCAGCGTCGGCTCGGCGTCCCGCACGGCCTTCAGACGGCGCTTGAGGCTCGGGGTGTCCGGCATCTTCTTGACGGCCGCGTCGAACTCGGCGCGCGCGGTGTCCGTCGTCGCCCGTGCCTTCTTGACGTTCGCGTCGTCGGTCTGGCCCTCGAGCAACGGCTTGGCGCTGATGTCGCGCTCGTCGATCACGGCGTGCGCATAGGTGGCCGCCGCCCGCACCAGACGCGCGGTGTTCGCCGCGTCCGCCGCCTCGCTCCAGGTGTCGACGCGGCTCTTCACATCGAGACCGCCGAAGACCAGGGCCACGAGGACCGGGATCAGGAGGATCGCGTTCAGGCGGACCGGCACACGCCAGTTGCGGGGCGAGAATCTGCTGCCGCTGCCCTTGGGCGCGGCGGGGGAATCGGGCATGTCGGAAGGCGGCACCGCTGTGCGCGACGGCGGGGTGAAGTTGCCCCGCGCGTCCCGCGTCTGCTGCGCGGCGCCCGTCTTTCTTCGCCTCACTCGACCAACAACCTCTCGGCGTCGGCACCTGCTGCTGTGCCGTTCGTCTGCTGAGCCGTGACTGCTCAGTCCGGGAATTCCAGCACGTTGGACAGGTGCAATCCAAACAACGGACAGAGCCCATGAAGGCCGCGATTTGCCCGACATAAAACGGGCATTAAGGCCGAGCCACGCCAAATGGCGGGCGGGCCGTGCGCGGAGCGCGATCGGCCGGACGCGACGAGTGGTCGCGTCCGGCCGATTCTCTGTCGAAACGTTATGAACTCCGAAGTGCGCGCGTGGTCAATGCCACAACTTACGCACCGTCACAGCCGTTGCCGGGGCGGCGCTATTTCAGCCGGGCCATCAGCGCGTGCTCCACGAGCGTGATCAGAGCGCTCTTCGCCTCGTGCCGGTGCCGCGCGTCGGTCGTGATGATCGGAGTGTCCGGGCCGATCTGGAGAGCCTCGCGAACCTCTTCGGGACCATAGGGCTGCGCTCCGTCGAAGCCGTTGAGGGCGACGACGAAGGGCAGGCCGCTGTTCTCGAAGTAGTCGACCGCGGGGAAGCAGTCGGCGAGACGGCGGGTGTCGACCAGGACGACGGCGCCGATGGCACCGCGGACCAGGTCGTCCCACATGAACCAGAAGCGGTCCTGACCCGGCGTACCGAACAGATACAGGATCAGGTCGTCATCGAGGGTGATTCGACCGAAATCCATCGCCACGGTGGTCGTGGTCTTGTCCTGGACGTGGCTCAGGTCGTCGATCCCCGCCGAGGCGGAGGTCATCACGGCTTCGGTGCGCAGCGGACTGATCTCCGAGACCGCGCCGACGAACGTGGTCTTGCCCACGCCGAAGCCGCCCGCCACCACGATCTTCGCGGACGTGGTGGAGCGGCCGACGCCTCCGCTAGAGCTTCCGAAGTCCACTGAGAACCCTTTCGAGCAGTGTCACATCCGGCGTACCGCCGGACTCCCCGCCGCCCGGCTGGTGGATCGCCACCATGCCGGCCTCCGCCAGGTCGGCCACCAGGATGCGGGCCACACCGAGCGGCATGTTCAGCAGCGCGGAGACCTCCGCGACCGACTTCACCTCGCGGCACAGGTGGCAGATCCGCTGGTGCTCGGGGAGCAGCCCGCCGAGGTGGGCCGGGTCGGCCGTGGAGCTGACCAGCGCCTCGATGGCGAGCTGGTAGCGCGGCCGGGTCCGGCCTCCCGTCATGGCGTACGGGCGGATCAGCGGCTGGTCGTCCTCTTCTTCCCCGTACGGCGCATCGTATGAAGCGCCGTACGGGCCGGGCGAGACGGGCGGGGTCATGAATCCTCCGGACGGGACAGCAGGATGGCAATGATGCCGTCGTGTGGCGGCCGGTGGGGGGTTTTCGGCCGTACGGTCGGACGGAAATCGCGGTGTGCGGTGGTCAGTTCAGCAGGCTTCCCTGGAGCTCGGCCCGCAGATCGGGGGTGAGCACATTGCCCGCCCGGTCGACGAGGAGCGCCATCTCGTAGCCCACGAGGCCGATGTCGCACTCCGGGTGCGCCAGCACCGCCAGCGCGGAGCCGTCGGAGACCGACATGATGAAGAGGAAGCCGCGCTCCATCTCCACCACGGTCTGGTTGACCGTGCCCCCCTCGAAGATGCGGGAGGCACCGGCCGTCAGCGAGGTCAGGCCGGACGCCACCGCCGCCAACTGGTCGGCGCGGTCGCGCGGAAAGCCTTCGGACATCGCCAGAAGAAGTCCATCGGCGGAGACCACCACCGTGTGCGACACCCCCGGGGTGTTGCTCACGAAGTTGGTGATCAACCAGTTCAGATTCTGCGCCGCCTGGCTCATCGGACTCAACTAACGCTCCTGCTGGTAAGTGGGGCCAACATTGGTACTGCCGGTGGTCGGGCCGTTGCCGGCCTGACGTCCCTGCTGGATGCCCCGGCGGAGATTGGTCAGCCGGCCGCGCACGTCGTCGGGGGCGCGCGAGACCTGCGGACCGGTCGAGGGGGACTGCTGCTCGGCGGTGCCCTCGACGAGGTTGGCACGCGGGACGCGCACCGGAAGCCCCGAGGAGGTGATCCCGCCCGCCGCCGGCTCGCGGACCGCCTCGGCCCGGCGCCAGCGCTCGTCGTTGGGGGAGTCCCAGGCGCCCTGGGAGGCTCCGTCGCCCGGCGCGGCCGGCTGCGGCCGCTCGGAGTCGGCCGGCTGGACGGGCACGCCCGTCGCCGGGGTCTCGCCGCGGAACCAGTTCGACTCCAGCTCCTCGAAGAGCGGGGACCGGCCGACGGCCGGCTGCTCGAACTGACCGGTCGTGCTGGTCAGCGGGTCGTCCTCGACGGCCGGCCGGGCGAACTGGCCCGTGGTGCCGGACACATCGGCGGCCGGCTGCTCGAACCGGCCCGTGCCACCGGTCGCCAGGGCGTCCGGGGCGGGACGGGCGTACTCGCCGCTCGTGCTGCCCGGAGCCTCACCGGGTGCGCCGGCGCCGGGGAGCGCGAACTCGCCCGTGCCGGACCGCGGCCGGCCCGACGCGTCGAGCGCGCCGAACTGCGCGGTGTCACCGGGACCGGCGGCCGGCGCCTGCGCGGCGTCGGCGGGCGCGGCGATCTGGCCGGTGTGCCCGTCCGGACGGCCGCCCCGGTGGGTGTCCGTCGCGGGGACCGGCGGGAACTGCGCGGTGTCGCCGCGGCCGCCGCCGGTG
>NZ_JAILXP010000749.1 GCF_020740895.1 Streptomyces sp. UNOB3_S3 | reverse complement strand
CCCGGCCCCCCCGACACCTGAGGAGAGCAACCGGCATGAGCACCCCCACCACCATCCGCTACGACCGCGGCGACGACGGCGTCGTCACCCTCACCCTCGACGACCCCACCCAGTCCGCCAACACCATGAACGACGCCTTCAAGGCGTCCCTCACGGCGGTCGCCGACCGCCTGGAGGCCGAGAAGGAGTCCGTCCGCGGCGTGATCTTCACCTCCGCGAAGAAGACCTTCTTCGCCGGTGGCGACCTCCGTGAGCTGATCAAGGCCACCCCCGCCGACGCCCAGCACGTCTTCGACGCCGGCATGACCGTCAAGCGCGACCTGCGCCGCATCGAGACCCTCGGCGTCCCCGTCGTCGCCGCGATCAACGGCGCCGCGCTCGGCGGCGGTTACGAGATCGCCCTCGCCTGCCACCACCGCGTCGCCCTCGACGCGCCCGGCACGAAGATCGGCCTGCCCGAGGTCACCCTCGGCCTGCTGCCGGGAGGCGGCGGCGTCACCCGCACCGTACGCCTCCTCGGCATCACCGACGCCCTCCTGAAGGTCCTCCTCCAGGGCACCCAGTACACCCCGCGCCGCGCCCTGGACGCGGGACTGATCCACGAGGTCGCCACGGACCCCGAGGACCTCCTCGCCAAGGCCCGCGCCTTCGTCGACGCCCACCCCGAATCCCGCCAGCCCTGGGACGAGAAGGGCTACAGGATCCCCGGCGGCACCCCCGCCAGCCCCCGCTT
>NZ_JAILXP010000748.1 GCF_020740895.1 Streptomyces sp. UNOB3_S3 | reverse complement strand
CGTGCGGGCGGTGGGGTAGGGCCCGGGGCCGTGCCCCGGGCCGCGACGTGGTGTCAGCTGCCCACCGTGATCTGGGACGACGGGTCCGTCACGTCCGTGATGTCGTACGTGGCGTTGAGCGTCGCCGTCGTCGCGCTCGTCGGGCAGCCGAAGCCGCCCTCGACCTTCACCGGGAACGTCACGTCCGACGCGACGAGCTGTGACGGCGTTCCGTTCACGAAAGTGGTGGTGATGGCCGTCGGCCCGTCCGGCGCGGCCGTCACCGTGCAGTTGGCCAGACCGCTGGACTTGAGCACCATGCCCTGGGCGGGCGCGTTGAGCGTGGCCGTGCTGGGCGAGCCGTTCTGCATCGAGACGGTCCAGGCGCCGGTCGTGGTGATGCTGATGTCCACACCCGGGAGGCTGCCCGTGCAGTCGCCGTAGACCGGCGAGGTGACGGCGATGGTCACCGGGCCGGCGGGGTTGGTGTTGCCGGGGGCGGCCGGTACGCGGTTGGTGTCGCCGGACGGCGCGGAGCTCGACGTCGTACACGTGATGGTGACCGAGCCGGCCTTGAAGGTGGCGGTGCCGTTGAGCGTGGCCGCGAAGGCGTGGCCGGCGGGCCCGACGGTCGTCGAACCGGCCGCGTCGGCGGCCGCCGGGCCACCGCCGGTGAGGGTGAGGCCTGCGGTGAGGGCGAGACCGGCGGTGGCGGCGAGGAGGGGACGGGTGCGCATGGTGACTCCTTGGGGGAAGGAG
>NZ_JAILXP010000747.1 GCF_020740895.1 Streptomyces sp. UNOB3_S3 | reverse complement strand
CCGTGAGCATTCGTCTGTACGACACCAGCGCCCGGCAGATCCGTGACTTCTCCCCGCTTGTGCCGGGCTGTGTCTCGATCTACCTGTGCGGTGCGACCGTACAGGCCGCTCCGCACATCGGGCACATTCGCTCGGGCCTGAATTTCGACATCATGCGCCGCTGGTTCGTCTACCGCGGGTATGACGTGACGTTCGTGCGGAACGTGACGGACATCGACGACAAGATCCTCGCGAAGGCCGGTGAGCAGGGCCGGCCGTGGTGGTCGATCGGTTACGAGAACGAGCGTGCGTTCAACGACGGCTACACGGCGCTGGGCTGCCTGCCGCCGACGGTGGAGCCGCGGGCGACCGGGCATGTGACCGAGATGGTCGAGATGATGCGCGGGCTGATCGAGCGTGGTCACGCGTACGCGGCCGACGGCAATGTCTACTTCGACGTGCGGTCCTTCCCCGGCTATCTGCAGCTGTCCAACCAGGAGCTGGACAATCTCCTCCAGCCTTCCGGCGAGGGTGAGACCGGTAAGCGTGACCCGCGGGACTTCGCCATGTGGAAGGCGGCGAAGGAGGGTGAGCCGAGCTGGGAGACGCCGTGGGGTCGTGGGCGTCCGGGCTGGCATCTGGAGTGCTCCGCGATGGCCCACAAGTACCTGGGTGCGGCGTTCGACATCCATGGCGGGGGTCTGGACCTGATCTTCCCGCATCATGAGAACGAGATCGCCCAGGCGAAGGCCTTCGGGGATGA
>NZ_JAILXP010000746.1 GCF_020740895.1 Streptomyces sp. UNOB3_S3 | reverse complement strand
GTGGCGGGCCGGGAGAAGGCCCGGACGAAGCCGGATTCCGGAAAGGGCGCCGGGCGGGAACGCGACGGCGGGGACGCCACGCGGGCCGGGGCCCGGGGCGTGGCGGGCGGCCCGCGTCCGGCCGGATTCGGTGCGCCGGGACCCGTGCGGGGCCCTCTCGGACAGGGCGCCGCCGACGGCCGCGACCCGGCGGACCCGCTGGCTCCGGCCCTGGGCACCGGCCTCCCGGGCGCCACCCGGTGCGGTCCCGAACTCGGTTCGCCGGAGGGCGTGGAGGCCCAGACCTGCGTCCTCGAGCGGGACCGGGACACCTGGGCCCGTACGTACTACCGCAACGCGACGGGCGCGCCCCTGATCGGCGTGCTGACCCTGATGGCCCCCGACGGCCGGACCGTGCAGGTGAACTGCGAGCTCGCCGCAACCGATGATCCGGACATGTGCGAGACCCCCCACGAACGGACCGTGCGCGGACATGGCTCGTATGCGGCGGTCTCGGAGATCGCCTCGACGGAGGGGAAGCTCCTCCTCCGCTCCGGGAGCAACTCGTCGGCTCCCGAGGAGGGTTAGCGCGGGCTCGCGCGCCGGGCGCGTACGGGGCCGTTCGCCCCGGGGTTTCGCGGAGACTTCGCGGAGTGTCTCGGGGGGCTCGCGGTGGTCGCTGTGGGCGCCTCCCGAGCCGGTCGCGAGCCCGTACGCGCGCTGCCGCGCCCATGGCGTACATGGGCGTACGGGGTGGGCGGCCGGGGC
>NZ_JAILXP010000745.1 GCF_020740895.1 Streptomyces sp. UNOB3_S3 | reverse complement strand
CTTCGAGGGGGTGGCCGTCAGCGGTGCCGCAGCCTGTTCCTGCGCACCACCACGGCCCCCAGCCCGAGCCCCAGGGCCGCCGCCCCGCCGGCCATCGCGGCGGGGGCCGTGATCGGGGAGCCGCCGTCACCTTCCGGTGCCGCGCTCACCGACCGGTCCGCGTCGGCCCCCGGTGCGACGGACGCCGTCTCACCCTTGGCGTCGTAGCCGCCGGCCACGCCCTTCTTCGCGTAGGCCGAGCCCGGCAGCTTGGCGCCGTAGGCCTTGCGCACCCGGTCCCGGTAGGCGTCGACCGTGGTGCCCTGCTCGCCGACCGCCCGCACGGCGTCCTCGTCGAGGGGCAGGACGCGGTCGCCGCGCTGGACGTACCAGGCGTTGATCTGCGGCTCGCGGAAGACCGTGCCGCCGCTGAGCTTGCGGGCGCCGGCGGCCGCGTAGCGCGTCTCGTCGTCGCCGGTGGCGATGTTGACGACGCTCCAGGTGTTCCCGGTGCGCGCGGTCCACACCGACGCCTTCTGCCCGTCGGCCGCGACGGCGGTGCTGGCGAGGAAGTCCAGCCGGGCGATCGGGGCGCCCTCCTTGCCCGCCACGAACTCCGGGTCGAGCGTGTAGACGGGGACGGTCGCGCCGTCGATCCTCGGGCGCTCGCCGGTCCTCGCGAACGCGCCGTCACGGGCCGCGCCGTCACGGGCGAAGAAGCGGGAGAGCGTGGCCAGGGTGCCGGGCGCGGCGGCCGCGTCGTGGGCCGCCGCGACCCCGGAG
>NZ_JAILXP010000744.1 GCF_020740895.1 Streptomyces sp. UNOB3_S3 | reverse complement strand
CCCCCACCCCCGTACGCATCCCGAAGGGCACCCGATGATCGCCTTCGTCTCCGGGCCGGTCGCGGCCCTCGCCCCGGACACCGCCGTCGTCGAGGTCGGCGGCATCGGCATGGCCGTCCAGTGCACCCCGGGCACGCTCGCCGCGCTCCGGGTCGGCCAGCCGGCGAGGCTGGCGACGTCCCTCGTCGTCCGTGAGGACTCCCTGACCCTCTACGGCTTCGCCGACGACGACGAGCGGCAGACCTTCGAGCTCCTCCAGACCGCCAGCGGGGTCGGCCCCCGCCTCGCCCAGGCCATGCTGGCCGTCCACACGCCGGACGCGCTGCGGAGGGCGTTCGCCGCCGGGGACGAGAAGGCGCTCACGGCCGTGCCGGGGATCGGGAAGAAGGGGGCGCAGAAGCTGCTCCTGGAGCTCAAGGACCGGCTGGGTGCGCCTGTTGGTTCTGCGGCCGTGGCCGCCGCCGTGTCCGCTCCCGCGGCGGGGTGGCGGGATCAGCTGCATGCCGCGCTTGTGGGGCTCGGGTACGCGAGCCGGGAGGCGGAGGAGGCCGTGGCGGCGGTCGCGCCGCAGGCCGAGGCCGTGGCCGCCGAGGGCGGTACGCCGCAGGTCGGGCAGTTGCTGCGGGCCGCGTTGCAGACGCTGAACCGGGCGCGATGAGCGGGGTGCGGTGCGGGCCGGTGGGTGGTTTGTGCCCACCCTCCCCCAGCTACCGCTGGGAGGTGCCCCCAGCCCTGCGGAACGCCTGCCCACAAACCCATCCTTCCGAC
>NZ_JAILXP010000743.1 GCF_020740895.1 Streptomyces sp. UNOB3_S3 | reverse complement strand
GGGCGGGGCTGGGGAGAGAGCCCTCGCCGCTCGCGGCGTTCGCGGCGGCGCCGCAGGAACGCCCGTACCCGCTTCCACAGGAAGACCACCACCGCGATCCCCGCCGCCAGCAGCGTCCCCGCGATGATCGCCGCCGCCAGCGGATGGAAGATCGCGAACACGATCAGCGCCGCGACGCCCAGGTCCTCCGCCAGGCTCAGCACGATGTTGCTCGCCGGCTCCGGCGAGGTGTTGACCGCCATGCGCGTGCCCGCCTTCACCAGGTGGCTCAGCAGCGCGGCCGAGCCGCCCACCGCGCCCGCCGCGAGCTCCGGCAGGGAGCCGTGCTGGCCGGCCAGCAGCGCGCCGACCACGCCTCCGGCGACGGGCCGGACGACGGTGTGGACCGCGTCCCAGACCGTGTCCACGTACGGGATCTTGTCGGCGAC
The DNA here is from genome assembly GCF_020740895.1 of Streptomyces sp. UNOB3_S3. Classification (GTDB taxonomy): domain Bacteria; phylum Actinomycetota; class Actinomycetes; order Streptomycetales; family Streptomycetaceae; genus Streptomyces. The sequence goes on along the minus strand of NZ_JAILXP010000743.1, from coordinate 366 downwards.
GGCCTCGCAGAGGAAGAGCACGCCGGCCGCTATGAGGACGTCGGGACGCTGGAGCGCCCCGGGCACGTCGTCGCTCACCCCCGTGGCACCGAGCAGACCGAGCAGGAGGATTACGGCATAGGCGTTGATACCGCTGGCCCAGCCGCTCGTGAACACCAAAGGAAGCACCGACACGCGGACGATCGTAAAGGGACGCCCTGAGTACGCGTACTCAGGGCCGGAGATGAGTACGCGCGCGGATGGGGCGCACCCCGTCCGGGAGGAAGAGTGGAGCTCGCGGAAGGGACCGCCGGAGCCGGCACCGCCGATACGGGGCGGCGGAACGGCGGACGGCGGACCCTGACGCGGCCGGGGGAGGCACGGGGC
>NZ_JAILXP010000742.1 GCF_020740895.1 Streptomyces sp. UNOB3_S3 | reverse complement strand
CGAGCGGGGGCGTCGTCATGGGCCAGGAATCCTCTCGAAAAGTCTCGACGTAAACCGTATGCCGCCCGCCTGAAGGGAATACGGGTCCGGGTACTCAGCCAGGAAGAACCGGGCGGTGGGCGCCGACCGCCGCCCCGCACTCCTGGCCCAGAACAACCCGACGCCGCAGGCTCCACCACCTCCCCCGGCCCAGCAGTTCGGCCACGCGCCGGGCCGCCGCACGGTCGGCGGCACGCCGGTCGCGCGGGGCCGGTACGACGGCCTGCGGCAGGCCGGGCGGCCGCAGGGCCCCGTAGTCGGTGAACCGCCGCACTCCGCACGTCCGGCAGCGCCGCCCGACACCGCAACGGGCCGCCCCCGCCTCACAGCCCGGCATAGCGCTCCGCCGCCTCTCGCGGGAGCACGGCCCACAGCCTGCTGCCGGCGAGAGGGCTCTCCGCCGCCGCCAGCCCGACGATCCCGCCGCACTCGCCGACGACGGATTCGAGCATGGCCAGCGCCTCCCGCCGGTACGCCCGGCACGCCTTGCCGGCCTCGACGGCGTGCTCCTGGTGCTCGTCGAACACGGTCAGCCGCAGCACGCCGAAGCGCCAGCGGACGGCAAGGCTCACGTCACGCCCCGGGGTGAACGTATAGGCGTTCCCGAGCAGTTCGGACGCGGCCAGGGCCGCGAGCTCGGCGAGCCCGACGAGGCCGTGCTCGGTCAGCAGGCGCTGAACGACGGTGCGGGCCATGCCGAGACAGTAGGAACCTCCGGGGAGGCCAAGGGAGTAGTTGAGATTCGCGCGGGTGGGAGGG
>NZ_JAILXP010000741.1 GCF_020740895.1 Streptomyces sp. UNOB3_S3 | reverse complement strand
GGGTGGGGGGTGCCTGGTGGCGCGGCGCGGCGGCGGGCACGATCGCGGCGTCGGCCGGGGCCCCGGCCTCGACGTCGGGCGCGGGGCCGGTTCCGGAGCCGAGGGTGAGGACCCCGGCGGCGACGGTGGCGGCCGCGATCGTCGCGGCCGCCGTGAGTATCAGTGGCCGTCGTCCGTTCTTCTTCCGACGGTGGGTGGTGCCGCGTCTGTCGCGTGTGTGCTTGGAGCGCATGGGTGATCCCAACGGTCGTGGAGGGTGTGACGCGGCCGGGGCGGAAGGCCCCGGCGGGACCGCGCGGCGGGCGCGCGGAAGTTCAGGGGGATCCGGCTGGGGCGAAGGCCGTCAGCGGGCGGCGACGACGGGCGTCCAGCGCGGCGAACCGGCGACGAAGGTGACGCCGACGCCGAGTTCGGTCAGCGAGCAGTCGCGGACGACGTCGTGGCGGAGCGCGCCGCGCGTCCACACGGTCATCGCCCCGGAGACGCCGGACCGTCCGGCCGAGGCCATGCCCGCGAGGCTCCAGCGGTGCCCGGGCTCCGCCTTCTCCTGATCCCGGTCCTGGTCCTGGTCTTGCTCCCGGGAGATGCCGAAGCGACCGCGCACCGCCAGTTCGTCGGCGCCGCGCTGGGCGACGACGACCAGCTCGGCGCTGGCGCGCAGCGGCCCGCAACCGGCCTTGGCGCGCTCGGTGTTGACCTGGCGCTCGACCTCCCGGGCGGCGTCGTCCCGCCCGTCGGTGCCGGGCGTGGTCGTCGGCGCCGGGGTGCGAACGGTCCCGGCGGGGCGGGCGGACGGGGAC
>NZ_JAILXP010000740.1 GCF_020740895.1 Streptomyces sp. UNOB3_S3 | reverse complement strand
GGCCTGGGCTTGGCGCGCAGGGAGCTGATGCCCCAGTAGATGGACAGGGCGCCGAGCAGCAGGGCCACCTGGGGGATGCTGAAGAGGGCGAAGAAGAAGCCCCACATGCCCGCGAGCAGCGCGTAGCGGGCGCGCCGCTGGGCCGGGTCCGTGGGGTCCCAGCGCAGGCCGCCCGGGCCGCCGGGGCCGCCTCCCGGGCCCTGGCCGCCGCCGAAGCCGCCGCCCTGCCGTCCCGGCTGCCGGCTGCTCCACTGGCTGCCCCACGCCGGACGCTGCCCGCTGTGCTCGCCCTGCTGGTCCTGGCCGCTCTCGCCGCCACCGTCACCGTTGCCGTCACCGCCGCCGGACGGGCCGGGGTTGCCGGTCGCGGGGGTGCGCGGCTGCCACGGGCGGTCCGGCCGGCCCTCGGGCGGGGCGGCGAAGGGGTTGTCCCGTTCCTCCTCGGCGGGGGACGGCTGCGGCTGGCTCTCGCGCAGCGCGAGGCGCGGGAGGCGGTGAACCGCGTGGCGGCGTCGGTCCGGCATGTGGAGTGTGTCTTCCCCTGGTGTCGTCGTCCTGCACCTTCGAGCCTACGGGGACACGCTCTTTTTCCCGTGCCGTTTCCCGTGCCGCCGTCCGGTCCGCTCCCGACGCTACCTCTCGTGCCCGCCCCCGTCCCATGGGGGCGGTTCGGTGTGCCGGTATCGTTGCTGGCGGTCGGCGGCTTCGTAGAGTCCCCCGTATTCGGCGACCCCTCCGGCTCGTACGACCATACAAACCGCATCACCCGCGAGAAAGGGCCCCACCGTGGCCGCCCCCGCC
>NZ_JAILXP010000074.1 GCF_020740895.1 Streptomyces sp. UNOB3_S3 | reverse complement strand
GGCCGGGGGTGCCGGAGCGGGGGTCGGTGGACCAGTTCGCCACCCGGCTGTCGGGCACCTGGACCACGAGGTCGCCGGTCTCCCAGACCGCGTAGTCCGCGGGCGCGCCCGGCACCAGGACGCCCGCGTCGTCCCGGCCGATCGCGCGCCAGCCGCCGCGCGTGTGCGCGGTGAAGGCGGCCCGGACCGAGACACGGTGGGACGGTGTGCGGTGGAAGGCGGCGGCCCGGACGGTGCCCCAGGGGTCGAGGGGGGTCACGGGGCTGTCGGAGCCCAGCGCGAGCGGGACCCCGGCGCGCAGCATGGCCGCGAACGGGTTGAGCGCAAGCGCCCGCTCGCGGCCCAGACGCTCGGCGTACATGCCCTCCTCCCCGCCCCAGGCCGCGTCGAAGGCGGGCTGGACGGAGGCGGTGAGGGCGAACTCGGCGAAGCCCGCGATCAGCTCGGGGGTGAGCATCTCGGCGTGCTCGACCCGGTGCCGGGCGGCGCGGACGCGCTCCAGGCCCACCTTCCCGGCGGCCGCGCGCACGCCCTCGACGACGGCGGTGAGCGCGGCGTCGCCGATGGCGTGGAAACCGGCCTGGATGCCGGCCTCGGTGCAGGCGGCGACATGGGCGGCCACGGCGGCGGCGTCCAGGTTCGCGGAGCCCCTGCCGTCCGGGAAGTCGGTGTAGGGCTCGTGGAGGCACGCGGTGTGCGAGCCGAGGGAGCCGTCCACGAACAGGTCGCCGGCGGCGCCGAGCGCGCCCAGCGCGCGGATCCGCTCGGCGTCCTCGGGACCGGTGACCCGCTCGGCCCAGTAGCCGGTGACCCGGGGGCCGGGCTCCTCGGCGGCCAGCCGCAGCAGCCCGGTGAGATCGTCCTCGGAGGAGATCAGCGGCCCGGCGCACTCGTGGACGGAGCCGATGCCCAGGGCGGCGGCGCGGGCGAGCGCGGCGCGCTGCGCCTCGGTGCGCTGGGCGGGGGTGAGGGAGGCGTGCGCGGTGGCGCGCACGGCGTGGTGGGCGTCGCCCGTCAGCGGGGCGTCGGCGGCGAAGCCGGCCAGCTCGCGGACGCCGGGGACGAGGTCGAGGAGGGCGGTGGTGACGACGGCCGAGTGGACGTCGGCGCGCGTGAGGTAGAGCGGCCGGCCGCCGGTGGCCTCGTCGAGCTCCCGGCGGGACGGGGGCCGGCGCCCGGGCCAGGCGCTGGCGTCCCAGCCGTGCCCGAGCAGCACCCGGTCGGCGGGGCGCGCGGCGGCGTACGCCCGCACCCGGTCCAGGGCGGCGGCGAGCGTGGGCACGCCGGTGAGGTCCAGGCCGGTGAGCGCGAGGCCGGTGGCGGTGGTGTGCACGTGCGCGTCGGTGAACGCGGGGGTGACGAGCGCGCCGCGCAGGTCGACGACCTCGTCGACGCCGTCGGCGAAGGAGTCGGCGGCGCCCTCGGAGCCGACCCAGGAGACGCTGTCCCCTTCCACGATCATCGCGGTGGCGAAGGGGTCGGCGGGGCTGTAGACGTTGCCGTTGCGCAGCAGCACGGTGGTGGGCTCGCTCATGAGGGTCAGTCTCTCCCCAGCCCCGCCCCTTCCCGAAACCGGGGCTCCGCCCCGGACCCCGGTCCGGGGCGCCGGGCGGGCCGGATTCAGCCCGTCCGGCGCTTGAGGACACCGCGCGGAGCGCGGTACGGGCTCACCCCACCCGTGGCGGCCGCGCCTCGTACGGCGTCGACAGGACGATCGTCGTCCGGGTGGACACGCCCGCCAGCGAACGGATCCGCGCCAGCAAATGCTCAAGTTCCAGCGGCGTGGCCACCCGCACCTTCAGGATGTAGTTCTCGTCGCCCGCCACGCTGTGGCACGCCTCGATCTCGGGGATCTCCGCGAGCCGGTCCGCGATGTCGTCGGGCGCGCTGGGATCGAACGGCTTCACCGAGATGAAGGCGGTCAGGGGCAGCCCGACGGCCTCGGGGTCGACGACCGCCGCGTAGCCGCGGATGACGCCCCGCTGTTCGAGCCGGCGCACGCGCTGGTGCACCGCCGAGGTGGACAGGCCGGTGGCCTTGCCCAGGTCGGTGTAGCTCATCCGCCCGTCCTTGACGAGCAGTTCCACGATCTCTTTGTCCAACTCCTCCACGCGGGTCAACCTACTCGTTCATGGCGCGCCGGGCACAGTCGGTGGCGCCACAGGCGCGCGGGGCGTGTGACCAATGCCACAGACACGCACCCGTGTCCTCCCCCGTGCGGCGATTACCCGCCTTGGCGTACGGGAAGTGCTTGCTGTGGCCGCGGCCGAGGTGCCCGGCCGGTCCATCCGAGGGGGAAACACACCATGCCCAGCCTGGAACGCCTGGAAACCGACGGCGACGGCGGTCTGTACGAGGAGACCTACGAGATGTTCCGGGTGATGTGCCCGGACTGCGCGCGGCCCATCGCGCTCCTCGCCGACGAGGACGTGCTTCCGGAGCACGCGCTGTGCCCGTCCCCGTGGGACCCGTTCGGGCTGACGGTCTGCCCGGGCTCGGGGCGCGGCGCGGAGGAGGCCGATCCGGCCGACGAGTCGCGGGGCGCCCAGGATCTGGACGCGGCGCTGCTGTTGACGCTGCCGGAGAGCCTGGACTGGCGGACGCAGCCGTTCTCGCACATCGGGGGGCCGGGCTCGCGCCCGCTGCGGGTGCCGGGGCAGGGCGGCCGCCGCCTCTGACGGCGGGCCGTTCCGGATGATCGCGGACTGCTACGGTCGGGGCCTCGCGCCCCGCGCGGGGCCCCGACGACCTGAGGAGTTCGTGTGCCGTTGCCGATACCCCTCCGCTGTCCGCGCTGCGGTGCCGCCGCCCGGGACTTCTCGGGCTGCGCGGCCTGCCGGGAGGAGGGGATCGGCGCCAACCCCGTGCCGCCGCTCGCGGATCTGTCCGGGCTGTCGCTGGAGACGTACCCGGGCGGGCCGTGGGGCTGGCCCTCGGCGCTGTCGGCGCCCGTCGCCGCCCCGGTCACGCTCGGCGAGGGCGGCACGCCCGTCATACCCCTGCCGGAGGGCGGCCCGGACGGGCTGTGGGTGAAGTACGAGGGCGCCAACCCGACCGGTTCGCACAAGGACCGGGCGATGGCCGTGGGCGTCGCGGCGGCGCTGGCCGCCGGTGCGGACACGGTGGCGGCGGCCTCCTCGGGCAACGCGGGCGCCGCCGTCGCCGCGTACGCCGCCCGGGCCGGCCTGCGCTGCGTGGTGTTCACCACGGATCAGGTCCCGGAGCCGCTGCGGGCGCAGATCGACGCGCTGGGCGCGGTGCGGGTCGTCCGGGACTTCGCCACGCGGAACGCCGCGATGCAGGAGGCCGTCGAGCGGTTCGGCTGGTATCCGCTGACCAGTTACGCCTCCCCCGCCCCGGGCGGCAACGCCTACGCCAACGAGGGCTACAAGTCCGTCGCCTACGAGCTCGCCCGGGACGTCCCCGGCCTCCGCGAGGGCGCGGGGGCCGTGGTGGTGCCCACCTGCCGGGCCGATCTGCTGTCCGGGATCGCCCGCGGCTTCCGGGAGCTGCGGGCGGCCGGGCTGGTGGCCGGCACGCCCCGGCTGGTCGCGGCCGAGCCGGCGGGCGCCGCGCCGTACACCGCGGCCCTGGCGCTCGCCGAACGGGCGGACCAGGAGCGGGTGTCGGTGGACCCGGTGCCCTCCCCCGCCTTCTCCCTCGGCGAGAGCCGCCCGGTGTGGCAGGGGCTGGACGCCCTGTGGGGCGCGGACGGGGCGGCGCTCGCCGTGCCCACCGAGGAGTTCATGGCCGAGCACCGGGCGCTGGCGGCGCGCGGGCTGTTCCTGGAGCCGTCGTCGGCGGTGGGCGTCGCGGCGGCCCGCCGCGTCGCGCGTGAGCGCGCGGGCGGCGGGCCGGTCGTGGTGATCGGCACCGCGACGGGGCTCAAGGACACCGCGAGTGTCACCAGCTCCGGGACGGCCGAGGAGCGCATCCCGGAGCTGGCGGAGCTGCTCGGCTGAGCCCCGTAAGGGGCGCGGGGCAGTACCGCTGTGCGGCTCCGCCGCGCGGGCGCGACCAGCCACAAACGGCCGGCAGCCGACACTCCGCGTCAGCGGGACTCCGGCCCGGCGAGGTGCCGGGCCACCACCATCCGCTGGATCTGATTCGTACCCTCCACGATCTGCAAAACCTTCGCCTCCCGCATGTACCGCTCCGCGGGGAAATCCGCCGTGCAGCCGTAGCCGCCCATGAGCTGCACGGCGTCGGTGGTGACCCGCATCGCCGCGTCCGTGCAGAAGAGCTTGGCCATGGCGGCCTGCTTGGCGAAGGGGCGGCCCGTGTCGCGCAGCCGGGCGGCGGCGAGGTAGAGCGCGCGGCCCGCCTCGATCTGGGTGGCCATGTCGGCGAGCATGAACCGCAGGCCCTGGAAGTCGGCGACCGGGCGGCCGAACTGCTGCCGTTCGGTGGTGAAGGACAGCGCCTGGTCGAGGGCGGCCTGGGCGACGCCGACGGCGCAGGCGGCGATGCCGAGCCGCCCGGAGTCGAGGGCGGACAGGGCGATGGCGAAGCCCTGGCCCTCGTCGCCGAGGCGCCGCGCGTCGGGGACCTCGACCCCGTCGAAGTGCAGCTGGGCGGTGGGCGAGCCCTTCATGCCCATCTTGCGCTCGGGCGGCGCCGCCGTCAGGCCCGGGGCGTCGCCGGGCACCAGGAACGCGGTGATGCCGTGGGCGCCCTCGCCGCCCGTGCGCGCCAGGACGGTGTAGAAGTCGGCGATCCCGCCGTGGGTGGTCCAGGCCTTGGTGCCCTCGATGGTCCAGGTGTCGCCGACGCGGGTGGCGCGGGTGCGCAGTGAGGCGGCGTCGGAGCCGGCGGCCGGCTCGGAGAGGCAGTAGGCGCCCAGGAGCCCGCCGCCGAGCATGGCGGGCAGGTGCGCCTGCCGCTGCTCCTTGGTGCCGTAGCCGGCGAGGGCGTGGCAGGCGAGGGTGTGGACGCTGACGCCGAGGCCCACGGTGAGGCGGGCGGCGGCGAGCTCCTCGAGCACCTGGAGGTAGACCTCGTACGGCTGGTCGCCGCCGCCGAACTCCTCGGCGTACGGCAGGGCGAGCAGCCCCGACGCGGAGAGCAGTCCGAAGACCTCGCGCGGGAAGTGCCCGGCGTCCTCCTCCTCGGCCGCGGTGGGCGCGATCTCCCGCTGTACCAGGTCCCGTACGAGCGAGATCAGGTCGCGGGACTCCTCGGTGGGCAGCTGACGCTCCACCGGCTGCGGTCCGTGATCGGTCATGGCGGCGGCTCTCCTCCCTGTCGGGCGCTGCGGCGACGGCCGCCCGAGGGTGGGGGCGACGCTGCCGTGGATGCCCAGCCGATGGTCGCGCGCCGGGTCGCGGAAACGCGTGACCTGCGGCTGTGGCGGGTTGGAGTATGCCCGATCGGGGGCTCCGCGTCACTGGTCGGCGGATCATGAAAGACCGTCGGGAACTTGGTACGAACCATTGACCGTATTGGTCTAGTCCTCCTACGGTTTCCCCACCGTTCAACGCGTCCATGCCAAGAGCACGTTCCTCCCCACCGAGGAGACCTCATGCCCAGACCGTACGGACAGCGCGCCCGCGCCTGGCTCACGGCGGTGACCGCCGGGGCCGCCCTGCTGGCGGGCGGCCTCACCGCGAGCCCGGCCACGGCCGACGACACCACGGACACCTCGGCCGGCCACCGGGTGGTCGGCTACTTCACCAACTGGGGTGTCTACGACCGCGGTTACCACGTGAAGAACATCGAGACCTCCGGCTCCGCCGCCAAGCTCACCCACGTCAACTACGCCTTCGGCAACGTCACCGGCGGTAAGTGCGCCATCGGCGACGCCTACGCCGACTACGACAAGTTCTACGACGCCGCCGGCAGCGTCGACGGCAAGGCCGACACCTGGGACGACGGCGCCCTGCGCGGCAACTTCAACCAGCTGCGCAAGCTCAAGAAGCTCCACCCGGGCCTCAAGGTGGTCTGGTCCTTCGGCGGCTGGACCTGGTCCGGCGGCTTCGGCGAGGCGGCGAAGAACCCCGCCGCGTTCGCGGAGTCCTGTTACGGGCTGGTCAAGGACCCGCGCTGGGCCGATGTCTTCGACGGCATCGACATCGACTGGGAGTACCCCAACGCCTGCGGGCTGACCTGCGACACCAGCGGCCGCACCGCCTTCCGTGACGTCATGGCGGCGCTGCGCGCGAAGTTCGGGGGCGAGAGCCTGGTCACGGCGGCCATCACCGCCGACGCCTCCTCCGGCGGCAAGATCGACGCCGTCGACTACGCGGGGGCCGCCCGCTATGTCGACTGGTACAACCCCATGACCTACGACTACTTCGGCGCCTGGGACGCCAAGGGCCCCACCGCCCCCCACTCGCCCCTGACGTCCTACGCCGGCATCCCGAAGGCCGGGTTCAACACCGACGCCACCATCACCAAGCTCCAGTCGCTCGGCATCCCGTCGTCCAAGCTGCTGCTGGGCATCGGCTTCTACGGGCGCGGCTGGACCGGCGTCACCCAGTCCGCCCCCGGCGGCACGGCCACCGGGCCCGCGAAGGGCACCTCCGAGGCCGGCTTCGAGGACTACCGGGTGCTGAGGAACAGCTGCCCGGCCACCGGCACGGTCGGCGGCACCGCCTACGCCAAGTGCGGCAGCGACTGGTGGAGCTACGACACCCCGTCGACCATCGCCGGGAAGATGACCTACAAGAACCGGCAGCACCTGGGCGGCACGTTCTTCTGGGAGCTCGGCGGCGACACGGCCGACGGTGAGCTGATCAAGTCGATCGACTGATCCGGCGGAAGAAGCGCCTCCCGTCCGGCGGACGGGAGGCGCTCGTCATTATCGCTCCGAATTCTCACTCCGAGGGGAAGAGCCCGGGCTCGATCTCCGGCTGCTCCAGCGGCCGGGTGGCCAGCGAGGTGTCGGCCTTGGCCCGCTCGGCTATCTCACGGCACGTCAGGAACTCCACGTCGCCGTGCGACTGGCCGTACTCGATCAGGGAGCGCAGCGCCTCCGCCCGGCCCGGACGGCCGGTGAGGAAGGGGTGGTTGGTGAGCATGAACAGCGAGTTGTAGCGCCGCATCGCGTCCAGCTCGTACTTCCACATCGACAGCACCTTCTGCGGGTCCTCCATGATGGACCCGATCTGCGGCGCCGGCAGGAACGCGTACTGCTCCCAGTCGTCCAGCGACCAGTGCGGGGGCAGTTCCACGACACCGCCCTTGTCGGTGGGCACATGGTAGGGGCGGTCGTCGTTCATCATCGACGAGTCGTAGGCCAGCCCGTACTCCGCGACCAGCGAGGCGGTCTGCCAGCTCGCCTCCCAGAGTCCCGCGCGGTGGCCGTAGACGGGCACGTCCTGCTTACGGAAGACCTCCAGGGCGCGTTCGAAGTCGTTCCGTTCCTCGGCGAACGTCATCGACGTCGCCGGCACATGGCTGTAGGAGTGGTGCGCCACCTCATGGCCCGCCTCCACCACCTGCGCCACGAGATTCGGGCGGCGCTCGGCCACCCAGCCTGGGAAGAAGAAGGTGGCGGGCACGCCGAGTTCACGCAGAATTCCCAGGATGCGCGGCACGCCGACATCGGGACCAAAAGCCTGATGGGTCATCGTCATCGCATGCCGCGAGTACTTCTCGCCCATGGAGAGCACACCGGTCTCGGCGTCCACATCGAATGTGAGCGCCATCGCGGCGGCCTTTCCGGGGCCAAGCCATGATGCAGTCATGAAAGTGACCCTAAACAGGGCGGGGACCCTTCACAATGGACACTCGCACATGATCACGACCCCTTGCGTGTAGATCTGCACAACAGCCCCCGCAGGGAGCCTTGTCAGCGCTCGTGACCTGCGCCGACACTCCCCCGCCGGGGCCCGTCACCACTCGGACGGGTAGCCGGGCGGCACTACCCGAAGAGGTAGTGGAAGCGGCTTCACCGCACCTCGTACAGTCATGGACGTCCCCGAGAAAAGCCCTCACGGAATGGCAGTGACAGTGATGGCATTACCCCCGACGTCCCGGGTGCGAGCGCAGCCGGAAGAATGCCCGGAGAGGGAATTCAGGGCCGCGGCCGGTAAATTCGCGTCCGGTGTCACGGTGGTCACGACACGAAATGGCGGCGAAGTGTTCGCCAAGACCGTCTCGGCATTCGGATCGCTCTCCCTGGAGCCGCAGATGGTGTCCGTGTCCATCGGGCGGATGAGCCCGCTGGTGACGGCGATCCTGGCCACCGAGGTCTTCGCGGTCAGTGTGCTCCGCGACGACCAGCAGCGCGTCTCCCGCCACTTCGCCACCCGCGGCAACGGCAGGGCCCTCGGCTCCTTCCCGTCCGTGGCCACCGAATCGTTCGTCACCGGAGCCCCGGTCATCAGCGAGTGCCTCAGCTATTTCGACTGCCGGCTGGAGAGCGTGGTGGGCGGCGGCGACCACGCGATCCTGATCGGCCGGGTGGCCGCCACCGGCAGCGTCCCCGGACGGCCACTGGTGTACTTCGACGGCGGCTACCGGGAGATCGACGCCCCCGGCGCGACGACGGGCGTACCGGCATGAGCCCGCTCACCGCCGCCTTCGACGACCGCGCCCGGCGCACCCCGCACGCCCCCGCCCTGGTCTGGCGCGGCACGTCCGTCCCGTACGGCGAACTGGGCGCGCTCGCGGGCGTCTTCCAGGAACGGCTGCGCCACCTGGGCGGCGACCGCACGGCACCCGTGTGCGTACCGGCCCGCAGAACACCGGAGACCCTGGCACTGATCATCGCCTGTCTGCGCGACGGCCGCCCCGTCCTGCTGCCCTCCGCCGAGCTCGGCACGGACACGCTGCGCGAGGTGACCGCCGGCGCGGGCATCGACCGCGTGCTGACGGCCGAACCCGCCTACGACGCGCCCGGCGGGCTCGGCGTGGAGACGCTCACCGCCCGGGCGGACGCCCCGGCCGTCCCCGAGGGGACCGGGCTGCTCCTCACCACGTCCGGCTCCACCGGGACCCCCAAGGTCGTGCCCCTGCCGCTCGACGCCGTCGGCCGTTTCACCGGCTGGGCGGCGGAGCACTTCGGCCTCGGGCCGGACACGGCGGTGCTCAACTACGCGCCCCTCAACTTCGACCTGTGCCTGCTGGAGGTGTGGGCGACCCTGGCCGCGGGCGGCCGGGTGGTCCTCGTCGACCCGGACCGGGCCACCGACGGAGCCCATCTGCGCGAGCTGATAGCCGCCCAGGACGTCCACCTCGTCCAGGGTGTGCCGCTGCTCTACCGGCTGCTCGCCGAGGACGCCGACCGTGCGGAGGGCCCGCCACTGAAGTCCGTGCGGCACGTCGTCCTCACCGGCGACGCGGTGCCGCCGCGGCTGCTCGCCCGGCTGCCGGAGCTCTTCCCGGACGCCTCCTTCGCCAATGTCTACGGCTGCACCGAGACCAACGACAGCCTGATCCTCGACGCCGGGCCGCTGCTGGCCCGCGACCCGGAGACGGCGGGCCCGCTGCCGGTCGGCAGGCCGCTGCCGGGCGTCCGCGTCCTGGTCCTGGGGGAGGACGGACAGCCGCTGGAGGGGCCCGGCACCGGTGAACTGCTGGTGCACACCCCGTTCCAGGCGCACGGCTACCTGGATCCCGCGCGCGGCGCCGACCGTTTCGTCCGCCGCGCCGACGCGGACGGGCCCCGGGTCTGGTTCCGCAGCGGGGACCTGGTCCGGCGGACCGCCGACGGCACCCTCCACCTGGTCGGGCGCACCGACTTCCAGGTCAAGGTGCGCGGCGTGCGGATCTCCCTGGAGGAGGTCGAGCAGACCCTGCTCGCCCACCCCGAGGTGGCCGACGCCGTGGTCGTCACCGTCCCCGACGAGGCGGCCGGCAAACGGCTCCAGGCGCTGGTGCGCCGCACCGCCGGCTCCGGCCTCCACGTCCTCGCCCTGCGCGAGCACTGTGCCCGGCGGCTGGCCAGAACCGCGATACCGAGCGACATCCGCATCACCGACGCGGCCCTGCCGAAGGGCCCCACCGGAAAGAACGACCGCGCCGCCGTCGGCGACGTACGGCGGCTGAAGGGATGAGGGCATGGACCGCCCCGCGGAAATCAAGCGCTTCCTGATCACGGAATTCCTGCCGGATCTGACCTCCGACCAGCTCGATCCCGACTACGACCTGCTGGCGACGGGCGTGATCGACAGCCTCCAGGTGGTCCGGGTCGTCAACTGGGTCACCACCCGTTACGGCGTCCCGCTCGACCAGGTCGAGATCACTCCCGGCGACTTCCGGTCCGTGAACGCCATCGACGCGTTCGTCACCGCCTACGAAGAGACGAGGAACCAGAATGTTCACGCGTGAGAAGAACAAGGTCCAGACCGTCGAGTGGGGGAACGGGCGCAGCAGCAGACTGCTGACCGAGTCCGACGGAATGGGATTCACCGTCGCGGACACGCTCGTCCGCGCCGGCACCAAGTCCCGGCTCCAGTACCGCCGCCACCTGGAGGCCTGCTACTGCATCAGCGGCCGGGGCGAGGTGATCAGTGCCGACGGCTCGAAGACCCTCGCCATCGAGCCCGGTGTCCTCTACGCCCTCGACGAGCACGACGCCCACTTCCTGATCGCCGACCCGGACACCGATCTCCACCTGATCAGCGTCTTCAACCCGCCGCTGCGGGGCGACGAGGTGCACAGCCTCGACGAGAGCGGCTTCTCCCACTACTAGAGCGCCCCGACGGGAGGCCGGGGTCTTCACCCTCCGGCCTCCCCGTCCGGACCACACCGAGAAGGTTGAGACGCAATGCACTGGTCGGAGGATCAGCGAGAACTGCGGGCCGCGATCGAGGCCCTGGGCGAACGGCTCGGCGAGGGGCACCTGGAGCGCGACCGCGCGGGCGAGTTCTCGCACGACAACTGGAAGCTGCTGCGCGAGTCGGACCTGTTCCGGCTGCCCTTCGAGGAGCGCTGGGGCGGCCTGGGCCAGTCCCTCACCACCACCCTGTACGTCCTGGAGGGCCTCGGGCAGTCGTGCCGCGACGCGGGCCTGAGCTTCTCGGCGACCACGCACATGGTGAGCACCGGCGTGCCGATCCAGCGCTTCGGCTCGCCCGCGCTCAAGGAGCGCTTCCTGCCGGCGGTCTGCGCCGGCGAGGTGATCGGCGCCCACGCGATCTCCGAGCCGGAGGCCGGCTCGGACATGCTCTCCCTGCGCACCACGGGCCGGGTCGAGGACGGCCACCTCGTCCTCAACGGCAACAAGGCGTTCGTCACCAACGGCCCGATCGCCGACCTGTTCGTCGTGTACGTCTCGACGGGCGAGCGCGGCAGCCCCTTCGGGATCACGGCCGTCGTCGTCGAACGCGACCGGCCCGGCCTGACCGTGGGCAGCCCGATGGCGAAGATGGGCCTGCGCACCTCCCCGCTGTCCGAGCTGTTCTTCGACGACTGCCGGGTGCCGCTGGAGAACGTCATCGGCCGGGTCGGCACGGGCTTCGTCGTCTTCGACCACGTGATGAAGTGGGAGGTCCTGTGCTCGTTCGTCGTGAACATCGGCGAGATGCGGGCCCGCCTGGAGCGCGTGGTCGACTACGCCCGCACCCGTGAGCAGTTCGGCAAGCCCATCGGCTCCCACCAGGCCGTGGCCCACCGGATCGCGCGGATGCGCGTCGCCACCGACACCGCCCGCAGCGCCCTGTACGAGGCGGCGCTCAAGGTCGAGGCGGGCGAGGACGCCACGGTGGAGGTCGCCACCGCCAAGCTCCTGGCCAGCGAGGGCAATCTCGCCTCCGCCGTCGCGGCCGTGCAGACCTTCGGCGGCTACGGCTACATGGCCGAGTACGGCCTGGAGCAGGACCTGCGCAACGCCGTCGCCGGAACGATCTACTCGGGCACCACCGACATCCAGTACTCCCGCATCGCCACCACGATGGGTCTTTGACAACGATGAGCACACCGGATTTCACCGAATTCCTGCGTCCCACCGAGTTCCTCGACCACGACTCCCCGGAGGTCCGCGACTTCGTCGAGCGGTCCGGGGCGCACGAGGAGACCACCGCGGCCGGGAAGGCCGTACGGCTCTACTACGCCGTGCGCGACGGCGTCCACTACGAGGTCTACGGCACCAGCCTGGAGCGCTCCGCGCTGCGGGCGAGCTCGGTGGCCCGCGCCGGAAAGGGCTTCTGCCTCCACAAGTCCGTGCTCTACGCGGCGGCGGTCCGCTCGGTCGGCGTCCCCAGCCGCCTGGTCTACGCCGATGTGCGCAACCACCTCGCCTCGGAGCGGCTCCGGGCGATGGTGGGCGGCGAGGTCTTCCACCACGGCCTGGCCTCCGTCCACCTCGACGGCCGCTGGCTGCGCGTCACCCCGGTCTTCAACGGCCTGCTGTGCCGGCTGTACGGGATGGCCCCGCTGGAGTTCGACGGCACCGCCGACAGCGTGTACCACCCGTACGACGACCAGGGCGCGCGGCAGATGGAGTTCCTCACCGACTACGGGGACCACGCCGACGTGCCGTACGACCTGCTGCTGGAGCGCATGCGCGCCAAGCACCCCGGCATGTTCGCCGGCGGGGCCGGCGGGGCCGCGATCTCGGGCAGCGGCTCGCTGGCCGACGAGGCGCCCGTCCCCGCACCGTAATCCACCCGGAAATCCACCCGGAAGTCACCACTCCATGGCCTGGATCTACCTTCTCATCGCCATCGCGTTCGAGATCGTCTTCGCTCTCGGCGCCAACGCCTCCAAGGGCTTCACCCGCCTGTGGATCTCGCTGATCACCCTGGTCGGCATCGTGGGCGGCATCTACTTCATCAGTCTCGCCCTGCGCACGCTGGACGTGAGCGTCGGCTACACGATCTGGACGAGCGTGGGCGCCCTGGGCACGGTCGTCCTCGGCGCCCTGATCTTCAAGGAGAAGATCACGCCCGCCAAGCTGCTGTGCTTCGCCGCCATCATCGGCGGCGTGGTCGGCCTCAAGTCGATGGGGGCGGCCTGATGGGCGAGCAGCGCACCGAGAGCGCGAAGGCCTGGACGCTCCTGCTGATCGCGGCCGTCTTCGAGGTCGTCTTCGCCCTGAGTTCCGCCGCCAACGAGGGCTTCACCCGCCTGGTGCCGTCCCTGATCACCGTGGTGGCGGGCGGTGGCGGGGTGTATCTGCTGAGCCTCGCGCTCAGGACGCTCGACGTCGGCATCGGCTACACCGTGTGGACCGGCATCGGCTCGGTGGGCGCGGTGGTCTTCGGGGCCCTGCTGTTCGGCGAGGACATCACGGTCGGCAAGGTCGTGTGCCTCGTGGCGATCATCGGCGGCGTGCTGGGCCTCCATATGACGGAGAGCACGCCCGAGGCGGACGACGGGACGGACGACGAGGCCGACCGGCCGGAAACCGTAGTACCGGACGTAGTACCGGAAAGGACAGCGAAGCAATGACGCACAGCACACGGTCGATCGCCGTCGTGGGGGCGGGCCAGGCCGGCCTGCAGCTCGCCCTCGGCCTGCGCCGCTCCGGCCACCACGTCACCCTCGTGTCGAACAGGACCGCGCGACAGGTCCTCGACGGCCGGGTGATGTCCACGCAGATCATGTTCGGCGACGCCCTGGAGACCGAGCGCCGCCTGGGCCTGGACCACTGGCAGGACGTGGCGCCCGTCATCGAGGGCCTGTCCTTCACCGTGGCCCCCGACGCCGTCAGGGCGATCGACTTCGAGGCCCGGCTCGCGGCCCCCGGCCAGTCGGTCGACCAGCGCGTCAAGGTCGCCGCCTGGCTGGAGGAGTTCACGGCCGCCGGGGGCGATCTGCGGATCGCCGAGGCGGGCGTGGCCGAGCTGGAGGAGCTGGCCGCGAGCCATGACCTCGTGCTCGTCGCCGCCGGCAAGGGCGAGATCGCCGGGATCTTCGAACGCGACGAGGAACGCTCGCCGTTCGCCGCCCCGCAGCGCGTCGCGGCCGTCTCCTACGTCCACGGCCTGCGCCCCCGCGACTCCTTCGTCGCCTGCTCGGCCAGCCTCATGCCCGGCGTCGGCGAGTACTTCATCGTCCCGGCCCTGACGAAGAGCGGCCCCTGCGACTGCCTGTTCCTCAACGGCGTGCCCGGCGGCCCCCTGGACGCCTTCGGGGACGTCCGCTCCCCCGAGGAGCACCTGGACCGCACCAAGAAGCTGCTCGCCGAGTTCCTGCCCTGGGAGGCCGAGCGCGCCGCCGACGCGGTGCTCACCGACCCGGGCGGCGTGCTCGCCGGGCGGCTGACGCCGACCGTCCGCAAGCCGGTCGCCACCCTGCCCTCGGGCCGTGCGGTCCTGGGCGTCGCCGACGTCCTCGTCGTCAACGACCCGCTCACCGGCCAGGGCTCCAACAGCGCCGCCAAGTGCGCCGACGTCTATCTGCGGGAGATCCTCGCGCGCGGGGACGAGCCCTTCGACGCCGGCTGGATGACGGCCACGTTCGAGACGTTCTGGGAGTACGCCCGGCACGTCGTGCGCTGGACGAACGGTCTGCTGCCCCCGGCGCCCGACCACGTGGTGGAGCTGCTCGACGCCGCCCAGCGGCAGCCCGGGCTCGCTCGCCGCATCGCGGAGGGCTTCAACAACCCGCCCAGTTTGGACCCCTGGTGGCACGAGCCGGAGGCGGCCCGCCGGGAGATCCTCCCGGAACCGGCCGTCCGGTGACGGAGAGAGGCATCATGACCGCGCTTCCCGGCCTTCCCGGCCTGTCCTTCCGGGCCGCCCTCGCGGCGGCCCGGAAGGACGCCCCGCACGCCCACCACACCTACGACCAGCCGCTGACCCGGCACGAGATCGCCGCGCACTACGCCGCGCGGCACGCGGGCATCCCCGCCACGTCTTCGTCGCGCACCGAGGACATCGCGCTGTACACCCGGGTCACCGACGCGGCCGCCGGAATGCCCGTGGTGCTCGGGGCGTTCGGCGACGCGGAGCGCCTGCGGCGCTGGCTGCCCGGCCTGCCCCGGCGCACCAACGACGACACGATCGCCCGGCTGCTGGCAGCCTGCCAGGAACCCGAGCACCTGGAGAGCTCCCCGTTCCCGCAGGTGCGGCTCGGCGCGGACGTCGACCTGGGGGAGCTGCCCGCGCTGTGGGCCACCGAGCGCGACGCCGGCCCCTATCTGACCACCGGGCTGCTGTACGCCCACGATCCCCGCACCGGCCGCAGTGCCACCGCCGTGCACCGGATGCTCGTGCGGGACCGGAACCAGCTGGTGATCTGGATGCTGCCCAGCCGCCGGCTGCTGGCGATGTACCACGAGGCGGTGGAGCGGGGCGAGCGCCTCCCGGTGTCGGTGAACCTCGGCGCGCCGCCCGCCGTGATGGTGGCGTCGGCGGTCGGCAGCGACTTCCTGCCCGCCGGCACGAGCAAGACGGCCCTGGCGGGCGCGCTGGCCGGCGGGCCGGTGACGACGGCCCCGGCGGTGAGCCAGCCGGTGCCGGTGTTCGCGGAGTCGGAGGTCGTCCTGGAGGGGTACTTCGACGGGACGACCGCCCCGGAGGCGCTGCCGGGCCGGGCGACGGGCCACTCGCTGCCGGAGGTGCTGGGCTACGACGGCAACGCGGCGGAGTCCCTGCCGGCGATCACGGTCACCGCGGTGACGTCCCGTGAGGCGCCGGTGTTCCCGGCGGTGATCGGTCCGGGCCGGGAGCAGTCGCTGATCCTGGGGCTGGCCGGCGCGGTGGCGCTGGGGCTGTCGTGGGCGGGCGGCGAGCTGCTGCGCGACGCCCACTACTCCCCCGCGGGCGGCGGGATGTTCCTGCTGGTGCTCCAGGTGCGCAAGTCGGGCCCGGGGGACGACGAGCGGGTACGGGCGATGGCGAAGGACGTCCTGGACCGCCATCGGTTCGCCAAGGTGGTCGTCCTGGTCGACGAGGACGTGGCGCCGGACTCGGCCGAGGACGTGCTGTGGGCGATCACCACCCGCTCGGACCTGTCCGCCGACGCCCTGCGCTTCACGGGCTTCCCGAGGATCGGGCTCGACCCCTCGCAGGGCGAGGCGTGGGCCGCCGCGCGCGGGCGGGAGGCGACCGGGAGCCGTACGGTCGTGGACGCCACCGTGCCGTTCGCCCTGCGGGAGCGGCACGGCCGCAGCTTCCCCGGCGTCGCGCATGACTGATCCGCGCATGGCTGATCCGCGCGTGCCGGGAACGCGGCCCCGCCGGCTGGTCGTGGGGATCACCGGGGCGACCGGTTCGGTGATCGGGATCCGGCTGCTGGAGGCCCTGCGGTCGCTGGACGTCGAGACCCATCTGGTGTTCACCAAGTGGGGGCGGGCGACGCTGGAGATGGAGACCGACTGGAAGGCGGCGGAGGTGGCGGCGCTGGCCGACCATGTCCACGGGCCGGGCGACCAGGCGGCGGCCATCTCCAGCGGCTCGTACCCCACGGACGGGATGGTCATCGCGCCGTGCAGCATGAAGACCCTGGCCGCGGTGCGGTCGGGCTTCGGCGACGGGCTGGTGCACCGGGCCGCCGACGTCACGCTCAAGGAGCGGCGGCGGCTGGTGCTGGTGCCGCGCGAGCTGCCGCTCTCCGAGATCCATCTGGAGAACATGCTGGCGCTCACGCGCATGGGCGCGGTGATCGCCCCTCCGGTGCCGGCCTTCTACAACCGGCCGCGGAGCGTGTCCGACGTCGTCACGCACATCGTGGCCAGGACGCTGGACCAGTTCGGCCTCGAACTGCCCACGGCACGGCGCTGGTACGGGCCCGGGCCCGCCCGCCGGGAGAGCGCTCACGCCGGCGTGGTGACGGGCTGAGCCGGCCGCGCCGCCCCCGGCGGGGGCGGCGCGGCCACCGGCGTCCTGTGCCGGCGGGACCTCCTACGCCGGCGGGGCCAGGGCCGCGGGGGTGCCGGGGACTCCCCCGGCACCCCCGCGCACGATACGGACCAGGTCGACACGGGAGGCGACGCCCAGTTTCCGGAAGACCTTGCGCAGGTGGTAGTTGACGGTGTGCGGGGACAGCCCGAGCCGGCGGGCGATCTGCCGGTTGGTGAGCCCTTCGTGCACCAGGCCCGCGATGACGGCCTCCTGGTCGCTCAGATGCTCCCCGTAGGGGGTGGTCCCCGGCCCGTCCGCTCCCCTTTCCCCCGGCTCCGCCAGGAGGGCGGGTCCGGTGGTTTTAGGCGCCACAGATGCCTGGCCGCGCAAGGCGTCGAGAACGGTTTCGGGCATCCAGTCGGTAATGAGCCGGTGCAACAACTCATCGCGGAACGCGAGCCGTCCGGCATTGTTCTCCAGAACTCCGGCCGCTACCACTTCGTCCAGGGTCGGCAACAACGCCGTCGGTGGCGCGTTCAGGACCCGGGCCAGTTTTTCGAAGGAGACCTCATTTCCCAGCGCGGCCGCGACCCTGACCATCTGGCGGAACTCCGGTGAATATCCCATGAGGGAACTCTCGACCCGTTCCACCAGTCGCCGCGGCAGCCGGTCGGTCACCAGCCGGGCCCGGTATCCGTCCACGGCGATGCTGCCTTCCTCCAGCATTCCCTTGGTGAGTTCCAGCAGCCGGCGCGGATGCCCGCCGGCCCGGCCCAGGACCCGGGCCAGCCCGGTGTCGGGCGGCGCGCCGAGGGCGTCGGCGGCCAGCGCCATCGCCGCGCCGGGGCGCAGGGTGCCCAGCTTGATCCGCTCGGTTCCGGCGGTGGGGCTGAGCAGCACGCCCTCCAGGGGCGGGGCCCCGGCGGACGGGCGGCGGGCGAGGATCCACACCCGCGCCGGGCCGTCCGGCCCGGTCTCGCACGCGATGAGGGACCGCACGTCCTCGTGGTCGAGGTGCTGGGCGTTGTCGACCGCCACGGCATAGGGACGGTGGGGATCGCCGGGGTCCCACCGCGGTGGTCCCCCCGGTGGGTGCGGTCCGTCGGCGGATTTGGCGCGAATCCGCAGCCCGAGCTCCACGGCAATGCGCATGGACTCGCGCAGCAGGTGGGATTTCCCGGAGCCCGGCGGTCCTTCGATCGTGATCAGTGTGCAGCGCCCGGCCATGACATGCCCGATGAGCGAGGTCAGCCGATCGACTTCGGCTTCCCGTCCACGCAGCGGAGCATCGGGCAAGGCTCCCAGCATCTGATTCCCCTCCTTCCGCCCGCGCCGGTCACGCACGCGTCAAGACGGCCGTCGCCGTTCCGATACGCCGATGCCGGCACCGCGACGATTCAGTGTGCAATCAGTTTGCGGGGAGAACGAACTCATCGGCCGGGACGGGCTCGATATCAAGCCGTTCGCTTTCCGGCAGGTTTCAGAACTCGACGGCTGTTTCCGGCGGTTGCACCGGCCTCACCCGGCGTCGGCGGCGGGCGGCGGGAGGCTCCGGTCGCGGACGTCGGCGACGGCGACCGCCGCCAGGGCCGCGAGCACGACGGCGACCAGCACGAAGCCGGTGTCGTAGCCCGCGTACTGGGCGACGAGGCCGACGCAGAAGCCGCCGAGGCCGAGGCCCGCGTCGAAGGCGAGGTTCCACTGCGCGCTGCCGACACTGGAATCGCCGGCGCGCTGAAGGGCGAGGACCAGGGTCGCGTTCTGGAGGGCGCCGAACCCGACGCCGAAGACCACCATGAGCACCAGCAGGGCGCCGGTGTGCCGGGTGGTGACGCCGCCGAGCACGCCGACGGCGGCGAGCAGGGTCGCGGGCGGCAGCAGGGCGCGGTGGCCGTGGCGGTCGCCGAGGCGGCCGGACGCCCAGCGGCTGGCGGCGGCGGACAGCTGGAGGCAGAGCAGCGCCAGCGGGGTGAGCCAGACGGGGTCGCGCGGCGCGGCGGGCGGCAGGAAGGTCACGACGGTGCCGGACGCCATGGTGCCCGCCGTCAGCAGGACGAGCGGGCGCAGGATCGCCGGGCGGGCGAGGCCCGCGACGACCCGGGCCCGGCCGGGCGGCGCCGGGCAGGGCGTGGCGACGGCGAGGGCGGCGATCAGCCCGCAGGCGGGTGCCAGGGCGCCGGCGGTGAACAGCGGCCCGTAGCCGAACCGGTGGGCCAGCAGCACCCCGAAGGGCGTGCCGACGGCCCCGCCGAGCCCGGTGGCCAGCCCGTACCAGCCGGTGGCCGTGCCGCGGCGGCCGGGCGGCGCCAGTTCGGCCACGGCGGCGCTGCCGGCCACGACGAACATCCCGAAGCCGACGCCGCGCAGCACGGCGCAGACCAGGGTCACCGTGAGGCTGTCGGTGGCGAGCGGCACGGCGGCCGGGGCACCGAGGAGGACCATGGCGGCCAGCAGCACGGTGCGGTGGCCGACGGCCGCGATGACGCGGGGCATCGCGGGCTGCACGGCGACGGTGGCGCCCATCAGCAGTCCGGTGACCACTCCGCCGGCGGCCCGCTGGCCGCTGGTGTCGGCGGCGAACTCGGGCACGGTCGCCAGCAGCAGGTAGAAGCCCGTGAAGCCGCTGAAGGTGCACAGCAGCACCGCCGTCATGGACCGGCCGAACATTCCTGACGGTGCGTCACGGGCGAGGAGCGCGGGGGGTTGTTTCACGACAAAGATCTCATCCGCCCGAAGGCCTCACGAACAGTGGAGGGATCTCCACGGATGCGGCATTCGGCTGTGCGATCGTCCAGTTGGGGCGGCGGTTCCCGGGCGGGGCGCCACGGACCGGTGGCCTGATTCCGGCCGCCGGTGGCCGTGGACGGTGGACAGGGCCGTCACCTCCTGTGTTGTGTCCGGCGGGTGACCGCGTCCTTGAACCCCTCGCCCGAACAGCCGCCCTCCACGGGGCAGGACCCCCACGCCATGCTGCGCGTCCGCGACCTGCTCGGCCTGCCGGGGCTCGGCCTGGAGGCCGTGCCGGGCACCGGGGACACGGACCGCGCGGTCCGCTGGGCGCATGTGACCGAGCTGCCCGACCCCGGCCCCTACGCCGGGCCGGACGAGCTGGTGCTCACCAACGGGCTCTGGCTCGGCCGGCAGGACTGCGCCGTGTACGTGCGCCGGCTGGCCGAGTCCGGCGCCGCCGGGCTGGTCTTCGGGCTGCGCACGGACATGCCGGCCGTGCCGGACGACCTCGTCGCGGCCTGCCGGGCGGCCGGGCTGCCGCTGCTGCGGCTGCCCGTCGAGGTGCCGTTCACCGCCGTCACCCAGGCCGTGGCGACCGCCCAGGCCGAGCAGCGGCAGCGGCATCTGCTGGACGCGCTGCGGCACAGCAACGCGCTGACCCGCGCCGTCTCCGCGGGCGACGGCCTGCGGGGCGTGCTGGCGGTGCTCGCCGGGCCCGCCCGGACGCCGGTCGCGCTGGTGGACGGGCTCGGCGCCGTCCTCGACTCGGTGGGCCGGCCGCCGGCGGAGCAGGACGTGCGGGCGGTCGCGGACCGGCTGGGTGCGGACGGCGAGGAGTACGCGGAGTACCCGTTGCGGCTGGCCTCCGGCACCGACGCCACGGTGATCCCGGTGCGCGGCGTCGCCGGTTTCGACCTCGCCGTCGTCTACGGCCGGCCGGTGGCGGAGCTGGGCACGGCCGAGCGCCTGGTCCTGGAGCAGGGCGTCCGGTTCCTGACGGTGGAGCTGGCGCACCGGCAGGCGCTGCGCGCGATCGAGATGCGCTTCGCCGGGGAGATCCTCGACATGGTGCAGAGCGGGCCGCACCGCTCCGGTGAACTGGTGGCCCGGCTGCGGTCGTTCGGCGTCAACCCGGACAGCGCGCTGGCGGTGTTCTCCGTCATCGTCCCCGACTCCCCCGGCCGCGCCACGTGGCCGCTGCCCGACACGGCGGCCGTCACCGACCACTTCGTCGCCCGGGGCCTGGCGTCCGTGGCGGCGAGCAGCGGGCAGGACGTGGTGGCGATCGTCAGCCTGCCCGCCGCCGACGCCGACCCGGCCCGGCTGGCGGAGGGGCTGGCGGCGGCCCTGGGGCCCGCGTCCCCCGCGCCCGGGCCGCGCATCGGCGTCGGCCGGGTCGCCGCCGGGCACCAGGAGCTGCGGCGCGGGCTGCTCCAGGCGCGGGAGGCGTCCCGGGTGGCGCGGTCGCGGCGGCGGGGCCCGCGCGTGGTGTCGTTCGCGGACGTGGGCTCCTACCGGCTCGTCCTGGCCCTGGTGGACCCGCAGACCCGCCGGGACTTCGCGGACGCGGTGCTGGGGCCGGCGATCGCCTACGACGCCACGCACAACAGCGAACTGCTGCGCAGCCTGGACGCGTTCCTGGGCTCGGGCATGAAGTGGGGGCAGGCGGCGGCCTCGCTGCACATCCACGTCAACACGCTGCGGAACCGGCTGGCGAAGCTGGAGTCGCTCACGGGCCGGGACGTGGGGTGCGCGGAGGACCTGGCGGATCTGTTCCTGGCGCTGCGGGTGCGCGCCGAAGAGGCCTGAGCCGTTGACGGCCGGGGCTACGCTGGGCCGCGTTGATCATCCGTCAGCCCGCCCCCAGTGCCGAGGAGCCGCCGCCATGACCGTCCCGCTCGACCTGGACTTCTTCCGCCGCTTCCTCGACCGCGCCACCCGGGTCGTCGTCGCCGAGGCCCGGCACCTGACCGACCTCGACGCCGCCATCGGCGACGCCGACCACGGCGTCAACCTCAAGCGCGGCTTCTCCTCGGCGGCCGAGGCCGTCGCCGCCGGGTCGCCCGCCACACCGGGCGCCCTGCTGACCGCCGTCGGCGTCCACCTGACCAACACCGTCGGCGGGGCGTCCGGGCCGCTGTACGGGACGGTCCTGCGGCGGATGGGCAAGGTGCTGGGCGAGGACGCGGTCGTCGCGCCCGAGACGCTGGGCCGGGCGCTGGCGGCCGCGGTGGCGAGCGTCCGGCGGCTCGGCGACTCCGCACCCGGCGACAAGACGATGGTCGACGCGCTCCAGCCCGCCGCCGACGCGTACGCCGGGGCCCTGGCGGGAGGCGATGTGACGGCCGCGCTGGAGGCGGCCGCGCGGGCCGCCCGCGAGGGGGCGGAGGCGACCGTCCCGATGCGCGCGCGGCGCGGGCGGGCCAGCTATCTGGGCGAGCGCAGCGTGGGCCACCAGGACCCGGGCGCCACGTCCTCGGCGCTGCTGGTCACCGCGCTGTTCGAGGCCACCGACCCCGAACTGTGCGCCGTTCCCCCGGCGGCGGAGACGGCCGGGGAGGAGCCGGCGGCCGCGGCCGCCGAGCGGCGGCCGGGGCGGGTCGGCGTGGTGCTGGTCTCGCACAGCCGGGCCGTGGCCGAGTCGACGGCCGCCCTCGCCAAGGCCCTGTTCGGCGCGGGCGACCCGGCGCCGGTGGCCCCCGCCGGCGGACTGCCGGACGGCGGTGTGGGCACCAGCGCCGAGCTGGTGCGCCGGGCGGTCGCCCGGGCGGACGAGGCCGCCGGCGTGGTCGTGCTGTGCGACATGGGCAGCGCGGTCCTCACCGTCAAGGAGCTCCTGGACGCCGGGGAGCTCGGGGACACGCGCATCGCCGACGCCCCGTTCGTCGAGGGGGCGGTGGCCGCCGTGGTGACGGCCTCGGCGGGCGGCGACCTGGCGGCGGTCCTGGCCGCGACGGACGACGCGCGGACGTACCGCAAGCTCTGACCGGCGACACGGCGGCGGGCGACGGGCATTCATGGCGAAAGTCTGGAAATGTCTATGTGTCCCGCTCTTCCACCCACGCGGAGGTACAAGCCGCGGTGTCGCGCAGACTGCTGCCGTTCGCACTGGTCCTGGCCTATCTCGTGGCCGTCGTGGTCATCGACCTCAGGACGCCGGCCTATCTGCGGCTCGACGTCTACGCGGCGCTGGCCCCGGTGACGGCCGCCGCGGTCTGCACCTACCGGCAGACGGTGTTCGTCGGGCTCGTCGACCTCTTCCTGATGGTGGCGCACCACGGGGTGCTGACCGGCGAGTCCTCGCCCGTCAACCGCGTCGGGTCGGTGCTGGGGAACATGCTCATCGTGGGCGCCGCCATCACCGTCGCCCGGCTGCGGCGCAACGGCGACGCCCTGCTGGAGCGGGTCCGCGCCACCGGCGAGGCCGCCCAGCGGGCCCTGCTGCGACCGCTGCCGCTGCGCACCCACAGCGTGGTCGTCGACGGCTTCTACGTCTCCTCGCAGCGGGACGCGCTGGTCGGCGGCGACATCTACGAGGTCGTCGACACCCCCTACGGCACCCGGGTGCTCATCGGGGACGTACGGGGCAAGGGCCTCGGCACGCTGGGGG
>NZ_JAILXP010000739.1 GCF_020740895.1 Streptomyces sp. UNOB3_S3 | reverse complement strand
ACGGGGGGCTCCGCCCCCCGGCCCCCGAGGCGGCACCGGCCCCGCGGGCCGGGGCGGCAGCCTCCGACGGCGGTGTCCCGGCTGGGTCCGGCCCGGGCGGAGCCTCGGGGTCTGCCTTCTCCGACGCCGACGCCGACGCCGACGCCGACGCCGACGCCGACGCCGACGCCGACGCCGACGCCGACGGCGTCGCGGTCCCGGGCGTACCCGGGGCGGTCGGCGCGTCGGCTCAGTCGGCGCCGCGCGGGGCCGTGCCCCGGCCATTCGATGAACCCGACATGCCGCCGTCCGGCAGCGGGTTCCTCTCTTCGACGCCGGCGGGGCCTGCGGATTCCGCTGGCGGAGGGACCGCCCCCCTCGGGGGCCCGGGGGCGGAGCCCCCGGCGGGAGGAGGGGGCGGCCCCCTCGTCACCATCCGCACGCTCATCGCCACCGCCCTCGAACTCCCCGCCGACGCCATCCGCGACGACGACCTCCTCCTCTCCGACCTCCATGTGAACTCCCTCCGCCTCGCCCAGATCGCCGCCGACGCCGCCCGCGCGCTCGGGCGGGCGGCGCCCGTCGACACCGGTGCGCTCGTCACGGCCAGCGTGGCCGGACTCGCGGCCCACATCGCCGCGTTGCCGCCGTCCCGGGGCGAGGACGACGCGTCCGTCGCGGGCGTCGCCCCCTGGGTGCGGGCCTTCACCCACCGCCTCGTACCCCGCCCGGCTCCCGCGAACGTACGCGGGGCGACCTACACCTGGACGCGCCTCGTCCCCGACGGCCACCCCCTCGCCGACGCCCTCCGCACCGCCTTCCCCACCAC
>NZ_JAILXP010000738.1 GCF_020740895.1 Streptomyces sp. UNOB3_S3 | reverse complement strand
GGACACGGGACGGCGGGTGCTGGCGGCCGCGCGGGACGCCTTCGACCAGGCGCTCACCACCACCGCGTACGTCTCGGCGGGCATCGTCGTCGCGGTCACCCTGCTGACCGTGTTCATGGTCCCGCGCGGCTTCAAGGTGACGGGCGGCGGCCACTGAACGACGACCGCCCGCCGCCCCCTCCCGGGTCAGGGCACGATGCGCAGCTGCACCACGCCACCCGCCTGCCGGACCCCCTCCGGTGTCAGACAGCCCACCGGCAGCCCCGTCGGCGCCAGCTCGATGATCCGCTCCGCCATCGCGCCCTTGTCACGCCCCTTGACCACGACGCCCGAGAGCCGCACCGCGTTGAAGCCCAGGACCCGCCCGGCGTGGCCGGTGGAGTAGTCGATCTCCGAGACGGAGCCGTCCCCGTAGCGCACGACCTCGTGCCCCCTGGGCGTATCGAGCGCGAGGCATGTGCTGTCCGGTGACACGGCGGCGATGTCACCGGCGGCCGCGACGGTGCGCCCCGGGCGGTCCGAGCAGGTGTACGACGCATGAGCCCGGATGCCGACCCGCCGGGGCGTCAGCGTCAGGCCCGGCCGGTACGAGGTGTTCTCCTGGCCCTGACATGCGACCGGCTGCCCGTGGGCGTGCCGCCCGTGGCCGTCGGCCCCGGCGGGTGGAGCCCACCCCAGGCAGGTCGCGATCAGTGCCAGTGAGCTCGACGCGACCCCGATGCCGCGCTTTCCGGTCATGCGGTACCCCTCCACAAAGCCTCGACGCGCCCGGAACGGCGCGTTCCGGCCCTCCCTACCCCCACCTGTCTCTTATACTCTTATAA
>NZ_JAILXP010000737.1 GCF_020740895.1 Streptomyces sp. UNOB3_S3 | reverse complement strand
GCGGGCGCCAGCGCGCGGCCCGCGCCGAAGAGCGGCGCGAGCACGAGTTCGGCCGCGCCCTCGACCACGGCGCGCTCCCCGCCGGGGGCGACGGCCACGGGCACGGACGCCGGGAGTTCGGCGCGCACGCCCCGTACGTAAGGGTCGGGGCCGGCCAGCACGGTCCGGCCGCCGAGCAGCACACGGTCGATGTCCAGCAGCTGGACGAGGTTGGCGGCGCCGACGCCGAGCAGGCGCGCGGCGAGGGCGGTGTCGCCGTCGGCGACGGCCCGCAGGCACAGGACCTCCAGGCAGCCGCGTCTGCCGCAGGGGCACGGCGGCCCGTCGAGCCGCAGCACCTGGTGCCCGAACTCCCCGGCACCGGTCCGGGCGCCCCGGTGCACCTCGCCGCCGAGCACAAGTCCGGCGCCCAGGCCGGTGCCGAGGTGGAGATAGGCGAAGGAGCCCGGCTCGCGCGGGGCGGACCGCAGGAGGCCGAGCGCGGCGGCGTTGGTGTCCTTGTCCAGGACGACGGGCAGACCGGCGGGCAGGCCGGCGGACAGACCGGCGGACAGGCCGAGCCGCCCGGCCAGCGCGTCCCGCAGGGGGAAGCCGCTCCACTGGGGGAATCCGGTCACGTCCCGGAGGACGCCGCCGGCGTGATCGAGCGGCCCGGGCGCGGCGACGCCGACGCCGAGGAGGGGAGGGGCGGGATCGCGATCCTCCCCGCCTTCCAGCAGCGCCCGCACCTCGCCCACGACCACGTCCACCAGGGTTTCCGCTGTCGCGCCGGGCGCGAGCGGCGCCGTACGGGCCGCGACGACCGACCCCGCGAGGTCCACGGCCGCGACGGTCACCGCGTCCCGCTC
>NZ_JAILXP010000736.1 GCF_020740895.1 Streptomyces sp. UNOB3_S3 | reverse complement strand
CCGCCGCCGGGTACGTCGTCGTCGGCTACCGGCCGCGCGGCCTGCCCGGCTCGGGCGGCGCCTTCGGCATGGCCGGCCCGGAGTACGTCGCCGACGCCTCCTCGGTGATCTCCTGGGCGCTCGCCCACACCCCCGCCGACGCGCACCGGGTCGGCCTGTGCGGCACGGCGTACGGGGCCGGCATCGGACTGCTGGCCGCCTCCGCGGACCGGCGGGTACGGGCGGTGGCCGCCCTCGGGGGCTGGGTGGACCTCCTCGACGGGCTCTACGGCGGCGGCACCCGGCGACGCGCCCACCCCCTGTTCCACGCCGCCGCCCGGCCCGGCGCGGTCCGGCCGGACCCGGAGGTCCGCCGCGCCCTGCGGGAGTACGCGGAGCACCCCGACCCCACGCCCGCCTTCCGCGCGTTCGCCCGCGCCCGTTCACCGATGAACCGCCTGGAGGGGCTCAACGCCCACGCCCCCGCCGTCCTGCTGGCCGACACCTGGTCCGGGACGCTGGAGTCCCCCGACCGGAACGGGCGGTACTTCAGCCGCCTCCGCACGGCCAAGCGCCTGGAGTACCGGCGGGACGACCACGCCACGAAGACGCTGCGGGCGAGCGCGGAGCGCTGGTTCGACCACCATCTGCGGGGTCGGCCCGGCACCGGGCCGCCCGTCTTCCTGGAGGCCCGGGGACGGCCCCCGGGCCACCCCGGCGAGCACTACGACGACCTGTGGGCGACCGCCTCCGGCACCCACGTCCCCCGGCTGGAGCCGAGGACGGGCCCCGACCCCGTGATCGGCACCGCCCCGGCGCCGGACGAGCGCGCCGGCACCCCGACCCCGGGCCCCGGGACCGCCGCCGTCTGGTGG
>NZ_JAILXP010000735.1 GCF_020740895.1 Streptomyces sp. UNOB3_S3 | reverse complement strand
GCCCCCCAACTCCACCGCGCGGCGCGACGAGGCGCGGATATCCGCGCTCGCCGCGTTCGCCCCGACCTCCGGCAACCCTTCGCAGGGGTCGGCCACCGCCGACTACTACGCCCTCACGCACTGGGCCTACCTCGACGAGCTCGTCTTCTGGGGCGGCTCCTCGGACGAGGGGCTGATCCTCGCGCCCAACGCCCCCGTCGTGGACGCCGCGCACCGCAACGGCGTGCCCGTGCTCGGCACGGTCTTCCTGCCGCCGACCGCCTACGGCGGGCGGCTGGAGTGGACCCGCGACCTCGTCCGGCGTGACGCCGACGGCGGCTTCCCGCTCGCCGGCAAGCTGATCGAGGTGGCCCGCGCGTACGGTTTCGACGGCTGGTTCCTCAACGCCGAGACGGGCGGCGGGGACGCCCGCCTCGGGGCCGACATGCGGGACTTCGTCGCCCACCTCCGGGAACGCGGCGGGCCCGCCCTCCGCGTCACCTGGTACGACGCCATGGCCATCTCCGGTGACATCGCCTGGCAGAACGAGCTCAACGACCGCAACTCGCCGTTCTTCCGCGCCGCCGACACCATGTTCCTCAACTTCAACTGGAGCCGCTCCGGCCTCACGTCCTCCGGGGAGCTCGCCCGGAGCCTCGGCCGGAGCCCGTACGAGCTCTGGGCGGGGGTCGATGTCGAGGCCAACGGCTGGGACACCCGGGTCGACTGGGACGCGATCGTCCCCGCCGGGCGTCCTCACCTCATCTCGTTCGGCTTCTACCGCCCCGAGTGGACCTGGAAGAGCCTGCCCGCCGCCGACCGCACCCCCGCCGCCTTCCACGCGCGCGACGACCGCTTCTGGTCCGGCGCCTCCCTGGAC
>NZ_JAILXP010000734.1 GCF_020740895.1 Streptomyces sp. UNOB3_S3 | reverse complement strand
CATCGAGACCGAGGCCCGTCACCCCGCCACGAGAACACGGCGGCAGCGCTGAGAGGCTGGCCCGGGGGCCCGTCGCCGACTGCCACTTGCCCGTCGCGCGCCTCAAGAACGGGCTGGCAGCGAGGGGACAGGCGGAGGGCGCAGGCCCGGGAACCGCACCACAGCAGCCGTGGGAGCTGAGCGCCGTACTCCCGCCGTCACCCCCTGCGGGCCGTAAGGAGACCGCACTACCCGGCCGTGGCTGAGGGCGAGCTGGCAGCTGCCGCGATGTGGCCAAGCCCGGTGGGGGCGCTCCGCTCAGCGCGCGCATCGTCACGGCCAAGCGTCCGGCCGACCGCGAGTAGGTGGTGAAGGGCGACTGGCTATGGGTCTACAACCCCGGATGATCACGTGGCCGTATGCGTTCCTTGTCGGGCCGCGCAAGTTGAGGTGCCAGTAAACGCCGTGTCGCCAGATGCAGTTGTCACTGTGCCCGTTCCGGGCTTCCGGACGTTTATTCGGGGTGGGTGGTTGGGTGGGATTTTGTGTTGCGTTCGAATGCTTCGGCTGCTTGCGGGGCGCTACGGTCTGTCCACCTGCCGCTAGTTGACGGGGTCGGCCCGAGGCAGGGGTAGACGATGTGGCGCGTGGGCGGGAGGGCGTGATGACGGGGGGTTCCGGGCGAGGCCGGGCCGTGGCATGGCTGGTAGCGGTGCTGGCGGGCCTGAGTTCGGTCGCGCTGGTGCTGGTGGTGGTGCTGGCCGATTTGAACACCGGGGCGCTGGTAGCGAGCATCGTCGGCACGATGGCTGGTCTGGCCGGAGTGGTGGTATCGGTGCTCGCCCTGACGAGAACCAGTGGCGGGGCGGGGCGCCGAGGGCGGGCC
>NZ_JAILXP010000733.1 GCF_020740895.1 Streptomyces sp. UNOB3_S3 | reverse complement strand
CGACCCCCGCTCTCCCCCCCGGCGGGGGTCGTCGCATGTCCGGATGCGTTTTGGTCGTCGGCATCGGGCCTCCCTCGTCCTCGCCCGCCCCGTTGGGCGCGCGGCCTCCCCCCCCTTCATACCCGTTACGCAGCGTAATCGCCATGCTGCTCTCCGGAAGTCACCGGTATAGGTGAGCGGGATATTCACAACCGTTGAGTTGTCCACAGTTTTTGACCAAGATCCACACGATTTCCCGGTCCGCTGCACGGTGATTCCCCGCGAGTTCCGCGATGTCCGCGGAGATGAGAGCGCGGAGTGAGAGGGGAGGAGACCGTGACCGGATCCAGCACGTCCGAATCCAGCACGTCCGATCGAACCGCTTCCGGGGACGGCAAGCAGCGGGGCCCACTGATCCTCACGGAGGACGAGGCGCTGCTCGACGACCTGCTGAGGCTGTGCGCCGCGGCGGGCGCCGTGCCCGAGGTCATCCATGGCCACGCCACCCGGGGAGCCGGCTGGGACGGCGCGCCCCTGATCCTGGTGGGCGACGACAGCGCCACCAGGCTGGGGGCCGCCGTCCGCGGCGAGGGTGTGGTGCTCGTCGGCAGGGATCCCGACGACCCCGGCGTCTGGCGCAGGGCCGTCGCGATCGGCGCCCGCCATGTGGCCCTGCTGCCCGACGGGGAGGGCTGGCTCGTCGACCGGATCGCCGATGCCGTCGAGGGGGTGGGCCCTCCGGCGCTCACGGTGGGCGTCGTCGGCGGCCGTGGCGGCGCGGGGGCCAGCACCCTGGCGTGCGCCCTGGCCGTGGGCGCGGCCCGCGCCGGGTGGCGCACCATGCTGATCGACGGTGATCCGCTGGGCGGCGGGCTCGATGTGCTGCTGGGCGGGGAG
>NZ_JAILXP010000732.1 GCF_020740895.1 Streptomyces sp. UNOB3_S3 | reverse complement strand
TCGCCGGACCGGCCCGCGCCCCACCCGCGCCCCGCCCTACCGCGTGCCCGCCGCCGGCGGAGCCGTGCGGTGGATGCCCGGCGTGTGGGAGCCGCCCGGCTTCGCGTCGCCCGCGTCCGAACCGCCGCTCGTGGCGAACCAGCCGCCGACGCCCGCCGCCGCGGCCAGCGCGACGGCCGCCGCGCCGAGGCGGATGCGGCGGCGCCGCGCCTGCTCCGCCGGGGAGCGGTGGCGCGCGGAGCCGGCTCGCGGCTGCCCCGGCGAGCGCGGAGCGCGAGCCGTCCCGTGGGGGCCGCCCGCGAGCTCCTCGGGCCCGGGGACCCGC
Source organism: Streptomyces sp. UNOB3_S3 (assembly GCF_020740895.1). GTDB lineage: Bacteria > Actinomycetota > Actinomycetes > Streptomycetales > Streptomycetaceae > Streptomyces. The sequence goes on along the minus strand of NZ_JAILXP010000732.1, from coordinate 557 downwards.
ATGCTGGTGTGGGTGTCACGGCTGGAGTCCGACACGCCCGCCCCCGGCACGAGCGGCACCACGCCCCGCCGTCGCGGCTCGGGCGCGGCCGCGGCACCGGCGGCGGGCGCCGGAGCGGCGGCTTCCGCGTATCCGGCGGGAGCGGCGGGGGCCGCCGCCTCCTCTTCCTCCGGCTCGTCGATGTCGAGCGGCGGGATCCCGGCCAGGTGCGGCAGCAGCTCCCGCAGCCGGGCCGCCAGCTCCGAGGCGCGCAGCCTGGACGCCGGCGCCTTGGCGAGGCACTGCACGACGAGCTGCCAGAGCTCGTCGGGGATGCCGGGCAGCGGCGCCACCGTCTCCGTCACATGGCGCCGCAGCACCGCCCCGGGGTGGCCGCCGCCGAAGGGCGTGAAGCCGGCCAGGAGCTCGTAGAGGACGGTGGCCAGGGCGTAGACGTCGACGGACGCGCGCGGCGGCAGGCCCTCGATGATCTCGGGGGCGAGGTAGTCGGGCGTGCCGATGACGCTGCGGGCGCCCGGCGAGCGGTCCCGGTCGCGCTCCCGGTCGCGGGCGGGCGC
>NZ_JAILXP010000731.1 GCF_020740895.1 Streptomyces sp. UNOB3_S3 | reverse complement strand
GGGCGGGACGCCCGGGGCGTACGCGGGGGTCGTCTCGCTGCGGCTGTTCGACGCCGAGGAGAACCGGAGGACGGCCTGGATCGAGCACCTCGCCGTCCGGCCGGAGCTGCGGAACCGGGGCATCGGGACGCGCCTGTGGCAGGAGGTGCGGGCGATTCTGGAGCGGGAGCAGCGGGCCGCGGTGGGCATCCAGGCCGAGATCGGCGGCGCGGGGGAGAAGTTCGCGCTCGCGCACGGTTTCGTGTGCGCCATTCCGCTGGTGATGTATGTGCAGCGGGTGGCGGAGGTCGCGGAGGAGCCGGTGCTGCCGGAGGGGTACCGGTTCATCGAGTGGGAGGGCGCCGTGCCCGAGGAGTACGCCGCCCCCTTCGCGACCGTCCGCGACGCCATGTCGGACAGCCCCTGGGGCGACTTCGAGGAGGAGCGGCCGCGCTGGGACGCCGCGCGCTCCCGCGCCGTCCAGCAGCTCGTCGTCGACCGGGGCGGGGAGATGCTCACGGTCGTCGCGGTCGCGCCCGACGGCTCGTTCGCCGGCTACACCGAGCTGGTGCGGCGCTCCCCGGACGGCGCGCGGGCCATGCAGTACGGCACCGCCGTCGCCGCCGCCCACCGCGGGCTCGGCCTGGGCCGGGCGGTGAAGCTGCGGATGCTGCGGCTCGTGGGCGAGGGCCGGACGCCCGTACGGGAGGTCGCCACGACCGTCGCCGACGACAACGGCCCCATGCGCGCCGTGAACAAGTTGCTCGGCTACCGCCCCGAGCGCTCCGTGGGGGTCTTCCAGGCCCGGCTGTGACCCTCGGGGCCCGGGGCCGGCGGCGGCACCGGGCGTGTGCCCTGCCTGCGGGGATGCGGGAAGATGGGATTCCACTCCGGTGCACCCCCAGCCC
>NZ_JAILXP010000730.1 GCF_020740895.1 Streptomyces sp. UNOB3_S3 | reverse complement strand
AGGTGGGAACTGCGACCCGGTGAAGCAGCAGCATGATGGTGGCGAGGTAGACCGCACTCTCCGAGTTTTCAGCGAGGTACTCGTAGTCCTTCGACAAGCGGCGGTACCGTCCCAGCCAGGCGAAACTCCGCTCGATCACCCACCGGCGGGGCACGACCGAGAAGAGAGGCACCGCGGGTGGTGTGTCGCCGGCCCGGACCCAGGTGCCCCGGAATCCGCCATCGCGACGCCGCACGACCTGGATGGTGATCCCGGTGGTCTCGCGGATCCCGTCCAGGAAGTCGCTGCCGCGGTATCCCTGGTCGGCCCACAGATGCCGCAGACGCGGAAACTTCCCAGCGTGCCGGGCGAGAAGCACCTCAGCACCGTCCCGGTCACCCACATTCGCGGGACTGACACACACCGCCAGGACCAGCCCGAGGGTATCCACCATCAGATGTCGCTTGACGCCGTACACCTTCTTGCCGCCGTCGTACCCATGCCAGCCACCCCGCTCAGTGCCCTTGACGCTCTGACTGTCCAGCACACCCGCACTCGGCGTCGGATCGCGGCCCTGACCAGCACGTTCCCGCACTCTCAGAGCAGCCAGGATCTCCTCCCAGCGCCCCTCGATCCTCCACACCCGCCAGTAGTGGTACACCGTCTGCCACGGCGGGAAGTCATGCGGAAGCAACCGCCAGGCACAGCCGGCCCGCAACCAGTACGCGAGCGCATCAATGACCTCGCGTCGCGAATGCTTCAGCGGCCTGCCACCTGCCTTCGGTGGCGGAATCAGCGGCGCGAGCACCACCCACTCGGCATCAGACAAGTCCGTCGGATACGCAGCACGCAGGTCAGTCATCCCCGACCTCCCACCCCAGACAGGACTGCCAAGTCACCTACCCTGAACGGG
>NZ_JAILXP010000073.1 GCF_020740895.1 Streptomyces sp. UNOB3_S3 | reverse complement strand
GGGTGGGCCTGGTGGGGGCGGCTGAGACGGCAGGGGCCGGGGCGGGCGCGTATCGCAGGATGCGGAAACGGTGGATTCCGGCGAGCTCGCCGTTGGCGCGGATCTCGGTGCGCGTGGTGATGAAGTGACCGGTGCCGAGCGCCGTGGTCTTACGTGGGGAGACCGATTCGATCACCGCGTCGAAGGTGATCTCGTCGCCGGTCCGGAGCGGCCGCAGATACTCCTGCTCGCAGTCGGTCGCGACGACGGCGGTGCAGCCGGCGCGGTCGAGCAGGGCGCCGAGCTCCTCGTACGCCTCGGTACGGCCGACGGTGCCGGAGAGCCCGCCCATGATCCAGACCTGGAGCATGGCGGGCGGCGCCTCTTCCTCGCCGCCGACGCCGACTCCTGCACCGGCACCAGCACCAGCACCAGCACCAGCACCAGCACCAGCACCCGTACCGGAGGCGACCGGCTCCGGTAGCCCCATGGCCTCGCACCAGTGCCTGATCATCGCGGCGTCGACGGGATCCCTGCCTCGCCCTCCCAGGACGGCGGGACGCCCCTCGTACGCCGTGAGCTGCGCGGACAGGTCGGCCACGGTCATAGCTTCTGACTGTCCGTCAGCTCTGCGATGGTGTCAAGGCATACGGAAAAGCCGCGCGGCGGCACCGGAGTGCCGCCGCGCGGTGTCGTACAGACCCAGTCCACTTCTCACCACATCACCCGTGTCACCCGGGTGGGAGGCGCGCGCTCAGTGGCGCCACAGCTCCGTGAAGGTGATCCTCACGTTCTCCTGCTGGACGAAGTTGTGCCCGTGCTGTCCGGGACTGAGGATACTCGCCGTGTTGGTCTGATTCGTGGCCCCGCTTCCGGTGGCCTGCGACAGGGTCGTGGTGCTGTTGCCGTGATTGCTTCCCCCGACGCCACTCCCCACGATGCCTGCGGCAGCGACGTTGGAACCCCGGTTGGCGAGCTGGCCGCCGTCGTCGGCCGTGGCCACGCCGGCGAAGAGGAGGGCCGCCATCGGCAGGGCCGTGAGGGCGGCGAAGATGCGGGCGGCAGTGCGGGTGCTTGCCATTTCGATTCCTCCTGAAGGAACAGAACTACTCGTTGTTGCCGGGAGGTTGGCCGACCGCCTCGGCGCTTGTTCGACGTCGCACCGCCAGAATTGCCCACCGAATCTCCACCGAACCCCCAGTCTGTCCGCATTCCCTCGCAAGCATGACGAGACCGAGTTAAACCCCCACCACTGCGAAAAGCATCGCATCCACGCCCTCTCGACCCTCTTGGGTCCCATACGCCCCATGTGGTGAACCGTTTCGTCAAGCCGCCGTGAATCTCCCCCGAATTGCCCATAAGTCGACACAGTGACAGGCGTCTTCACCGGGTGAAGCCCATCGGGGTTCCGTCGGCCCGGCGGTGTCGGTTCCGCTCCGGTCCGGTCCGCCGGGAACGGGGACGTCCTGCATGACGACCCGGCCGGTTCGCCTCGTGAATTCCCTTACGGCTCAAAGCACTCGTAAAGCACGTGCCGCACACAGGACGCAAGAACCACACAGAGCGCAGAACTCACGAATTTCTCAACAGCCGCAGCAGAACCGAGCGTCGCGCACATCGGAACAGCTCCCGCAGATCAGCCCGTCCCACAGGAAGGTGCACGATGAACCTCATACTCCAGGCCCTGCCCGTCGCCGTCCCGACCGCCGGGTGGGCCGCCCACGCGCTCTTCCTCTCCCGCCGGCTCCGCACCGCCCGTACCGACCGGCTCACCGGCCTGATGCGCCGCGAGGAGTTCACCGCCCGCGCCACGCGGGCCTTCCGGCATCCGCACACGGCCGTGCTGCTGCTCGACCTCAACGGCTTCAAACAGATCAACGACACCCACGGGCACGAGGCCGGGGACCAGGTCATCGCGGCCGTCGGACGGCGGCTCGCCGTCTGGTGCCGGGAGCGCGGCGGCTTCGCCGCGCGGCTGGGCGGCGACGAGTTCACCGCGCTGGTGCGGCTCGCGCCGGAGGCCGACGCGGACGCGGAGATGACCTGTCTCTCCGCGCGGCTCTCGGCCCCGCTCGACACGGGCCGGGTGACGCTGGCGCCGCGCGCCTCCATCGGGCTGTGCCGCCCCGGCCACCGCCCCGGCGCCGGGCTGTCGGACCTGCTGCGCGCCGCCGACGAAGCCATGTACGCGGCGAAACGGTGCGGCGACCACTGGCGGCCCGCCGGAACAACCACCACGGCCCACCACACCACCGCCACCCACCCCTCCGGACGGCCCGCACGGCCCTCACGGCCCGGTACGCACCTGACGCTGCTCACGCCGGTGGTACGGCGGAAGGCGTCATGACAGCCGCTGCCGCACGTCCGTCAAGCCCGCCGGACCGGACGCCGGATCTCCGGTATCCGGTCAGAGGTGTCCGCCATACCGGCCGGTCCATTGACGGCCCCGCTCGCCGCCCCCGAGGCTGGCGCCGCCCCCCAGTCGTACACACCGGCCGTACACACCCGTCGTACGCGCAAAGCCCATACCCCCAAGGCCCGTACGCCCGTAGGAGGCTCCCATGGCCCGCAGCAGACTCCGTCTGGCCCTGACCGCGCTGGGCGCCGCGGCGGCGGTCGCGGCAGGCACCGCCGCGACACCCGCCACGGCGGCGGAACCGCGCCCGCGCGTCCCGCGCTACGTCGCCCTCGGCGACTCCTTCACGTCCGGCCCGGCCATCCCGCGCCAGGTGAACACCCGGTGCGGCCGATCCGACGCCAACTACCCCTCGATCGTCCGCGAGGAGCTGGGCATATCGGACCGCTCCAGCTTCACGGACGCCAGCTGCGGCGGCGCCACGACCGACCACATGTGGAACCGGCAGGCCGCCACCGGCAACGACCCGCAGCTGAACTCCATCGGCCCGGACACCTCCCTGGTCACCATCGGCATCGGCGGCAACGACATCGGGTTCGGCGAGATCATCGGCCGCTGCATCCACCCGCTGGGCTCCGTGGAGAGCATCCCGCGCGACAACCCCTGCCAGCGCTACTTCACCCGGAACGGTGTCGACGAGCTCGACAAGCGCGTCAACGAGACGGCCCCCAAGGTCGCCGCCGTCCTCAAGGCCGTCCACGAACGCGCGCCGCACGCGCGCGTGGCCGTCGTCGGCTACCCGGCGCTGCTCGGCGACGACATCGAGGGCTGCCGGAAGTCGGTGCGCATCGCCGACGGCGACATCCCGTACCTGCGCGGCACGCTGCGCCGGCTCAACGCCATGCTCCGCAAGGAGGCCACCGGCCGGGGCGACCTCTACGTCAACACCAACGTCACGACGGCCGACCACGACGCGTGCCAGCCGTTCGAGGAGCGGTACGTCGAGGGCCTCTACCCCCGTGCGAGCCGGCCCGCCGCGGCCTTCCACCCGAACGCGAACGGTGAGCGGGCGATGGCGGAGGCGATCGTCGACGCGATCATCTTCGGCCCGGGCGCGCGCTGAGACGGGTGCGGGGACGGGTGCGGGGACGGGCGCCGGCCCGTCCCCGCATATCCCCCGTGTGTCCCCCGCCTGCTGTCAGGACGAGGGTGTCGGCCCCTCGATCTGCTCGCTGATCCACTGGAGCGGGCCGTCGCCGAGGTTGGGGGCGTACGTGGCCCCGTCGTGCCGGCCGCCCTCGATCACCTTGAGGTTGGTGTGGACGGGGCCCTTGCCGTAGGTCTCGATGAACTTCCGGACGTCGGGCAGCGTGTGCTTGTTGCTCTCCCGCGTGCCGACCTGGAAGGAGAGGTAGACGTCCGGCCCCTTGGTGTCGATCAGGCGCTTGGCCAGCACCTCGGGGTTGTTCTCGGCCTTCTCCGTCTCGTGGCCGTTCCACAGCGGCGAGTCGGGCACGACGTCCGGGCCGTTGGCTATGACGGCCTTGAACTTGTCCGGGTGCTTCAGCACGGCCTTCAGACCGGCGAAACCACCGGTGGAGGAGCCCATGAACGCCCAGCCGTCGCGCGACTTGAGGGTACGGAAGTTGGCGCGCATCAGGTCCGGGACGTCCTCGGTCAGCCAGGTGCCCATCTTCGGCTGGCCCGGGATGTCACTGCCGTCCCAGTAGATGCCCTTGTCGTCCGGGCCGGGGTTCAGCACCGGCATGGCCAGCAGGAACGGCTTGACCTTGCCCTCCTTGTACCACTTGGCCATGTTCTCCTGGAAGTTGAAGCCCGCCCACCAGTAGTTGGTGCCGTAGCCCGGGCCGCCGGGCAGGGCGATCATCACAGGAAAGCCGCTCTTCGCGTACTTCGGGTCGTCCGTGTACTCCTTGGGCGCCCAGACCCACACCTTGCCCTTGAAGCCGGACTTCTTGCCCTCCAGGGTGACGAGGCTGACGTGGGTGCCGTCGTCCAGGGTCCGCGCGTTCTTGAAGTCGGCGGCCGGACCGGTCGGCATCAGCACCTTGGAGTCCACCGGCGTGGCGGGGGCGCCCCCGCCCTTCCCCTTGCCCGACCCCTTCTCCGGCTGTTCGATCTTGCCGTAGCTGACGGGGGCGCCCTTGTCCGTGAAGGGGGGTATCTCGTAGTGGACCATCACGGGCCAGGCGATCAGCCCGAGCACGACCAGACAGGCCACCACGAGAGCCCACCGCTTGCCGCGCGAGGAACGTCGCCGCGGCGGCGGTGGCACGGCGCTCGGGGGCGCGTGAATACCGGAAGGGGAATGCGTCATGGCGTCGCTCCGCTCGGGTCGGCTGCCCGACGAGCAGCACAGGGCACATGGCGAATGGATGTGCCCTGTGGGATGCGGGTGGGGACCCGGGCGTTCCCGTCATGAGCCGTGAGTTTTTGCACACCCATTGCACAGGCATTACCTGGCCACTACACAGACGCGCGAGAGGGGCACCCCGGGCCGGGGGTGCCCCTCTCGCATGTCCGCGCCTGCGCTTATGACGTACCGGTCGTATATGACGTACCGGTCGTACGAGCGTCAGCGGCGGGCGGCGCCGCGGCGACGAGCCGCGAAGACCAGGCCCGCGCCCGCGCCGAGGGCGACGACGGTGCCGCCGACGACCCACGGGGTGCCGGAACCGGCACCGGTGAAGGCCAGTTCGGAGCCACCGCTGTCCTTGGCGGACGCCCCGGAGCCCTGAGCCGACGCGGAGGCCGACGCGGAGGCGGACGCGGACGGCTTGGCGCCGGCCTCGGCACCGCCGCCGCCCTGCTTGGCCTGGCCGGCGGAGGCGGAAGGCTTGGCGCCCTTGTCGTCCTTGGCGCCCTTGCCGTCCTCGTGGCCGGTGCCGGACGCGTCCTTGCCCGTGTCCTTGCCCGCGTCCTTGCCCTCGCCCTTGCCCTTGGCGGCTTCGTCCTTCTTCCGGGCCTCGAACTGGCCGACCTCGAGGAAGCGCTTGATGGCCTCATCGGAGTTGTCCCGCAGCGCCTCGTAGGCCGCCTTGTGAACGGCGGGACCGCCGGCGCCGCCGATCTGGGTGACCTTGATCCGGTCATCGGTCCGGCGGGCGGCGGGCAGCTCGTCGAAGAAGTGCTTGACGGCCTCGGCGGTGCCTGCCCGCAGGGCGTCCTTACCCAGCTCCTTCACGCTGGGCCCGCCGGAGTTGATGATCTGGGAGATCCGCACCTCGTCGTCGGTCAGCCGCTCCTGGTGCTGCCCGACCTCGAGGAACCGCACCCGGTCCTCGGGCGTACCGCTGAGCGCCTTCCCCGCGGCCTCGCGGACGCCGGGACCCGTGTTCTTGTCGCCCAGGATCTTGAAGATGGCGATCCGGTTCTTCTCGTCCCGCTCGTCGGCCTCCTTCGAGGTCCCACCGGGCTTCGCGTCACCGGCCTTGTCCGCAACCGCCACAGCGGCGGGCTGCCCACCACCGGCGGCCACCGCCGGGGAGGACAGCAGCACGGCCGGAGCGATCGCCACGGCCGCGACGAGAACCGACGCACGAGCCAACTTCATGTACACACCTCTGGTTGACGTGAGGAACGGATAAAAAGCTCTGATCATGCTACGTCTGTTGATCACGCCAGACTCACCGATTTACCGGACAACTCCCGAGGGGGCCGGACCGGCCGCCCGCCAAAACGATTTGAGCGGATCGCTCGCACAGAGATAGCTTTGCGCGGCTTGTCTGATTCATCGGGGAACTTTGATGCGCAAGATCGCTTCGAGCACGGTGTCCGCCCTGCTCGCCGCCGGTGCCCTCACCGGCTGCTCGTCCACTGAGGCCGCAACCGCGACCGGTGCGGTGAAGGAGAGCACCAAGCCCACTGAGCCCACCAATCCCACTGCGCCGACAGCGAAAAAGACCACCAAGGCCGGCGGGGGCCTGAAGGGCGGCAGGATCGGGGACGCGGGGACCGCCTGCGCGCTTCCCATCTCGTTCGAGGCACCGAAGGAGTGGAAGCTCACCGGATTCACGGACGAGGACAACGAGTTCCTCAACAAGTGGTCCGGCCACCGGTCATTCAAGGCCGCCTGCGAACTCTCCGCACGCCGTACCGGCGTGATCGGCTTCATCCGGGTGTACACCACCCAAGAGCCCGGCAAGTCGCCCCGCCAAGTACTGGAGAAGTTCGTCGCCGAGGAGAAGCGCGTCAGCGAACCCCAGTACACCGAGACCAAACTCGGCGACCTGCCCGCCGTGGAGGTCGTCTACACCCAGCGGGACATCCTCCTGGACGAGCCACAGACCCGGCGCGGCCTCGCGGTGAAGACCTCCAAGGGCTCCACCGTCCTCCACGTCGAGGGCGCGGAGAGCGACGACTCCAAGGTCGTGATCCCGGCCTACGAACGGGCCAAGGCGACAATCCGCTCCGCCACCTGAGCCGGCGCGGCACACTGCCACCAGAAACGGGAAGGAGCGCCCGGATGGTTCCGGGCGCCCCAGCGAGCAAACTACGCGCGAGCAGCCCCCAGCGAGGCTCCGGCCACCGCAGCCTTCGCCCTGCGCTTACCGGTCATGGCCGTCATGACGGCCATCGAAGCCAGAAACGGCGCACTGGACGCCAGGACGTCACCGGCGGCAGAACCGCCACAGAGCGCGACACCCGGCAGCGCGACCGTCGAAACAGCGGCCAGCCAAATTGGGTCTGGACGACACGCAGCGTTTCCTTTCGCCCTGCATCGCCAGCATTTTCCACTCCGCAGTCACTTTGGAAGCCATCCGGTGGACTTTCAGAGCAGCCGCACCACCGCAAAAGATAGTTGTCGGAATCGGCGGTAGCGCCCCCAAGGGAAAGCGGCGAGCGCAAGCGGTCCGTCGGGCTCAGCCCTTTCCGAAGACCTCCCGCTCGACATCGGTGGGGGTCCTGTAAGTGTCCTTGGAGTGTTCCTGCAGGCGTCTGACCACGTCGTTCGAGGCATGATTATCCTCGGCGACCCGGGCGAGATCCTTGCCCCGGGCAGGGAAATGTGCGCCCTTCAGGATTTCCTGCATGCTGGTCGGGTTCTCAGCCATGGCAATTCCTCCAGCTATTCAGCGCTCCTTACCCTCGATTCTGGCAACCTCGACCCCAGCGCGCCACCCGGCCCGGGGCCCGGGGGCCTCAGTGGTCGATCACCGCCACGCCCGCCAAGAAGGTCGCCCACACCCCTACGAGGACATGTTCCCGATTCAGAGGGAATATCCCAGATTCCCTGCATAGCGCTCCCCGCGCCTCGCCGCTGGGGCGTTCGCCGATCCGGCTACAGCCTTGCGTCCCGCGGTCATCGCCGACGGCATGAGTCCCGACGATGTGGTCATCGGGCCATAGATCCGTGCTCGCCCGCAGCTCTGATTCCGGGCCTGCTCCCGCCTGGACCGGCACTGGGCAGCAAAGCTGCCGCTGCACGAACTCCTGTGCAGTGAACCACCGGAGGGCACGCCAGGTGAGACAGCCCCAACGAGAAAGGGGCGCCCCGATCCGGGGCACCCCTTCTGACCCGCGCTAACGCGCGTCTGGCGGAGACTGTGGGATTTGAACCCACGGTGACATCGCTGCCACGACGGTTTTCAAGAGGGTCGCTGCTGCACGGCTGGCGCATCGCTGACCTGCGGTGACGCCAGCATCGGCCATTCTTGCTCCCCGCCTGGCCCGCCAGTGGCCCACAGCACTCCGGCACGCGGCGCCCACACGGAAAAACGGCTGGGTCTGTGGGCGCGCCACAGACCCAGCCGTCCCAGCCAGGAAACTACGCGCGAGCAGTTCCCAGGGAAGCACTGGTCACTGCAGCCTCCGACCTACGCTTGCTGGTCATGGCCGTCATGACGGCCATCGAGGCCAGGAACGGCGCACTGGACGCCAGGACGTCGCCGGCGGCAGAACCGCCACAGAGCGCGACACCCGGCAGCGCGACCGTCGAAACAGCGGCCAGCCAGACGGCCCCCAGTACCCCTAAGGACTTACCGTTCCGCATGGATTCTCCTCAAATCAACTGCGTGTAGCTCACAGAAACGACCAGGGCCAGGGCGACCGCGGCCAATAGCCAGAAATACCACTTCGGAAGGTCACCCTTCGACTTCCTGAGTAATATTCCGGCCACGGGCACCAGGATCGCCAGAATCGCGAGGACGGTGACTAGGGCGCGCATTATTTCCGTTCGGGTAGATGCTCGATCAGCAGATGTACTGCGAAACCAGGGCAGAGACCCCGGAACCGGCGGACAGTGCGGTGGACATGGCCCGCGCCGCGTTCGCCGAGATCATGATGCCGAGGACCTCGATCCCGCCGGTCGCCGCAGCGGCAGCGAAGGCCGCCGCTCCAATGCCGTACACCGCGGCCATGGCAGCGCTGTGACAGAAGCCGGCGGGCGCCTGGCTGTCCTTGCTGGTCTGGACGACGCGCAGCGTCTCCTTGCCCGCGCTGTCCTTGGCCAGGGAAACGCCGTACGCGCCGTTGTTGTAGACGACCTTGCTCTCGCCCGCCGCGAGCGATGCGCGAGCAGCCTTGATGCCGTCAACGATCTGCTGGACCAGCGCCTCGTCAACAGGAGTTCCGAGCTGCGCCGAGACCGCAGCGGCGGCCTGAGCGCTACGCGAAGTGTGAGCTGGCGCGGCAGACGCCGCCGGGCCAGTGACCGTCAGGATTGCGCCCGCAGTAATGACGGCGACACCCCCCATGGAAATACGCTTCATGACTCTCCCACCGAAAGTAGTGGTGTTCATAACCCCTCCCAGTTCCATCTGTACGCATTCACAGGGCAAAAGCCGACCCGAATTCAGCTCGGCCCGCCCGAGAAAGATCGTTTCACAGGAGGTCCGGGGATATACAGGCGAGAAAGAACATGGCCAGACCGTTCGCCATAAAGGTTTGTTTCGCGAGGATTCGGAGCAATTCGAAGTGCAACATATCAACATGCACGTGACAGACTTGCACTAAATCCAGCATCTTTGACACAAATAGGACGCCGATGCGGACAAGTAGCCACAAAGGCTCCATGTCTGCTTTTCCCGCCTCAGAAGAGGAACGGCGCCGAACAGCCCGGATCGAGCCAATGACAACCCATATCCATGGGGCTGGGGTTCTACTTCTGGGCTGAAACAAGCCCCTCCCGCCACGTAGCAACGGCTACCGGAGCTTGTCCGGCGAGGCTTCATGGCACCTCGGTGGGCCTGTTCGTCCGCAGCTCACCGTCGATCACCGCTCTGCTGTACTGCGTTGGCGGGAGCCCGCGAGGCCTGCGGCTGTATCGCCAAGGCCGTCGGCCGGTACGACCCGAACAGTTCCTTCGGGCGCTCCATCCAGTGGGCAGCGCGCGAGCGCGTGCCCCGTAAGCTCGCCGCCATCTAGCCTTGGACCACCCCTCAACGTTGAGAGGTGGCATCGGCAACCGGACCGGGGGTGCGCTCAGCGGATGGGACCGAAGACGGCGCGAGTCGACAGGACAATCCGGGAGTGGATCGCGGCAGGGAAACTGGCGCCCGGCGACAAGCTGCCGTCCGAGCGCGTGATGTCGGAGCAGCTGGAGATCGGCCGGACGGCTTTGCGGCAGGTGCTCGCGCGGCTCGTGGCCGAGGGAATCGTGCAGGTGCGGGAGCGCAGCTCGTACGTCGTACTGACGCCCGCCAGTGCCCCCGCCAACGTGAGCATCAGCTCGCCGGGAGAGCTGGAGCCATGGCAGATCCACGGCGGGCGGACGGTCTACGACAATCGCTGGGTGAAGCTGGACCTGGTCGACGTCGAGCCGCCCGGGGTCGAGCGCTTCGAGCACCACGTGGTGCGGCTCCAGCGCGTCGCCATCGCCACCGTTCTCGACGGCCAGGACCGCGTGCTGATGCTCTGGCGCTACCGCTTCGTACCGGATAAGTGGGGCTGGGAGCTCCCCGGCGGAATCGTCGACGAAGGAGAAGGAGCCCTCGATGCGGCGCTCCGAGAGGTCGAGGAGGAGACGGGCTGGAGGCCGGCGGGTCTGAACCACCTCGTCACCTACCAGCCCGTGGTCGGCATGGTGGACTCGCCTCACGAGATTTTCGTCGGCCATGGTGCCCGGCTCGTTGGCGAACCGACCGACGCCGAGGAGAGCGGTCACGTCGCGTGGGTCCCGCTCTCTGTCGTCCCTCAGCTCATGGCGCGCGACGAGCTGATGGGCTCGGGCACGCTCGTCGCCCTGCTGCACCTGTTGGCGACTCGGCGTGCAGGAGACGACCAGTGACCAGACTCAGCCCACGCGGCACCTACCTGCGAATTGCTTCTGCCCTTCGGCAACGCCTTGGCGCCGAGGCTGAGCAGCGCAGCATCCCGTCGGAAGCTGCGCTGATGGACGAGTTTGGTGTAGCGCGCACCACCGTCCGCCGGGCACTCCAGACGCTCGCTGCCGAGGGCCTGATCGAGTCCCGTCCCGGCGTCGGCTGGCAGCTGCGCGAAGGCAGGGCTACGCCACCGCTCGTCGACAGGATTCGCGCTGCCCTTGCTGAGGGCGGCTTTGAAGTTGGCAGCACCTTCTGTTCCGAAGCCAGCCTCTGCGAGCGCTTCCAGACCTCGCGGACATCCGTACGAAGGGCACTCGCGCAGCTCGAAGGCGAAGGGATGCTCGAAGCGGTCCATGGGAAGGGACGGCTCGTCAAGGCCCTGCCGCCGGCTCCCGAAGGCTCGTAGGCTTCGTCTCCATGGATCTCATCGTCTGGGCGCACGACTTGGCCGACTCGCTCTTGGCGGAGCCCTTGCCCCGTCGCTGGGTGCACTCCTGCGGCGTGCAGGAACGGGCCAGGAGCATCGCGCCCATCCTGGGGGACGACGCCCGGTTGCTTGAGGCGGCGGCTGTCCTCCATGACATCGGGTATTCGCCGCGGCTGGTCGACACGGGCTTCCACCCACTCGACGGCGCCAGGTTCCTGCGCAGCGTGGAACATGCCGACGAGCGCATCGTGCGGCTTGTGGCCCATCACTCCTGTGCTCTGCTGGAAGCGGACGAACGTGGGCTCCGGGACGAGCTGGCAGCCGAGTTCGAGCTTGAGGAACCACACCTCGTGGACGCCCTGCTGTTCTGCGACATGACCACCACACCGGATGGCGCACCTACGAACCCGACTGATCGCGTCGCCGAGATCGTCGGCCGCTACGGCCCCGACAGCGTTGTCGGCCGCTTCATTCGGCGTGCCGAGCCCGAGATTCAGGCAGCGTCCGATCGTGTTCAACGCCGTCTGGCGGCGACGGTCGGCGCAGATCAGCCGATGTAGGGCTGTGCGCGTCGATCGTCCAGCCCGTGCTCGATGCGCAAGCGCATCGACGGGTGGATGTCCAAGCCGTCCAGGTTCGCCGGCAAGACCCAGCGGACTTCCTTCGACTCGCTACTCGTGCGCAGTTCGCCGCCGATCGGCCGGGCCCGGAAGCAGATCGAGAACTGCTGGCGAACCTCGCCGTCGTCGTACGCCATGACATGCGCGGGGTCGGTGTACAGCCCGCTCACGTCCAGAATCTCGACGCGGATGCCGGTCTCCTCTTCCACCTCGCGCACGACCGTGCCGCCGATCGACTCGCCGATCTCATGGCCGCCGCCCGGAAGCGCCCATAGATCGTTGTCGGTCTTGTGGATGAGCAGGACGGCGCCGTCCTCGTTACGAACCACGGCAGTGACGGAAGGGACGACGGAATTCGCCGCCGGAGCCGCCGGATCTTGGAAGTAGTCGATTCGGCTCATCCCGTACCTCCAAGGTCATGCGGCGAGGTGATCACTCGCGCGCCCTGCCAAACGCGTTCGATGCTCTCAGCGTACGAGTCGAACAGCTCCCCACCTGGGACTCGGGTCAGATGCAGCACCGGAGCCAGGTAAGCGCCGACACCGTAGATGTGGCCGTTGGCCAGGAGCTCGTCGTCGGCTCGGTAGAGCGAGTTGTACAGCGTCGTGTCGTGGAGCCGGAACTCCACCTTCGGTAAACCGAACAGCGGGGTGTAATTCACCAGCGCATTGCGGACCTTGCCAGCCATGCCAGCGCCGATCCCCTCGTCGTCGCCTCGCTGGGCGACGGCATGACTCTCCGGGTCACCGAGCATGAAGCGAACCGGCACGCCATCCGCGGACTTCTCCCGCACGACGCGGAAGAACGTCGGGTCCTCGCTCAGCCAGAAGCCGGAGTAGACCAGGACGTCGAATGACCGGTTCGCCTTGGCGTAGAGGGCCGGCCAGAGCTCCTTCGGCACGACCGCCCGATGGGGGTAGAGCCTGATGAGCTCGGCCTGGCCTGCCTCCCGCACATCGCTGGCCGTACGTTCCTCCGGCCACAGGTACGAGATCTCGCGCCCGAGCAGGTTCGCCAGGGCGTACTGCGAGCGCCGGTACGGCTTCCGGGCGTCGTTGTTGATCCACCGATCGACCGTCTTGGGGTCGACGCCGATCCGTTCGGCCACCTGATCGACTGTCATGCCGCGAGCAACGATCGCGCTGCGGAGGCGTTCGTTCGCCATGCCGCACTCCCTCTTCGGGGGACGTCCTGGGACGACTTGAACGGTACTGAGATGTCCTTCAAGTCGTCTACCAGATCGGTAACTTGTCGCGGCTCCCTCGGCGAAGCTCTTCCACACGCAGAGCTCAACTCCTGCGAAACCGACGCTCGAAGAGGGCTTGACGGCCGCCTCGTTCTCACGCCACATTGAGATACAGGTAGTACATGTCTTGCTTGCTGGGAGGCATGCGAAAGCCCCACCGTGCGTCGGTTCCGGAGGTGCGCTCACACCGTCCGGTCCCCACAGCGGGGCTCCCACATCAGTCCTGTCCAAAGGAGCACTGATGCTCAACCAGCGTACGCCCCTGCCCCGGCGCGGGTCCGTCCCGATTCCGTCGGCTGACGAGCTCTCGGCGACCGTGATGAAGGTGGCGGGCTTCCTGCAGAAGTTCCCCGGTCTGCCCGCGCCGTCGCTGACGATCCACGTCGACAGCGTCATGGTGCAGTTCGCCTTCTTGCCCTCCGAGGCCCTGTTCCCCTCCGTGGCGCGCCTGGCCAAGGCGATCGGTGCGGAAACCCAGCTCAAGCCGATGTCCGACGGCGGGTGGCACTTCGAGACCCGAGGACGGGCCCAGGGTCTGGACGTGACCGTCTTCGCCGCTACCTCCGTGGCCACCGACCCGGCGCGGGTCGACACGGTGGTGGCGTGATGGCGGCCTTGCCCGGCTACGACGAGCGCCCGTCCTGCCGGACGGCGTCGTGCCCCCGGTGCGCCCGTTCCGTGCGGGTCTCGCGGTGCCGCACGGCCGCGCGGGAGCTGTGCGGGTCGTGCGGGTGCGAATTCTCCCCGACGACCCAGATCGAGCGGGCGGGGGCGCGGCGGTGAGGCCGACCCCGGTTCGTGCGATCGGCGGCTCGTCTCGGCCGCACCTGCAGATCGCCAAGCTGCCCTGGAAGCCCCCGTCCCTGCGCCGCCCCGGCGGCCCGGCGGCGCTCGGCCTCGACCTGGCCGTGCTGGATCGGGCGGTGTGCGGCGCGGACCCGGACCTGTTCTTCGAGGAGTCCGCAGCCTCCGTCGCCCTCGCCAAGAAGATGTGCGAGCGCTGCCCCGTGATCGCCGCCTGCCTTCAGCAGGCGCTGGAGAACGGGGAGCAGTACGGCGTTTTCGGCGGTCTGACGGCGCGCGAGCGCCGGGACCTGCAGCGCGGCGAGGAGGAGGCGGCATGATCGACCCCTTCCGGCCCCAGGTGCCGCCGCAGGACGAGGCCACGGCGCCCTCGGTCGTCTTCGACGCGTACGGCAACCAGCTCTTCCCCGCCCCGGCCCACAGCCTGCCGGCCGCGACCGGGCACCACTGCGCGGTCTGCAGCTGCGACGGCGGCACGGCTCGTCGGCGAGAGGCGGCTCGGCTGTCGCCCGGCGCGGCCGTGGCCGTGGGCGCCGGCGGTGTGCTGGTGGTCGGCGTCGTCCTGGTGGCTCTGCTGCTGTCCGTCGCCGTAGTGGCGGCGTCGGTGGCCGTGGCCGCCCTGTCCCTGGCCGTGGTGGCCGTCGTCCTGCGCTCGATCCTCAGCAGGCCACCGCAGGAACTGCCGCCCACGCGCTGCCGCTGATCCGCTCCTTCTTCTCTCCCTTCCCTGTGCTGCCGGGCCATGCCCGGACCGCTGGTTCGTGCCGCCCGCGCGGGCCCGGCAGCGCCATCGAGACTTCCTGGAGGTTGAGTCCCCATGTCCACGTCCGACGCCTCGCGCCGCCGCCTGACCGCGCTGCAGCGGGATCACGGCGAGCTGCTGGCCGCCGCCCGTGCGGCGGTGGTGGCGCACTGGGACGGCGACGAGCAGCCGCTGTCCGTGCTCATCGACACCCTCGACGAGCTGGGCGAACTCCCGGAGTTCGCGCCCCAGCTGACCACCCTGGCCCTGGATGCCCTCGCCGCCGACGGCAACGCCCGCGTGGTGGGGAGGCGGCTCGCGTGAGCGCCCGAACCCGTTGCCGTGTCTGCGGCTGGAGCCGCACCTACCGCAACCAGGACGCCGGCCGACGCGCCGCCCGTACCCACACCTGCCCGCCGGTCCTCGCGAAGGGGGTGGCACGGTGAACGCCACCCCTTGGCCGGACGGCCGCTTGGTCGCCTTCGATACCGAGACGACCGGCACCGCGTGGGATTCCGACCGCATCGTGTCCGCCTCGGTCGTCGAGGTCGGCGGCGGTCAGGAGCCGAAGGTCACCAGCTGGCTCATCGACCCTGGGATCGAGATCCCGGCGGAGGCGACCGCCGTACACGGCATCACCACCGAGCGCGCCCGCGCCGAGGGAATGCCGCCCACGACGGCGATCGAGGAGATGACGGCCCTGCTGGCGTCGCTGCTGACCACCGGGCACCCGCTGGTCATCTTCAACGCCCGCTTCGACCTGACGATCCTGGACCGCGAGTCCCGCCGGCACGACCTCGTCCCGCTGGTGGACCGGCTCCTGCAGAACGAGCTCTCGCCGGTCATAGACCCGCTGATCATCGACAAGCAGGTCCAGCCCTACCGGCGCGGCTCGCGCAAGCTCCCCGCCCTGTGTGCGCACTGGAAGGTGCGGCACGACGGGCCGCACGCGGCGGCCACCGACGCGTTCGCAGCCGCCCGGCTGGCCTGGCGCTTCGGCCACCACTACGCCCACCTCGGCGCCATGGACCCGCGCGCCCTCCACCAGCTGCAGGTCCAGCGGGCCGCCGAGCAGGCCACCGGCCTTCAGAGCTACCTCCGCCGCAGCGACCCGACCGCGTACGTCGAGCCCGCCTGGCCGTACGTGCCCCACACCGCCCCCGTCAGTCCGCCGGAAGGGACCTGAGCGATGACCGACTCGAACAGCACCGTCGTCACCGGCCTGCGCCAGGCGGTGACCCGCGCCCTGCCGCACATGGAGGAGTCCGGCTTCTTGGGCGGGCTCTTCCTCGACTTCGACGGCACGGCCCTGTACGTGGTGGCCACCGACCGGTACACGATGGCCGTCGGCCGGGCCACGGTCTCGGGCACTGGTGATCCGTGGACGGCCTTCATCGAACGCCCCGAGGCCTGCGAACTGGAGCGGTTCCTGGATCGCACCGGCTACTACAGCAGCGTCACGCTCGGCTGGCGGTGGACAGAAGAGGCGACGGGACTGCGGCTCACGACCGAGCACCGGGAGGAAGCGGTCGTCGACTGCACTGACCCGCTCTTCCCTGACTGGCGCAAGGTGGCCCGCGAAGCCCTCGACCAGCCCGAGGTAGCTGCTCCCGCGCTGCTCAGCCCCGCGCTCGTGCGGCGGTGGGGAGCGGTTGATGAGCCGGTCTCCTTCCGGTTCCGCGGTTCAGGCATCCCTGTTCGTGGCTCCGTGATCGTCACGGCCCCCGGCTTCCTCGGCCTGCACAAGCCGATGACGTACGAACCGGGCTCCGCCGGCACCGAACTCGCCGACTGGCACGAGGCGATCACCGACCGCCCGAAGGAGGCCTGAGATGGCCGACCTCAGCCTCGCCGGGAACGGTGACGACCTCCTGCTCACCCTGCTCTCGCTGGCCTCCGACTACCGCCGCGAGGTCGAGGCCGCCTGGGATCGTGAGCGCCGGGAGAGCGAAGCCATCGAGCGCCAGGCCGCCGTGGAACAGGCCTCAGACTTCGTCGCTCTCCACTTCCCCCACACCCTCGCCAAGGCCCTGCCGGCCGGGGCCTGGCAGGGCTACCCGAGCGGAGGCGAGAGCCGCCAGCCCATGGCCACGGCCTACCTGGGCGCCGAGGCCTTCCTGATCCACGGCACGGAGTACGACGGCGACCGCCCGGACGGACTGCGGGGCTTCCTGCTCCTGCTGCACCCGTGCCCGTGCGGCGACTACGTCGAGACGTGGATCGACAGCGAGTACGACCTGGCCTTCGTCCTCGACGACCTGCGGCGCGCCGACACCTGCGAGGAGTTGTGCCGGCCGCCGTACTCCTTCGGTGGGGAGTGAGGGGCATGCCTGAACCGCTTCCCTCCCTGGTCACCGTCATCGACCCGGTGTTCCGCTCCGGCCGCTACCTGGCCGTCGGCGCGATCACCCCGGGCCTGCTGACCGTCCGCTGGCATGTGTGGGACACCGCCGGCTCCTACGTCGGCTTCGCGACCGACCCTGGGCTGATCTCCCTGGTCATCTCCCGCCACGAGCACGAGCGCGACCGGTAGCCCACGGCCACTGCCCGCCCGGTGCGTCCGCGCAGACCCCTAGGTCCGCACCGGGCGGGACCCCCTCCCCCCTTAACGACCTCCTTGGAAGGAGGCCAGCGATGCGCCACGCCCTGCCCGCCGCCCGCCGTGATCAAGGGCAGCCGGTGACCACCTGGCACCTCAACTCCGACAAACCCGTCTACACGCGCTACGCCGAGCCCAGCAGTTCGGGCACCGCGTACCAGGTCCTCGGCTTCCCCGACCCGGTGCTGCGCAGGAGCATCGCGGTCCACGAGGCAGGCCACGCCATGCTGTACTTCGCCTCTGGCATGCCCCTGGGCGAGATCCACATCTGCGACGATCTCGGCAAGACCCCGGGAGAAGGGGGCGCCGCCTGGGTGAAGGCCAGCGGCAGGTTCTCCGTCCCGTACGAGCACTACATCGCGATGTGTGCCGCCGGGGAGCGTGCCCAGGACCGGTGGATGCGCGAGCAAGGGCTGTGGACACCGGAACGCGCATGGGTGATCGAACGCCTCTCGGCGCACGACCGGAACCTGGTAGCCGAATGCCTCAAGGAATGCCGGCGCGCAGAACTCGGCTTCGGCTACACCCCTGCCGGTGGCCTGGACTTCGCCGTGGTCCACCGCGCCGCAGACGCCGCCCTGGCCCACTTATGGGATCGCGTCCTGCGCCTGGCCGAGGCCATCGACGAGCACGGCCATCTCACCGGCCCCGAGGCCGCCCGCTACGCCGACATGACCCGCATCGCCGTCCCCGGTGACCAGCCGACGGGAGCCGCGGCATGAACGAGAACCTTCTCTTCTGGCACGAACAGCGCCGCCGGGACCGGCTGACCGACCGCGAGCAGGACCGCGCCGACCGATCGGAGCGCGCGGCCGAGCGGCGGGAAGCCCGGAGGCTGGAACGGGAGCAGGACCGCGCCGATCGGGCCGCGGCCGGCACCGAGAGGCGGCAGGACAAGGCCGAGCGCCGCGCCCGTCGCCGCGAATGCCGGGCCTGGGCGGTCGACAACGGTGCACTGGTCTGCACCGGGGTCGTCATGGCCTGCGCCATCGTCCCGGCCGTCGTGTACCAGGTGATCGCCCTGTTCTCCGCCGGGCTCGCCATGGTGCTCTCCGCGCTGCTGGCGTTGATGCTCGAAGGCGGGGCGTGGGCGGCCACGTTCGGCGCGGCCAAGGCTGCCCGGCAGGGACGTCCCACCGGCCGGTACCGCATGGCCACCTGGTGCTGCGCGACCGTGGCCGCAGCGGTCAACTTCTGGCACGGGAGCCGCGATTACGGGCTGTGGCTCGGCATCGTCCTCGGGCTGGCTTCGCTGTTCGCCGTGGCGATGTGGGAGCTGCACCTGCACGGCGCGCACGCCCCCGTCCGCGAAGAGCGCGAACGGATCCGGCACGCTCGTCGGCGCCGACGGCACCACAGCACGGTGTGCCGGACCGCCGACCGGCTGATGACCGCCGCCCCCTACGGCACACTCCCGGCGGAGGACGCCTTCTCCACCGCCTGGCGAATCCACCACGGCACCGCCCCCGGATTGACCCCCGATCTGCTGCGCAACCGGCTGTCCGCCGAGAGCCGACTCGGACACGTCATCGAGGACGCCGCCGACACGGGAGCGCAGCGCGCCACCGCCTGGCTGTGGGCCACCGATTGGCAGCCCATTCCGGTGCTGGGCCCCACCTGCCCCGCTCCGACCGGCAACCAGCCACAGACCTCCCTGACGATCACCCGCGAATCGACGCCTGACCAGCCCGGATCGACCCCGGCACCGATCGACTCCCCGGCCGACCGATCGCCGCGTACGGCCCTCGACCCCGCCGGGCCGCGATCGAGTCGACCCCTCGTCGTGCGGACACAGCGCCGATCGAACCGCCGCCTGCCCCGAACGGACCGTCGACCCCAGCCCTCGCGCTCCGAGGACGAGCTTCTCGATCAGGCGCGCACGTTGACCGTCGACTGGCCGGACGACGCCCTGAGCGCGGAGGCGATCCGCAAGGCCCTGCGCATCGCCCCGAGCCGGGCCCGGGCCCTGCGCGACGCCCTCAAGACGGAACGCGAAGCCGCCTCGGCCCGCGCGGCCGAACCGGCAGCCGCTTGACCTCCCCGGGGAGCCGCCGCCCGCGCCTCGGCGACTCCCCGCTCCACTCCGAACCCCTCGAAGGAGGGTGCCCGATGACCCCCGTGCTCCAAGCCCTGCCGATCGCCGCCCCGGTGGCGGGCTGGGCCGCCCACGCCCTGTTCCTGGCCCGCCGCCTTCACACCGCCCGCACCGACCCGCTGACCGGCCTGATGGGTCGGGCCGCGTTCACCCGCCGGTCCCTCCGCGCGATCAGGCACCCGCACGCCGCCGTTCTCCTGCTGGACCTGGACGAGTTCAAGGCGATCAACGACGAGTACGGGCACGCGGCCGGCGACGCGGTCCTGGCCGCGGTCGGGCAGCGTCTGGCCTCCTGGTCCGCCATGTGGCACGGCTTCGCCACCCGCCTCGGCGGCGACGAGTTCGCGGCCGTCGCCCGGCTCGCCCCGGACGTCGACCTGCACGTCGAGATGCTCCACGTCCTGTGGGCACGGCTCGTCGAACCGGTCGAGACCGGAGCCGCCGTCCTCTACCCGCGCGTGTCGATCGGCGTCTGCGCCGCCCACCACCGGCCGGGCGCCGGCCTGCCGGAGCTGCAGCGCGGCGCGGACGAGGCAATGTACCGGGCCAAGCGGCTCGGCCACCGCTGGCAGCCCGCCATGACCCAGGACGTCTACGCCACGGTCAACGGCCGCCGGATCGGACGTCCGGGCACCGGTCGCCCGGCGACCCCGGCGAGGAAGGGGGACCGGTGATGACCTGGTTCGACCGGAGCACCACGACCGTCCGCATCCCCACGCAGCGCCGGGGACGGCATGAGACCCCGCTGGTGATCGTCGTCCCCGAGCAGCTCACCTGGCGGCAGCGCCTGGCCATGGCACTCGGCCGGGCGGCCTGGAAGCGCCGCCGCGGCATCGGGCTGCTCCTCGCATGCCTGCTCTGCCTGCCCGCCACGGCCATCGCGCACGTCCTCGCCCCCGGCCTGTGGCTGGCGCTCGCGACGCTCGCCGCCGCCGGACCGGCCTGGCTGCTGTGGACCCACCGCCAGTGGCCGACCGATGACCCACGCGTCCAGGCCTGGCGCTACGGCATCGCCGCCGCCGTCCTCGTGACCGGTGCCTGGGCCGCCGCCTCCGTCGCCTTCGGACCGTTCACCCAGCCGCTGCCGCTCGTCTGGCTGCTGCTGACCATCACCGCGCTCGTCACCCGCCGCCGTCTGCGCACCGCCACCCGCACGCCCGAGCCGACCGACGCCGGTGAGGGCGTCGAGAAGGAGTCCGCCCGATGACGACCCCGCCCAATGGCTCCCCCTTCGGCCCCCAAGGCTTCAACGGCGGCTTCCCCGGCGCCGGCAACGGCGCGGGCCCGTCCGGGGGCAAGGCCCGCAACCGGACCACCAACCGCACCCACCAGTACCACTTCCACATCGGCGGCCAGGCCCCCAACGGCGGCGGCTACAACCAGGGCGGTCCTCGGGGCGGCAACGGTTCTCCCGGCGGGGGCCGTAACGGCCGTCGGCAGTCAAGGGTCCACAGCCCGCTCGCCGACCCCGAGTTCTTCAACAACGCCGACATCCGCAACTACTGCGAGAACGGCCGCGGCCTGTTCCTGCAGCTGTCCTTCGAGCTGGCCATGGCCGCCGAGATCCTCCAGGCCGTGCTCAAGGAGGTCCCCGATCCCGAAGGCCGCCCCTTCGGCTCCCGGGCCAGGGCCCGCCGCGTGGCCAAACGCCTGACGAAGGCCGCCGAGGACGCCCGCGACACGGCCAAGAACATGGCCGCCACCTACGCCGCGTTCCAGCGCGAGTACGACCCCGAACTCGCCCCCTATCGCAGCCGCCAACGCCCCACCGGCCGCCGCTTCGACTTCAACGGATGATCTCGCCTTCCCGCCCGCCCTGTTCAGACCGGGGCGGGGAGCTGGCCACCTCGACCGTCGAGCCGGTACCCGAACCGGAGGAGATGCCCGATGAAGTATCGCGGACAGATGAAGACGTCGTTCCTCAACGACCGGCAGATCCGGCCGACCGAGTACGACAAGTGGCACGACGCCGTTCGCTACTTCGACCGACGCGACAAGGACCGGGCGAAGGTCCAGGAGCTGAAGGAGTCGATCCGCTGGCACGGGGTGCACGAGCCCCTCATCCTCGGCATCAGCGACCGGTACCCGGATGTGTACGTGGCCGACGGCCATCACCGCGCCGTCGCCTTGATGGCGCTGCGAGCCGAACTGGAGCCGCGAGCCCGCTCCTTCCCTTTCCACTGGTACTGGATCAAGTCCTCCGGCGTCCGCATGGAGCATGAGCCGTTCCCCTGCCACCTCCTGGACTGCTGACACGGACGCAACCGAAGCCCCACAGCCCGCGCCCACCGCCAGGCGCCAGCCCCCGAAACCGCATCCCTGCATCACCCGAAAGCGTAAGGAGGCCTTCGGCCGTGTCCCCCTCCACCCGCGAGCAGGCCCGCGACGAGCACCTGCGCATCGACACCGGCAGCGGCAGCGTCCGCGAGTACCTGCTCCACCGCCTCCAGCCGCACCTGCCCCCGTGGCTCGTGGGGGCAGGGACCGGCCTGGCCTCCCTGCCCGCCCACCACTTCTGGTCCGGCAGCGCCGCCGCCACCGCCGGCCTGACCCTGGCCTCGGTCGCCCTGACCGGCGTGACCTGGTGGGCGGGCAAGAGCACCACCGCCCAACGCCGCCTGCACTCCGCGATCACCGTCGCCGCCGGGACGAGCTGGCTCACCGCCGCCTCGATCGCCGGACCCGACGCCGGACCACTGGGCGGCCTGTACTTCATCGGCGCCCCGGCTCTGGCCATGTCCTGGAACATCCGCCAGGTCCTGCGCCGCACCCCCGACGCCACCGGCACGAACGGCGACGGCGGGCTGCTGGAGAAGGTCGGCCTGGCCAAGACGCAGATCACCCGCAGCCAGATCGCCCCGAACAAGGCCACCTTCGACCTGCAACTCCCGCGCGGCGAGCTGACCACCGACGACGTCAGCAAGGCCGCGCCCCTGCTCGCCAGCGCCCTGGACGTCCCCAAGAACGCCATCCGCGTCACGCCCGACCCCGACTCGGCCTCCCGCGCCCAGCTCACCGTCGTCCCGCACGACCTGCTGAAGAACACCGTCCCCTACCCCGGCCCCTCACACCCCGGCGGCAGCATCGCCGACCCCGTCCACGTCGGCATCTACGAGGACGGCACACCCGCCGTCCTGTACTTCCCCGGCGACCCCGAGGCCGGCCGCAACGCCATGCACCTGCTGATCATGGGGATGACCGGCTCGGGCAAGTCCGAGGGCGGGCTGACCGCCCTGGCCGAGATCCTCTCCCGCCGGGACGTCGAGGTATGGGCCTCCGACCCCGTGAAGGGCGAGCAGACCCTCGGGCCGCTGCTGCCCGCGATCGGCTGGGCCGTGCTGGATATGAAGTCCACCGAGGCCATGATCGCCGCCATCAAGGCAGCGATCCCCGCCCGCACGGCCTGGCTGGCGAAGTACGGCTACAAGCAGTGGGTCCCCGAATGCGCCGAGACCCAGGCCGACGGCACACCGGGCATGCCCTACCTGATCGGCTGGTTCGAGGAAGCCGCAAAACCGATCCGCGAGA
The DNA here is from genome assembly GCF_020740895.1 of Streptomyces sp. UNOB3_S3. Lineage (GTDB taxonomy): Bacteria > Actinomycetota > Actinomycetes > Streptomycetales > Streptomycetaceae > Streptomyces. The sequence continues at coordinate 453 of NZ_JAILXP010000073.1, read as the reverse complement.
TCGACGAGGACGTCTTCACCGGCATCGCCCAGGAAGCCCGCTCCGCCGGCATCTCCCTGGTCATCTCCATGCAGCGCGCCTCCGGCAACCAGGTCTCCACCGACACCCGCGCCTCCCTCGGCTCCTCCTGGTGCTACGGCGTACGCAACGAACGCGACGCAGGATTCGCCCTCGACGCCGAGGTCCTCGACGCCGGCGCGGCACCCCACCTGTGGAAAGACAAGAAGCCCGGCTACTCCTACCTCGTCGCCAACGGCATCCCCGAGACCTTCTGGCCCACCCCCGCCCGCTCGTTCCTCACCCCGCGCGAGTACCTCGAATGGATCGTGATCACCTTCGCGCCCATCCGCGGCGCCCTCGACTCCGTCACCGCTGAGGCAGCCCGACGCGCGGCCGGCCGCCACTTCACCCAGCGCACCCACCACCCCCTGCCTGGCACCCGTCTCTTATACA
>NZ_JAILXP010000729.1 GCF_020740895.1 Streptomyces sp. UNOB3_S3 | reverse complement strand
AGCGGCGGGGGCGCGGCGCGGCGGGCCAGCTCGGCGACCCGGGCGCGCGCCGTGTCGAACGCGCGCTCGTGGGGGCGGTCCGTCGCGACGCCCTGGCGTGCCGTCCAGGCGGGGTCCGGCCGGGGCAGGTGGCCCGCGTCGAGGCGGTCCCAGGAGGTGAGGCAGCCGGAGCCGAGGAAGTGGTGGTTGCCGAGGGCCTCGCGGATGCCGAGGTCGGTGAGGACGGCGGTCGGCACGTTCCGGTGGAGGGCTTCGAGGGCGGCGGTGGAGCTGACCGTGACCAGGAGGTCGGTGCGGTCGAGGACGTCGCCCATGTGCCCGTAGACGAGACGGCAGTTGGGCGGCAGACCGCCGGTGAGACGGCGGGACAGGGCCTGGTACGGGAGTTCCTCGATGTGCGTGGTGTGCTCGCCGGGCTTGCTGCGGAGCTTGATGAACACTTCCCGTTCCGGGTGCGCACGGGCGTGCCGGGCGGCGCGTTCGAGGAGGTACGCCCGGTCGGCGCGGCCGTCCGGCACGGAGGGCTGGGCGGCGAACACCACGGTGAACGGCCGGACTTCCGCCTCATCTGGTTCGTTCCGCCCGCGTTCCCCTCCCTCCAGGAAGGGCAGCGCGCACTCGATCACGCTGTCGGAAGGGGCGCCGACGCCCTCGTAGACCGCGCGGAAACGCTCGGCGTCGTGGCGGGAGTTGGCGAGGACGACGTCCGCGCCGTGCCGTAGCAGCAGGCCGTCGGCGAGCTTCTCGTAGACGACGCCGACGTAGCCGGTGACGACGGCAGTTGGGCGGCAGACCGCCGGTGAGACGGCGGGACAGGGCCTGGTACGGGAGTTCCTCGATGTGCGTGGTGTGCTCGCCGGGCTTGCTGCGGAGCTTGATGAACACTTCCCGTTCCGGGTG
>NZ_JAILXP010000728.1 GCF_020740895.1 Streptomyces sp. UNOB3_S3 | reverse complement strand
GCCCTCCCGCAGGACCGCCGCGAGCGCCTGCGGCATCGGCAGCCCGATCCCGTCCGGGACCCGGCCCTCCCACGCGCCGCCCAGCCCGATCCCGAGCCCCATCCAGGCGAGGTTGGGCAGCCCCAGCAGCAGGACCGCGAACGTCCGGTCGGCGTGCCCGTGCGTCGCGGCCACCACCAGGCCCGCGAGCAGCCCGAGCACCACATAGCCCAGCAGCAGCACCAGCACCGCGAACGCCGCCGGGCGGACGGAGTCCTGGAAGCGCAGCAGCCGCGAGGGCAGCGGCGTCTTCCGGGAGACGGCCGTCGCCACGACCAGCAGGACCAGCAGCCACAGCAGCCCGTAGCCGACCGTCGGCCCCGTCGCGGCGCCGAAGCCGACCGTGGGGGTCACGCCCAGCGCCGCGCCGAGCTCGTCGAGGATGTCCTCGTCCAGACGGATGCGGAACGTGTGCCGGGCCGCCCGTGAGACGAACAGCAGCGCCACCACCCACACCACGGCCGTACGGGCGGCCCGGCCGAGGAACGCCGTGCCGCTCGCCACCGCGTGATGGCGCATCGGGAGCAGGAAGACCACCGCGAGCGCGATCGCCCCGGCGAGGGTCACCGACAGCGGTACGACGGCCAGCCCCGCGCCCGTACGCCCGATGAAGCCGGCGCCGCCCGACAGCTCGATGCTGCCGCCGACGGCGCTGACGACGGTGGCCGCGATCACGGGGGCCAGCGCGTCGGCCCCCAGCGCCCCCGCCCCGGCGGCCCACAGGCCGAGCGCGGCGACCGCGACCATGGCGGCCAGTCCGGCGGCCACGGCCGCGAGGGCGTCCCCCCAGGCACGCAGCTCGCTCATGTCGCCAACGTAAGCCAGCGGCGATCACACCACCCGTCCGGGCGCGCGGGCGGGGGACGCAGGGCG
>NZ_JAILXP010000727.1 GCF_020740895.1 Streptomyces sp. UNOB3_S3 | reverse complement strand
CCCCGGGCTCGTCGGGGGCGGCGGGGGCGGGGTCGGCGGCCAGCCTGCGGTACTCGCCGAGGACCAGCCCGGCCAGGCCCGGGGTGAAGACGGGGTCGCCCGCGGCCGTGCGGCGGACGGCATCCAGGAGCTCCTCCGTGCTGGCCGACTTCAGCAGATAGCCGGTGGCGCCGGACTTGACGGCCTCCAGGACGTCGGCGTGCTCGCCGCTCGCGGAGAGCACCAGGACGCGCAGCTCCGGCCGGTCCGCCACCAGCTGCTTGCAGACGGCCGCGCCGGGCAGCCCGGGCAGGTTGAGGTCGAGGACCAGGACGTCGGGGAGGGCGGCCCGGGCCCGGCGCACCGCCTGGGGGCCGTCGCCGGCGGTGGCCACCACGTCGTACCCGGCGGCGGCCAGGTCGCGGGCGACGGCGTCGCGCCACATGGGGTGGTCGTCGACCACCATGACCTTCACGGCGTCCGCCGTCGTCGCACCCGTCACGCCCGTCACGTCCGTCTCCGTCGTCATCGCTTCTCGCTCCCCCGTGGAACCCTCATCTCGACCTCGGTGCCCTGTCCGGGCACCGAGAGCAGCTCGGCGGTGCCGCCGAGGTCCCGCAGCCGGCCGCGGATGGACAGGGCGACGCCCATGCGTCCCTCCCGCTCGGCGGCCGCCAGCCGTCCCTCGGGGATGCCCGGGCCGTCGTCCCGCACGGTGACGATCACCTCGTCCGGCTCGTCCTCCAGCAGGATCCAGGCCCGCGCGCCCGTTCCGGCGTGCTGGACGACATTGTCCAGGGCGGCGCTGACAGCGGCCGCCAGCTCCGCCGCCTCGGCCGACTCCAGCAGGACGGGCGTCCCGGGCCCCGAGAAGGTGACGGCGGCGCCCGCCCGGGAGGCGAGCAGCGCCCGCAGGTCGCAGGGGCCGGCGGGCG
>NZ_JAILXP010000726.1 GCF_020740895.1 Streptomyces sp. UNOB3_S3 | reverse complement strand
CCCGCCTTCCTCGCCCTGGAGCGCGAGCTCGCGGTCTTCCTGCGCCGCGCCCGCGCGTCCTCCGGCGAGATGGCCCGCGAGGTCCACCCCGACCTGGAGCCCGCCGCGTACGGGCTGCTCGTACGGCCAGGGTGGGGGGAGAGTGGGGGAGAATTCAACGGCTATCGAATTGGTATGACCATGTCATTAATGGGGTGAGGGGCGGTGGCGCACACCGCGATGGGGACCCGGGGTGCTGCCACTGCACCAATCCTGCGAAATACTGACGGGGCTGCGGCGACACGACGCGGCCGAAATGATTTTTCAGCGGCTGAAAGCAGGAAAGGGCCTCACGTGCAGGAGACCCCCGAGACCAGTGCCCCGCTCCCTGAGGAGGACGCGCCCGGCCGGGGCGCCGGCGCCGGCGCGGAACCGTGCGGGGGACCCGCCGTCGACCCCGCCTTCCTCGCCCTGGAGCGCGAGCTCGCGGTCTTCCTGCGCCGCGCCCGCGCGTCCTCCGGCGAGATGGCCCGCGAGGTCCACCCCGACCTGGAGCCCGCCGCGTACGGGCTGCTCGTACGGCTGGAGGAGGGCGGCCCGCAGCGCGCCACCGACCTCGCCGCCTACTTCGGCGTCGGCAAGGCCACCATGAGCCGCCAGCTGCGCGCCCTCGGCGACCTCGGCCTCATCGTCCGCGACCCGGACCCCGCCGACGGCCGTGCCGCCCTGATCCGGATCACGGGGGAGGGGCGGGAACGATTCACCCGTGTGCGTGACGCCCGTCGTGCGCAGTACATCCGCAAGTTCGCGGACTGGAACCGCGTCGAGGTCGCCGAGCTGGCCCGGCTGCTTCACCAGCTGAACGAGCGGGCCGAGGCGTAGCGCCTGTGGGGGCACCTCCCAGCGGTAGCTGGGGGAGGGTCGGGTGGACCCCCCGGTTC
>NZ_JAILXP010000725.1 GCF_020740895.1 Streptomyces sp. UNOB3_S3 | reverse complement strand
GCGCGGGTCCGTGCCGGGGGCGGGCTGGACGAGGGCGGCGAGGCGTTCGTCGCCGTCGGGCGCGGGGACGCCGACGAGCAGGGCGAGTTCGACGCCGGGGATGTGCAGGGCCGGTTCGTACAGGCCGGGGTAGATGTTCTCGGCGCCGCGCAGCACCATGTCCTTGCAGCGGCCTTCGAGGACGATCCGGCCGTCCGTGTCGAGGCGGGCCCGGTCGCCGGTGCGGACCCAGGGGGCGGGGTCCTCGCCGAGGTAGCGGTGGCGGGCGGCGGCCCCGGTCAGGAGCAGTTCGCCCTCCGTGTCGAGGCGGGCCCCGACGCCGGGCAGCGGGGTGCCCACAAGGTCGCCGTCGCCCGTGAAGGCGGCCTTCTCGGCCTGTTCCACGGCGGCGGCCGGGAAGAGCTCCGTCAGGGCGTAGACGCCCCAGGCCTCGGTGGCCCCGGCCCGCTTGACGCGTGTGAGCAGCTCGGTGCTCGCGGGTGCCGAGCCCGTCCAGACGCCGCCGGTGAAGGAGGCGCCGGCGCCGAGCGCGGCACGTAGCTGAGGTGGTGTCAGGTAGGTGGCCTGGGGGCGGAGCCGGGCCAGTTGGCGGGCGAGGACACGGGGCGCGCGTGCGGGGAGCGCCACCGGGGCGCCCTGGGCCAGGGACGGTACGAGGACGAAGAAGGTGCCGCCGAGCACGGGCCGGCCGGCGCGGGGCGCGACGAGTCCGGTGACGGCGCGCATGCCCGCCGCGAGGGAGGAGCGGGTGTGCACCACGGCGCGCGGGCGCGCGGTCGTCCCGGAGGTGAAGACGACGGCGGCGTCGCCGTCGCCGTCCGGCCGCGCGGGCAGGGCGGTGCGCGGCGCCGTGAGGTCCAGGGGCGCGGCGCAGCCGGGGAGCCGGGGGCCGAGGGTGGCGACGGGGCCGAGCGCGGCGAGGT
>NZ_JAILXP010000724.1 GCF_020740895.1 Streptomyces sp. UNOB3_S3 | reverse complement strand
GGCCCAGGTGACCGACCAGTGGGGGCGCAGGCGCTCCTCGACGGGGCGGTTCGCGAGGAAGTCGGGGGTGAGGGCGCCGGTGGCCGTTTTGACCCGCCAGCGGGTTGTCTTGGTGGCGCCTGTTGCCTGGGCGGCGCCCAGGGTGCCGGGGTCGTCCGTCGTGTCGTCGATGACGACGAAGTCGTCCTCCTGGCGGCGCGTCAGGAGGCGGCGCGGGGCGTCCGGCGTCTCGATGACGACCTCGGTGAGGCCCGGGAGGGTGAGCAGGAGGGCGTCGTCGACGGCGGCGAGCAGACGGCGGGTCAGGTCCTCGGCGGCGCCGTCGCGGAGCGGGAGGACGACCACGGTGTCGTAGCCGTTGAGCACCGCGCCCTCGGCGGGGAACGGCAGGCGCAGGAGCGGTACGTGGCCCTCGCGGCGGCGGAGCTCGCCGCCCAGGCCGGGGCTGCCCCCGGCGGCCTCGGCGGCCAGGGCGCGGGCCTCGGCCAGGGACCAGCGGACGCCGCCGGTGCGGCCGACGAGGGCGGGTTCGTCGGTGACGGCGAGGACGGCGGCGAAGCCGACGCCGAAGCGGCCGGCGGCGCGGGTGCCCTCGTCGCGCTTGGCGGAGGCGCGGAGGGTGGAGAGGGACTCGACGCCGGTGGCGTCGAGGGGGGCGCCGGAGTTGGCGGCGGCGAGGGTGGCGGGGGTGCCGGCGTTCGCGGCGTGCAGGGTGAGGTGGAGGCGGCCGGGGACGCCGGCGCGGGCGGCGGCGTCGGCGGCGTTCTGGGCGAGCTCCACGACGAGGCGGTCGCGGTAGCCGCCGAGGGCGAGGTCCTCCTCGGCGTTGGCGTCCTCGCGGAAGCGGGCGGGGGAGGTGACCCAGGAGTCCAGTACGCCGCGGCGCAGGCGGGCGGTGCCGAAGGGGTCCAAGCTCACGTCTGCGTCTCTCCCTTT
>NZ_JAILXP010000723.1 GCF_020740895.1 Streptomyces sp. UNOB3_S3 | reverse complement strand
CGGCCACCCCCGCCCGTCCGGCCCGCCGGCCGTGGGGTGGAAGAAGCGGCGCAGGGCCCCTTCGGCCGCGGTCCGGGCCTCGTCGATGTCCGTCGGCGTGTTGCTCCACGGGCGTACGGTCGCGTCGACGCCGAAGGAGTGGTACCGGGGTCTGCCGACGCGCAGCCGTTCGCCCAGCAGCCGGGAGTCCTTGACGACGCCCACCACGGAGGTCAGGGTCCGCTGCGGGATGTCGAAGGCGCCGGCCGGCGGGCGGACGGCGGGGTCGCCGGTGACGTGCGGGACGAGGAGGACGTGGAGCGGGTCGTCCTCGCGGCGCCACAGGGCGGGTTCGGTCCGTGCCCCCTTGACGAAGTAGAAGACGCCGTCGACGACCACCACGGCGTCCGGGGACTCCTGGCACTCGGGCGAGAGGCCGGGGAAGGACTCGGAGATCAGGGACGTCACGCCCCGGCTCTCCGCCTGCGGCACGAAGGACGGGTCGGTGGTGTAGGCGTAGGTGCAGGCGCGGTGGTAGAAGGTCTCGCCCTTGAAGAAGAACAGCTCGTAGGCGTCGTCCTGTTGTGGATCGGCGAGCAGGGCGACCGCGTCGAGGTCCGCCCAGAAGGAGTGCGACGGGTCCTCGGTGCTGCCGGGCAGCCCGGGGAACTCGTCCTTGATGGGCCGGGGCGACGGGTCGTCCCCGTCCCAGAGGCAGGTGGCGCCGTAGAACCAGAGCCTGGGCGCGGTCACGTCCGTACGGATCATCGCGTCGAGCCGTTTCGCCTCCTGTACGGGACCGGGTACCGCGTCGCCGTCGTCGGCGGTCCCGTCCGGCGGATCCAGGGGCACGGCGAGCGGGGTGATGGTGCCGCTGTCGTCGTAGTAGTGCACGGCCCGCAGCGGGTCCCGGGCGGCGACGGCGCTGGTGAGGACGTCGGGAGGGCGGGGCGGCGCCTGGAG
>NZ_JAILXP010000722.1 GCF_020740895.1 Streptomyces sp. UNOB3_S3 | reverse complement strand
CGACCGCTCCACCTCGGCCCCCAAGGGCGGGGGTGCCGGCGGGGACTGCTGTCCGCCGCCCTGCGACGGGTTCGTCTTGGGGCTCATCGTCACCCCGCCCTTGGGGGCCGAGGTGGAGCGGTCGTCCCCGCCGTCGGTGCCCACGGGCCGTTCGAACCACTCGCGGGCGTCGGGGTCCCAGACGACGAAGTACTCCATGACGGAGTCGGCCGGGGTGACCGCCACGACGTCGGACGCCTTGTAGAGGGGCCAGGTGTCGCCCTTGGCGGCCGGGGTGCCCTTGGCGGCCACCGGCGGGCCCAGCGGGTTGCCGCAGGCGCAGCGCACCCGGGGCATGCCCCGGTCGTCGACGAGGACGGCCGTGCCGGCCTGGAGGACGGACTGGTAGCCGGTGACGGAACCGTCCTTGTAGCCGTGGTTGGTGACCCGGGTGTCGGCGCGCAGCTGCAGGGGGGTCAGGCCGCGCAGATAGGCGGCGAGGCCGTTCTGCTCGATGCCGGCGGCGCCCGCGAAGGCGCGGCCCCGGGCCTGGTCCTGGGTCAGATAGCCGATCTGGCGCTCCACGTCGCAGCTGGCGTTGTGCCGGGAGCCGCCGTAGAGGCCCCGGGTGTCACCCTTGACGTTGCGGGTGCCGCCGTTGCCGCTCGTGCCGGACGGGACGACGGGGTGGGCCGACGCCGACGCGCCGTAGTCCTTGGCCGTCGACTGGGTGAACGGGTCCCTGCCGTTGGCCGTCGCGGCCTGGAGGTAGACCTCGCCGGAGCCGCCGGAGCCCTGGCGGAGGAAGAAGACCGCGAGCGCGGCGGCGATGACCACGGCGGCGAGCGGGATGAGCGCCGTCTTCGACCGCCACCACCGCGCACCGCCGCCCGGGCCCTCGCCGGCGCCTTCGCCGGGGGTGCCCCGCCCGCCGGCGGGCGGGGCGGGCGGGCCGCCGGGCCCACCC
>NZ_JAILXP010000721.1 GCF_020740895.1 Streptomyces sp. UNOB3_S3 | reverse complement strand
CCCCCACGGCGCGCAACCCGACGAGAGGAGCCCCGCGGTGTCCAAGCAGCACCCCCTCCTGAACCACCTCTCCACCCACCGCCACACCCTCCTCACCCTCGCCGCCTGGTCCGCCGTCGAGGCCGCCCACACCCTCACCACCGGCTACGCCCTCGCCCGCGCCCTCGACACCGGCTTCCTGGCCGGCCGTCCGGCCACCGGCCTGGCCTGGCTCGCGGCAGCCGCCGTCGCCGTCCTCGTCGGCGCGTACGGCACCGGGCGCACCTTCCGGGGCGTGGCCGCGCTCGTGGAGCCCTTCCGGGACGTGCTCGTCCGCCGCGTCGTGACCCGCGCGCTGGACGACGGCGACGCCGCCGCCGTCTCACGGCTCACCCACCAAGTGGAGATCGCCCGCGACACGTTCGCGGGCCTGGTGATGGTGACCCGCTCGTTCGTCTTCACGGCCGCCGGGGCCCTGGTGGGCCTGTTCCTGCTCGCACCCGTCCTCCTCGCCGTCGTCGTGCCGCCGCTCCTCCTCGGCCTCGGGCTGTTCCTCGCGACGCTGCGGCCGCTGGCCCGCCGGCAGGAGGCGTTCCTGGTCGCCGACGAGGCGCTGGCGCAGTCCTGCGGCGAGGCGTCCGCCGCCCTGCGCGACATCGCCGCCGGGGGCGGCGAGGCGCGCGTACGAGCCGGTACGGGCGCGCTCGTCGACGCCGAGGTGCGCGCCTCGACCGAGCTCGCCCGCTGGTCGGTGGCGAGGGTGGCGGCCCTGGCCGTCGCGGGCCGCTTCCCCGTCGTGCCGCTGCTCGTCGCGGCTCCCTGGCTGCTGGACCACGGGGTGACAGCGGGGGCGCTCGTCGGCGCGCTGGCGTATCTGACGCAGTCGCTGCTGCCCGCGCTCCAGAGCCTCATCCACGGGCTCGGCACGAGCGGTTCACGGCTGGCCGTGGTCGTCCGCAGACTGACGGCGGCCCCGGCCCCGGAC
>NZ_JAILXP010000720.1 GCF_020740895.1 Streptomyces sp. UNOB3_S3 | reverse complement strand
GAGCTACAAGGACCTGGAGCCGGCGCTCCTGGGGCGGGTGGAGGAGCTGATCGACTTTGTGACGGCGGGGGGTTAGCGGGGGGTGCCGGGGAGGGTCTGGAATTCGGTTGTGTCCAGGGTGACGCCCACCATGTCCAACGGCACTGGATCACCGAACTTGGTGGTCCGTTCCACGGTGTAATCGGCGCCTTCCCCCGCACCGACGGGCTCCGTGAGCAGCACGCACTTGGCGGCGAAGGGGTCCACCACCAGATAGGCGGGCACCTGCCCGGCCGCGTACATCGAGCGCTTGATCTTGTAGTCGGCATGGGCGCTGTACTTGGATACAACCTCCAGCAACAGCATGGCGGCGGAAGCCGGAACCAGCCGTCCGGGGCCTTCGAATGCCCCCCGCTCGATCACGACGAGATCCGGCTGCGGCTCACTGTCCTCACCGGGAATAGCGATGTCCTGCGTCGCCATCCGATGCCAGCGATCACGGGGGATCTGATCGATGACCGACTCGACGATCATGTTGTGAACCCGATCGGGCCCCGCCATCATCACGATGTTCCCCCGCAGCAGCTCAATCCTGAACCCCTCGAAGATCTCGGGGTGGTCCAGGAACAAGTCATTCATACGTTCGTACACAGCGGTCATCTCCGTGGCCCTCCACATCCACCGCGTGCATTGAGCGGCAGCCTACGGCGAGCGTAGGCAGGCACATCGCTTACGCGCGTCAGTTCACCCGAACAGGTAATCAGTCCACCAGATCCCGCACCACCGCGTCCGCCAGCAGCCGCCCCCGCAGCGTCAGGGCCGCACGGCCCTGCTCGTACGCCTCGGGCCGCAGCAGCCCGTCCGCGAGCGCTCGGGCCGCCGCCCGCGAACCGGCCGGCTTCAGGAGCGCCAACGGGCACCCCTCCTCCAGCCGCAGCTCCAGCAGAATCCGCTCGACCCGCCGGTCATCCTCCGAGAGGAGCTCCCG
>NZ_JAILXP010000072.1 GCF_020740895.1 Streptomyces sp. UNOB3_S3 | reverse complement strand
GCTCCGCACCGCCCCGCCGCGATGACCGGCCGGCACGCGATCGCGGCGGGCGGGCTGCGGGTCGCGCTGCTCGGCGCCGGGCGGATCGGCTCCCGGCACGCGGCCCGGCTGGCGGGGACCGAGGGCGTCGCCGAGCTGGTCGTCGCCGACGCCGACGCAGGGCGCGCGGCGGCCCTCGCGGAGGCCGTGGGCGCCCGCCCCGCCCGCACGGTGGGCGAGGTCTTCACCTCGGCGGGCGTGGACGCCGTGGTCATCGCCACCGCGACCGCCTCCCACGCGCGCCTGATCACCCGGGCGGCGCGCGCCGGGCTGCCCGCGTTCTGCGAGAAGCCCGTCGCACTGGACCTGGCAGGCACGGTCGCCGCGCTGCGCGAGGTGGAGGCGGCGGGCACGCTGCTCCAGATCGGCTTCCAGCGGCGCTTCGACGCCGGGTTCCTGGCCGCGCGCGAGGCGCTGCGCTCGGGGGCGCTGGGGCGGGTGCACACCATCCGGTGCGTGACCTCCGACGCGGCGCCGCCGCCCGCGGACTTCCTGCCGCAGTCCGGCGGGCTGTTCCGCGACTGCATGGTCCACGACTTCGACGCCGTCCGGTGGCTGACCGGCCGGGAGGTGACGGAGGTGTACGCGCGGGGCGCGAACGGCGGCGCGGCCTTCTTCCGCGAGGCCGGCGACGTGGACACCGCGGCGGCCCTGCTCACCCTCGACGACGGCACGCTCGTCACTGCCACCGCGACCCGTTACAACGGCGCCGGCTACGACGTACGCGTGGAGCTGTCCGGGGAGCGCGACCAGTGGGTCGCCGGGCTGGACGACCGGGCGCCGCTGACCTCCGCCGAGCCCGGCGGCCCGGCCGCCCCGCGGCGGCCCTGGGCGGACTTCCAGGAGCGCTTCGAGGACGCCTTCCGGGCCGAACTGGCGGCGTTCGTCCGGGCCGCGCGGGGCCTCGCGGGCAACCCCTGCCCGGGGGCGGAGGGGCTGCGGGCCCTGCACATCGCCGAGGCGTGCGAGGTCTCCCGGCGGGAGGCCCGGCCGGTCCGCCTGGCCGACGTGGGCTGACACCGGCGGCACTGCCTGTTACCAAGTCACCTTCCTGTTACGAGCGTCACACCGGCGCGAGCCTTCCGTCACAGAAGACCGACAGGCCCGAGCGCATGATCACTCTCCGTCGTTCCCGGGGCGAGGCTCAAGCGACCGAGAACGGCCGCGCCGCAGCTCCCCGACGGACCCCTCCTCCGTGGCTGCGCCGCGGCGGAGAGGCGAGAGATGACCGACCGTCGGCTCTGGTCCTACCGGGAGATCGCGGCGCACATCGGCGTGCAGACCGACACCGTGCGCTCGTACCGGAAGCACGGCCTGCTGCCCGTTCCCGACCTCCACGAGGGCGGCAAGCCCTACTGGTTCGCGGACACCATCCGTGACTGGGTGACCCGGCGTCCCGGTTACCGCGACCACCGTCCGAAGAAACCTTGATTCCGCCGTTTCCCACCCCTCGGAATACCCCCCGGGGGTAAGGTGTCCGAGTATCGGCAGAAGCCCTGCTCAGCCCACTTCCGAGGAGTACGCCCATGAGCACCACCACCGTCTACAAGGTGTCCGGCATGACCTGCGGCCACTGCGAGTCCGCGGTGCGCAAGGAGGTCTCGGCGATCGCCGGTGTGACCTCGGTGGAGGCCGCGGCCGCCACCGGCCTGGTGACGATCACCACCGCCGGCCCGCTGGACGACGAGGCCGTCCGCGCCGCCGTGGACGAGGCCGGATACGAGCTGTCCGGCCGCGCCTGAGCCGCTCTCCGCACGGGGCACCTTCACAGAATCACCACAAGGAGCCTCTTGCCCTTTTACGTCCCTTATGCCAGGAGACCTAGATCACAGCGATTGGGAGGTAACCATCGTGGGGGGACATTGGTCTAACCAGGCAGTGCTGGATCGTCTTGGGGGACGGCCCGGCCACGCGTGGCCGGGGCACGTACCCGGGGAGCTTTGAGCGGCCCTCCCGTACGTACGCGTCCCGGCAGATCGCGTCCGCCGGCTCCCGGCCGGATCCCGTGGGGGGAATCCGTGCCGGGGCAGGGAAGCGCCTCGCTCCGACCCGTGGGGGGATCGGAGTCGGGGCGCTTTTCATTCGCTTTCACCTACCGACCGTTCCGACGGGCGAGGTCGGCTTCCGGCCAACACGAACGACCAACGCGAACGACCACAACGCGAAGGCGCCCCGCACCGGGACGGTGCGGGGCGCCTTTTCGCCGTGGCGGGCCGGCTAGCGGCGCTCGACGGGGACGAAGTCGCGCTCGACGACGCCCGTGTAGATCTGGCGCGGGCGGCCGATGCGGGAACCCGGCTCCTTGATCATCTCGTGCCACTGGGCGATCCAGCCGGGCAGCCGGCCGAGCGCGAACAGCACGGTGAACATCTCCGACGGGAAGCCCATCGCCCGGTAGATCAGACCGGTGTAGAAGTCCACGTTCGGGTAGAGGTTGCGCGAGACGAAGTAGTCGTCGTTGAGCGCGTGCTCCTCGAGCTTGAGCGCGATGTCGAGCAGCTCGTCGCTCTTGCCCAGCGCGGAGAGGACGTCGTGGGCGGCAGCCTTGATGATCTTGGCGCGCGGGTCGAAGCTCTTGTAGACCCGGTGGCCGAAGCCCATCAGGCGGACGCCGTCCTCCTTGTTCTTCACCTTGCGGATGAAGGCGTCGACGTCGCCGCCGGAGGCCTGGATGGACTCCAGCATCTCCAGGACGGCCTGGTTGGCGCCGCCGTGCAGCGGGCCCCACAGGGCGTTGATGCCCGCGGAGATCGACGCGAAGAGGTTGGCCTGCGAGGAACCGACCAGGCGCACGGTCGAGGTGGAGCAGTTCTGCTCGTGGTCGGCGTGGAGGATCAGCAGCTTGTCCAGGGCGCTGACGACCACCGGGTCCAGCTCGAACTCCGCGGCGGGCACCGAGAAGGTCATGCGCAGGAAGTTCTCGACGTAGCCGAGGTCGTTGCGCGGGTAGACGATCGGGTGGCCGATCGACTTCTTGAAGGCGTACGCCGCGATCGTCGGCAGCTTGGCCAGCAGCCGGATCGTCGACAGGTGACGCTGCTTCTCGTCGAACGGGTTGTGGCTGTCCTGGTAGAAGGTCGACAGCGCGCTGACCACGGAGGACAGCATGGCCATCGGGTGGGCGTCACGCGGGAAGCCGTCGAAGAACCGCTTGACGTCCTCGTGCAGCAGCGTGTGCTGGGTGATCTCACCCTTGAAGGTCGCCAGCTCGTCGACGGTGGGCAGCTCGCCGTTGATCAGCAGGAACGCGGTCTCCAGGAACGAGCTGCGCTCGGCCAGCTGCTCGATCGGGTAACCGCGGTAGCGCAGGATGCCCTGCTCACCGTCGAGGTAGGTGATCGCGGATTTATAGGCGGCGGTGTTGCCATAGCCGGAGTCCAGGGTCACCAGACCGGTCTGGGCACGCAGCTTGCCGATGTCGAAGCCCTTGTCGCCGACAGTGCTGTCGACCACCGGGTAGCTGTACTCGCCGTCCCCGTACCGCACTACTACAGAGTTGTCGCTCACGTCATCCCTCACCGACGTTGTGCCTCTTCTTCGAGGTGCCCTGACTACCCCTACCTTCCCCCATTTGGACGATGTACGTGCACTCGGGGTCGGCCATAGGGCCCAAGGGCGGCACTCAGTGCCGCCCAGCCTGCCCATCCTGCCCCCTTCGCCCTGATTGGTAAACCGCTCAGAGATAAACGCCACCTTCCGTGAGCCGGAAGTCCAGGGCCGTACAGCGCCGCCCCGCCGAGACCGTGCGCACCGCCTGCCCCAGGGCGCGCCGCGACCCCACCAGCACCACGAGCTTCTTTGCCCTGGTAACCGCCGTATAGAGCAGATTGCGCTGAAGCATCATCCAGGCACCCGTGGTGACCGGGATCACCACCGCCGGGTACTCGCTGCCCTGGGAGCGGTGGATGGTGACCGCGTAGGCGTGGGCGAGCTCGTCGAGCTCGTCGAAGTCGTAGCCGACCTCCTCGTCCTCGTCGGTGCGCACGGTCAGCCGCTGCTCGACGTCGTCCAGCGCCGTGACCACCCCGACCGTGCCGTTGAAGACGCCGTTCTCGCCCTTCTCGTAGTTGTTGCGGATCTGGGTGACCTTGTCGCCGACGCGGAAGACCCGGCCGCCGAAGCGGCGCTCGGGCAGGTCGGGGCGGGCGGGCGTGATGGCCTGCTGGAGCAGCCCGTTGAGGGTGCCGGCGCCGGCCGGGCCGCGGTGCATGGGGGCCAGCACCTGGATGTCGCGGCGCGGGTCGAGGCCGAACCTCGCGGGGACGCGCCGGGCCGCCACGTCCACCGTCAGCCGGCCCGCCTCCTCGGTGTCCTCCTCGACGAAGAGGAAGAAGTCCGCCATGCCCTGAGTGATGGGCTGCACGCCGGAGTTGATGCGGTGGGCGTTGGTGACCACACCGGACTGCTGGGCCTGCCGGAAGATCCGGGTGAGCCGGACCGCCGGGACGGGGCTGCCGGGGGCCAGGAGGTCGCGCAGCACCTCCCCGGCGCCCACCGACGGCAGCTGGTCCACATCGCCGACCAGCAGCAGATGCGCGCCCGGAGGGACGGCCTTGACCAGCTTGTTGGCCAGCAGGAGGTCCAGCATCGACGCCTCGTCGACGACCACCAGATCGGCGTCCAGCGGCCGGTCGCGGTCGTAGGCGGCGTCGCCGCCGGGCTTGAGCTCCAGCAGCCGGTGGACCGTGGAGGCGTCGGCGCCGGTGAGCTCGGAGAGCCGCTTGGCGGCCCGGCCGGTGGGCGCGGCCAGCACCACCTTGGCCTTCTTGGCCCGGGCCAGCTCCACCACGGACCGGACGGTGAAGGACTTGCCGCAGCCCGGGCCCCCGGTGAGGACGGCGACCTTGCTGGTGAGCGCGAGCCGCACCGCCTCCTGCTGCTCGGGCGCCAGCTCGGCCCCCGTGCGCCCCGCGAGCCAGGTCAGGGCCTTGTCCCACTGGACGTCCCGGAAGGCCGCCAGACGGTCGTCCGGAGCCTTCAGCAGCCGGGCCAGCTGGGCGGCGAGGGAGAGCTCCGCGCGGTGGAAGGGGACCAGATAGACGGCAGTGACCGGCTCCCCTCCGTCGGGGCCGGGCACGGTCTCGCGGACCACTCCCGCGCCGTCCGGCCCGTCCTCCGCCAGCTCGGCCAGGCAGTCGATGACGAGCCCTGTGTCGACCTGGAGCAACTTCACCGCGTCGGCGATCAATTGCTCCTCGGGGAGGAAGCAGTGCCCCTGGTCGGTGGACTGGGACAGGGCGTGGCGCAGACCGGCCTTGACCCGCTCGGGGCTGTCGTGCGGGATGCCGACCGACTGGGCGATGCGGTCGGCGGTGAGGAAGCCGATGCCCCACACGTCGGCCGCCAGCCGGTAGGGCTCCTCGCGGACGACGGAGATGGAGGCGTCGCCGTACTGCTTGTAGATGCGCACGGCGATGGAGGTGGAGACGCCGACGCCCTGGAGGAAGACCATGACCTCCTTGATGGCCTTCTGCTCCTCCCACGCGGCCCCGATGGACTTGGTCCGCTTGGGGCCGAGGCCGGGCACCTCGATCAGGCGCGCGGGCTCCTCCTCGATGACGTCGAGGGTGTCCGTGCCGAAGTGGCTCACGATGCGGTCGGCGATGCGCGGCCCGACGCCCTTGATCAGGCCGGACCCCAGATAGCGGCGGATGCCCTGGATCGTGGCGGGCAGGAGAGTGGTGTAGTTCTCCACGGTGAACTGCCTGCCGTACTGCGGGTGGGAACCCCAGCGGCCCTCCATGCGCAGCGACTCGCCCGGCTGCGCGCCGAGCAGGGAGCCGACCACCGTGAGGAGGTCCCCGCCGCCGCGCCCGGTGTCGACGCGCGCGACCGTGTAGCCGCTGTCCTCGTTGGCGTAGGTGATCCGCTCCAGGACACCTTCGACCACAGCCAGTTGCACCATGCCCCGACGGTACCGCCGAGGACCGACAGGGCGTTCGGGCCTGTGGGTATCCGGCATTCCGCTTCTCGCCGGCACACGGTTCGGCCGGCATGCGATTCGGCCGGCGCATGATTCGAGGGGCCCGGTCCGACGACCGGGCCCCTCGCGTTCCCCCCTGAACGGGCCTCCTCCGAATCCCCCCGGATCCCTCCCCGGGAAGCCCGATGTCCAATACGACCCACTGGGGCTCCGCAGGGTTGCACCGATTTCAAGCTGTTATACATCCGTTACTTACCGTAGGGAACCCCTGTTCGCCACACATCCGTCTTCCTGGCGGCACCAAGGCATTTCCCACGCCCTCACGGGGAAGCCCAAGAGGCATGAAGCTGGCCTTTTCGACCCTCGGTGTGCCCGGGATGCCGCCGCGCGACGTGGTGCGGCTCGCCGCCACCTGCGGTTACGACGGCGTGGAGCTGTGCGCCCACCCCGAGGAGCCCGTGCACCCGGGCATCTCCGCCGCGCAGCGGGCCGCGGTGGCCATGGAGTTCGCGGACGCGGGTGTGACGGTCCTGGCCGTGGCCGGGTACGCCCGGGCGGCCGCCCCCGGCCCCGACGAACCGGTGCTGGCGGAGCTCGCCGAGCTGGTCCGGCTGGCGGGGGACCTCGGGGCGCCCTACGTACGGGTGTTCCCCGGCGGTGGTGGGCTGCCCGTGGCGGAGGCCGACGCGGCGGCCGCCCGCAGGCTGGGCTCGATCGCCCCGCTCGCCGCCGACACGGGCGTCCGCGTCCTGCTGGAGACCCATGACTCGCACCGGCGGGCCCAGGACGCCGTGCGTGTGCTGGGCCCCGTGGGGCACCGCAGCGTGGGCGCCCTCTGGGATCTGCTCCACACCTGGCTGGGCGGCGAGGAACCGGCCGCCAGCCTCCCGGCGCTGGCCCCCCATCTGGGCTATGTGCAGGTGAAGGACGTCGCCTCGGCGGAGGACACCGCTCCGCTGCCGCTCGGGGCGGGGGTGCTGCCCCTGGGCGCCTGCGTCCGCGCCCTCAGCCGCGCGGGCTGGGACGGCTGGCTGAGCTGGGAGTACGAGAAGCGCTGGCATCCGCAGTCGGCCGACTTCCCCCAGCTGGCGGGGGCGGGAGCGGAGTACTTGCGGGGACTGGTCGCCGCCGCCCCGCGAGCGACATGAGCGACGGGAAGGACCGTCCCGCCAGCGACGTGAGGGCGACGCCGCCCACCAGCAGCACCGCCGCGCACCAGCGCAGCGGGCTCACGCCCTCGCCCAGTACGAGCGCCGCCGAGGACATGCCGAACACCGGCACCAGCAGCGAGAAGGGCGCGACGACCGACGCGTCGTAGATGCGCAGCAGATATCCCCACGCGCCGAACCCGAGCAGCGTGCTCGCCCAGGCGACGAACAGCAGGGCGCCGGCACCGGTCCAGTCGAGGGAGCGCAGCGCCTCGGCGTCGGCGGCCGGCCCCTCGAACACGAGCGACAGCGCCAGCAGCGGCAGCACCGGAACAGTGCTGATCCACACGGTGAAGCGCAGGGCGTCGGGGGGCGCCGCCTTGCGGGTCAGGACGTTGGACACGCCCCAGAAGGCCGCCGCGCCCAGGACCAGGGCGAAGCCGGTCAGCGGACCGGAGGTCCCCTCGTCCACGGCGGCGACCCCGATGCCCGCCAGTGCCACGGCCATGCCCAGCAGCCTGACGCGGCCGGGGCGTTCCGCCAGGGCGAGCGCGGCGAAGAGGGCGGTGAAGACCGCCTGGGCCTGGAGCACCAGTGAGGACAGCCCGGTGGGCATCCCGGCGTGCATCCCGACGAACAGCAGCCCGAACTTGCCCACCCCGAGGGCCAGTCCCACCCCGATGATCCACCGCCATTTCACCGGGGGCGGCCCGGCGAAGAAGACGGCGGGCACCGCCGCCGCGAGGAAGCGCAGCGCGCAGAAGAGCAGGGGCGGGAAATGGTCGAGGCCGACGTGGATGACCACGAAGTTGACGCCCCAGAGGGCGGCGACCGAGACGGCCAGGGCGAGGTGCTGAGGACGCATGGGACGAGCATCCGGTGCGTCAACCATGTAGCACCAGCACACATTTCTTCATGATGGAATTCAGCAACGCTCAACAATGGGGGAAGAGGACCATGCTGGATCTGTCCCGGCTGCGCGCGCTGCACGCCGTCTCCGTGCACGGCTCCGTCAGCGCCGCCGCCGTCGCCCTGGGGTACACGCCCTCGGCCGTGTCGCAGTCGATAACCAAGCTGGAGCGGGAGACCCGCACCACCCTGCTGGAGCGCAGGGGGCGCGGGATCGCGCTGACCGACGCGGCGGTCCGGCTGGCGGAGACGGCGCACGAGCTGCTCTCGCTGGTCGAACGGGCGGAGACCGAGCTGGAGGAGCGGCGCGGGCTGCCGACGGGCCGGCTGACGATCGGGGCGTTCGCGTCGGCCGCGCGCGGGCTGCTGCCCGGCGTCCTGGCCGCGCTGGCCCGGGAGCACCCCGCCCTGGACGCCCGGCTGGTCGAGGTGGACCCCCATCTGTCCGTGGGGGCCGTGGAGCAGGGGGTGCTCGACATGACCGTGACGTTCGAGTGGGACATCTCGCCGCTGCCCGTGCCCGAGGCCCTGGAGCGGGTGCGGATCGGCGCCGACCTCTGCGACGTCCTGGTGCCCCGCGGCCACGCGCTGGCCGGGTACGCCCGGCTGTGCCACGCGGATCTGGAGGGGCAGCGCTGGGTCGGCCAGCCGCCCGGCACGGTCTGCCACGACTGGTTCGTACGCACCCTGCGTGCCTCCGGTGACGAGCCGGACATCGCCTATGAGGCCGCCGAGAACCACACCCACGTCGCGCTCGTCGCGGCGGGCCTGGGCATCGCCGTGGTCCCCCGGCTCGGGCGCGGCCCGCTGCCCCCGGAGGTCGTGGCGCTCCCCCTGGAGCCCGTGCCCGTACGGCATCTGTTCGCCTACTGGCGCAAGGGCGCGGCCCGGCGCCCCGCGATCCGCGAAACGCTGCGCATGCTGCGGGAGCAATGGCCGGACCGATCGTTTTGAGCAACCGCTCAAAACGTATGATGAACGCTCTTCGAGGGGGCGGCGGATGTCAGTGGAGACCAAGGAACGCCTGATCACCGCGGCGGGCACGGTCCTGCGCACCCAGGGCTACGGCAAGGCCAGCGCGCGGACGATCGCCAAGGAGGCCGGGGTCAACTCGGCGCTGGTCTTCTACCACTTCGGCGGCGTCGACCCCCTGCTGTTCGCCGCTCTCGACCGCTCCTCCGCCGAGCGGATGGCGCGCCACACCGCCACCGTCGCGGACGCGCGCACCCTGGAGGAGCTCGCCGAGCGGGCCACCCGCATCTACCGCGACGACCTGGAGGGCGGCCACATCACCCTGCTCTCCGAGCTGGTCGCGGCGGCCGTGGCCAAGCCGGAGCTGCGCGAGGAGATCAAGGTGCGGGTCGAGCCGTGGATGGCGTTCATGGAGGAGACCCTGGAGCGGGTCATCGGCGGCACCCCCCTCGCCCGGCTCACCCCGCCGCGCGACCTGGCCAACGCCGCCGTCGTCTTCTACCTCGGGGTGAACCTCTTCACCGTGCTGGACGCCGACCGCACCCGGACGGAATCGGTGTTCGCGATGGTCCGGCGGCTCGCGCCCCGCGCCGGGCTGCTGGCCCGGCGCGTCCCCGTCCGGTTCGGCAGGGCGCGCGGCTTCGGCAGGGCGCGGCGCCGGGACCGCTAGCTTGGTTGCGCGGCGCGGAACCGCTCCGGCGCGCGGCCCGTCCAAGGGGCGTGCTGCCGCCGGTCCCCGCAGAGCGGTGCCGGCCCCGCCGTACCGACGGCGCGGGTCACCCCCTCTCCGCCGCCTGTGGCCGGTAGCGCGCCGCCGCCGGTGACACCCCCTCTACCGCGCCGGCGGCGGACGCCGGCGGGCGGGAGCGGGGCGCGCGGTCACCCTCCGCGAACCCTCCCGCACGCCTGGCGTGCGCCGGTGGCCGTCGGGTAACTCTGGACGCTCGGTTGGTGGGTTGGGGGAGATCATGCGCCATCGCGCGCTACCGAGGGCGCTGTTCGCGTTCGCCGTGCTGTGCGGGGCCGGCGCGCTCGCCGGCTGTCAGCTCCAGGGGCGGCCCGGGGCGGAGATCGTCACCCAGGGCGCGCAGGGGGCCCAGGGCGGTCAGGGCGCGCTCGAGCGGGCCGAGCCGGGACGCAGCGCCACGTTCCTGGGCCAGGGGTCGTGCGCGGGCCGGGGCCGTACGGCCTTCACCGAGCTGGACTGCGCGGACGAGCGCGCCACCGCGAGCGTCCTCGCCCGCTACTACGGCCCGCAGGAGGACGGCCCGCGCTGCCCCGACAGCACCGATTTCGTGCTGCACATCACGGCGGTGAACACCGGCACGTCGGAGTCGGAGAGCGCCCCCGAGGGCTACGCCTGCATGCGCAATCTGAGCCCGCCGCACCCGGGCGACCCGGGCATGGGCGGCGGCCCGCTGACGGTGGCGGGCGACTGCGTGTACACCGAGCGGCACGGGGTGGTGAAGGAGACGGCCTGCGACGGATCGCGGGGCCACGCGCCGGAGTTCCGGGTGGACTCGACGGTGCGCACACGCGACGACTGCCCGCCCTCGACGGACCTGTACGTACAGGTCGGCGGCGGGCGCCCCGTAGGGTGCGCCCGCCGCCTGTGACACACGACAGAAAACTACGGCCGCAGCGTGGACTGCCGCTCCTCGGTCTGCCGGTCGAGCTTGGCGTTGAAGGGCGCCAGCGGCTTGGCCTGCTTGTCGTCCTTCTGGACGGCCGCGGGCGCGACACCGGCCCAGCGCAGTACCTCGGCCGTGGCCACCGCCCGCTCGTCGGCGACGAGCTGGGAGATGTTGGAGCCGTGGTTGCCGCCCGGCGCGTAGAAGCGGTAGTCGTGGCGGGCCGTGGCGTTCCTGCCGAGGCGGAACGGCTCCGAGCTCCACGGGTCGTTCTGCCCGTAGACGAACAGCATGTTCCTGCTCTCCTCGCGCACCCAGCGGTCGACGTCCGCCATGGCACCCGGCCGGAACTTCATCGGGATGTCACGCGGCACATAGGTGCGCGGCTTGTAGCTGTCGGGGTACTTCAGCAGCCCCTTCAGGTGCGCGAACTTGGGGCTCGGGGAGCCGAGTTCGGTGCCCGCCTGGTAGTAGTACGGCGTGAACCGCTCCAGGCCCTGGTCGGTGTAGCCGTCGAAGCCGGAGATGTCGTCGATGAACTTGTACAGCTCGTCCGTCGACGCCTTGGTGGCGGGCACGGTCTTGCAGTCGCTCTGGAGGTGGTACTGCCAGAACGCCCACACCAGGTCCATGACGACGTTCTCGTAGGCCTTGTCGGCGCTGCCGACGGTCTTGAAGGTCTTGCCGTTCTCGCCGGCCCACTTCTGGTAGCGGGCGACGATCTCGCCGCGGCGGACGAGGGCCTCGCGCTGCACCGAGTTCAGCTGGGTTCGGCAGGCCTGGTCGCCGACGGTGGCGAAGAACCGGTCGTAGGCGGAGTCCTCGTCGTTGACCACGTCGTTGGGCGCGACGTAGGCGACGGTGCCGTTCATGTCCTTGGGGAAGAAGCGGCGGTAGTACGTCGCCGTCATGCCGCCCTTGCTGCCGCCGGTGGCCAGCCAGTTCTTGTTGTAGACCGGCTTGAGGGCCGCGAAGAGGCGGTGCTGGTCGTTGGCGGCCTGCCAGATGTCGAGCTTGGACCAGTCGGCGGGCTGCGGCCGGGACGGGGTGAAGAAGCGGTACTCCATCGACACCTGGTTGCCGTCGACGATCCGGGCCGGCTCGCTGCGCGACGGGTTGGTGTTGACGTTGTAGCCGGAGGTGTAGAAGACCGTCGGCCGGTCGGTGTTCTTGTGCAGCAGCGTGAAGCGCTGCGCGAAGGTGCCCTTCGCCGGGTTCCGGTGGTCGACCGGCTGCTGATAGGTCATCACGAGGTAGCGGTAGCCCTCGTAGGGCTTCTCCTCGACGAAACTCATCCCCGGGATCTTCAGGACGCGTTCCTTGATGTCCGGCTCGGTGGCGGCCCCCGCCGCCCCCGCCACCGTGCTGCCGGCGCCGACCGTTCCGATGGACATGGTCAGCGCCAGCAGGAGTCTGACGGCCTTGCGCATACGCCCTCCCCTGGTTCGCGTAAGTCGCCGCGAACCTACCGGGGCATCATCCGCCACGCCAGAGTCAACCCAGGGTGACCTTGCTCCCTCTCGCCGGGCTTCCCCGGCGCACCCGGGCCTCCGTCAGGCCGCGACCGCCTCGCCGGTGAACGTCCGCCACAGCTCCGCGTACCGTCCGCCCCGCGCCAGCAGTTGGGCGTGGGTGCCGTCCTCGACGACCCGGCCGCGGTCCAGGACCACCACGCGGTCCGCGCGCGCGGCGGTCGTCAGGCGGTGCGCCACCACCAGCGTCGTACGGCGCCCGGCCAGCCGGTCGGTGGCCTGGTTGACCAGCGCCTCGGTGGCCAGGTCCAGGGCGGCGGTGGCCTCGTCCAGCAGCAGGACGTCCGGGGCCACCAGCTCGGCTCGGGCCAGGGCGATCAACTGCCGCTGCCCGGCGGAGAGGTTGCGGCCGCGCTCGGCGACCTCGTGGAGATAGCCGTCGGTCAGCGTGGCGATCATCTCGTGCGCCCCGACCGCCCGCGCGGCCGCCTCGACCTCGGCGTCGCTCGCGTCCGGGCGGCCGTAGGCGATCGCGTCGCGCACGGTGCCCGGGAAGAGGTACGGCTCCTGGGGCACGACGCCCAGGCGGTGCCGGTAGGAGACCGGGTCCAGCTCGCGCAGGTCGTGGCCGTCGACCAGAACGGCACCGGAGGCCGGGTCGTAGAACCGCGCGACCAGCTTCACGAGCGTGGACTTGCCCGCGCCCGTCTCGCCCACGAAGGCCACGGTCTGCCCGGCGGGGATCGTCAGCCGTATCCCCGCCAGCGCCTCGCCCTTCTCGCCCCCGTAGCGGAAGTGGACGTCGTCGAAGACGACCTCGCCCTTGAGCTCCCGCACCTCGCGCGGCCGCTCGGCCACCGGCGTCGTCGTCGGCTCGCGCAGCAGCCCCTGCACCCGGCCCAGCGACACCGTCGCCTGCTGGTAGCCGTCGAAGACCTGGGAGAGCTGCTGGACGGGTGCGAAGAACAGGTCGATGTAGAGCAGGTACGCCACCAGGGCGCCCGTCGTCAGCGTACCGTCGCCCACCCGGCCGACGCCCACGATCAGCACGGCGGCCGACGCGACGGACGACAGCAGCTGGACGAACGGGAAGTACACCGATATCAGCCACTGGCCGTGCACCCGCGCCTGCCGGTACTCGGCGCTGCGGGCCGCGAACCGGCGGGCACCGGACTCCTCACGGCGGAACGCCTGCACGACGCGCAGCCCGGCGACGCCCTCCTGGAGATCGGCGTTGACGGAACCGACGCGCTCACGGGCCAGCTCGTACGCCTTGACGCTGCGCCGGCGGAAGAAGACCGTGCCGACGACCAGCGGCGGCAGCGTGGCGAAGACGACCAGGGCCAGCTGGACGTCGATGACGACGAGCGCGACGAGGATGCCGAAGAAGGTGAGGACGGAGACGACGGCGGTGACCAGCCCGGTCTGGAGGAACGACGACAGGGCGTCGATGTCCGTCGTCATCCGCGTCATGATCTTGCCGGTGAGCTCGCGCTCGTAGTAGTCGAGCCCGAGCCGCTGGAGCTGCGCGAAGATCTTCACGCGCAGGGCGTAGAGGACGCGCTCGCCCGTGCGGCCCGTCAGCCGGGTCTCGCCGAACTGTGCCGCCCACTGCCCGAGGACGACGAGCAGCGCGAGCCCCGAGGCCACCCAGACGGCGCCGAGCGCCAGGCGCTGGACGCCCTGGTCGATGCCGTGCCGGATCAGCACGGGCAGCAGCAGGCCCGCGAGCGCGTCGACGGCCACCAGCAGCAGGCTCACCGCCAGCGGCGCCCCGAAGCCGCGCAGCAGCTTCCGCAGCCCGTACGACTCCTCGGCCCGGGCGGCGCGCTCCTCGTCGACGTCGGGGGTGTCGTCGGCCGGGGGCAGCGCCGCCACCTTGGCGAGCAGCTCCGGCGTGGCGGGCATCCCGGCGAGCGCGCCGTGCTCCCGCGCGGGGTCGTCGGCGTTCTCGCGGACCCACAGGTGCGGGGTGACGCCGTCGACGACGCGGCGCTTCTCCCCGGCTTCGGTGACGGGTTCCGTGATGGGTTCCGCGACGGGTTCCGTGACGGGCTCGACGGCCGTGGGCGCCACGAGCCCGGTGGCGAGCGCCTCGCCGCCGAAGGCGGCCGCGGTGCCCGCCGGGTCGTGCGGGACGCCCGCCAGCTCGTCGGGGTCCGTCAGCAGCTCGCGGTAGCGCGCGCAGCGCCCCTGGAGCTCCTCGGCCGTGCCCACGTCGACGAGGCGTCCGCCGTCCAGGACCGCGACGCGGTCGGCCAGGGCGAGGGTCGAGGCGCGGTGGGCGATCAGCAGGGTCGTACGGCCCGCCATGACCCCGCGCAGCGCCTCGTGGATCTCGTGCTCCACCCGGGCGTCGACGGCCGAGGTCGCGTCGTCGAGGAGCAGCAGCCGGGGGTCGGTGAGGATGGCCCGGGCCAGCGCGACGCGCTGGCGCTGGCCGCCGGAGAGAGTGAGGCCCTGCTCGCCGACCTTGGTGTCGTAGCCGTCGGGCAGCGCGGAGATGAAGCCGTCCGCCTGGGCGGCCCGGGCGGCGGCCCGGACCTGCTCGTCGGTGGCGTCGGGCACGCCGTAGGCGATGTTGTCGCGGATGCTGTCGGAGAACAGGAAGCTGTCCTCCGGCACGAGCCCGATGGCGGCGCGCAGCGAGGGCAGCGTCAGCTCGCGGACGTCCTGGCCGCCGACGCGTACCGCGCCGCCGGTGACGTCGTAGAAGCGCGGCAGGAGCAGCGCGAGGGTGGACTTGCCGCTGCCGGAGGCGCCGACGACGGCGACGGTCTCGCCGGGCTCGACGCGCAGGGAGACGCCGTCGAGGACCGGGCGGCGGGGGTCGTAGCCGAAGGTGACGTCGTCGAACTCGACGGTGGCGGGGGCGTCGGCGGGCAGTTCGCGCGCGTCCGGGCGCTCCTGGACCTCCGGTTCGGTGTCGATGAGCTCCAGGACGCGTTCCACGCCGGCGCGGGCCTGCTGGCCGACCGTGAGGACCATGGTGAGCATCCGTACGGGGCCGACGAGCTGGGCGAGGTAGGTGGAGAAGGCGACGAAGGTGCCGAGGGTGACCTGGCCGCGGGTGGCCATCCAGCCGCCGAGGGCGAGCATGGCGACCTGGCCGAGGGCGGGCACGGCCTGGAGGGCCGGGGAGTAGCGGGAGTTCAGCCGGACGGCGCGCATCCGCCCGGCGAAGAGCCGGTGGCCCACGTCGCGGAGCTTGCGGGCCTCCTGGGCCTCCTGGCCGAAGCCCTTGACGACGCGTACGCCCGTGACGGCACCGTCCACGACGCCCGCGACGGCGGCGGCCTGGCCCTGGGCGTACCAGGTGGCGGGGAAGACCTTGGCGCGGCTGCGCTGGGCGAGGAACCACAGGGCGGGTGCCACGGCGAGGGCGACGACGGTCAGCAGCGGGGAGAGCGTGACCATCACGACGAGCGAGATGACGAAGAGGAGGATGTTGCCGATCATCATCGGCAGCATGAACAGCAGGCTCTGCACGAGCTGGAGGTCGCTGGTGGCCCGGCCGACGACCTGGCCGGTGGAGAGCTCGTCCTGCCGTTTGCCGTCGAGGCGGGCGATCGCCGCGTGCATCTCGGTCCGCAGGTCGTGCTGGACGTCGAGGGCGAGCCGTCCGCCGTAGTAGCGGCGGACGTAGGTGAGGCCGTAGACCATCAGCGCCGCGACGATCAGCAGGGTCGCCCAGGGGGCGAGGGGGCGCTGGTGGCTGCCTATGACGTCGTCGATGATGAGCTTGGGTATGAGGGGGACGAGCGCCATGACGGCCATCCCGGCGAGGGAGGAACCGAGCGCCAGCAGCACCGCGCCGCGGTAGCGCCAGCAGTACCCCGTGAGCCGCCTGGCCCAGCCCTGACCGGTCGTGTCCGTTGCGGCCACCCGAGACCTCCGCTGTCTCCCGCTCCCTGTTCTGACGGAAGCCCCCAACGCTGTGGACTGCGGATTTCATCCCGCCGCAATGAAACGGGGAGGTTTTCGGGCGCCCGGAGGGGGCGCGCGACGTTATGGACGCGCGCCCTCCGCATGGGTCCGACGCGGGCCCGTCACATGCCGGGGACGAACTGGAGCAGCAGATCGATGACCTTGATGCCGAGGAACGGGGCGACGAGCCCGCCCAGGCCGTAGACGCCCAGGTTGCGGCGGAGCAGCGCGTGGGCGGACGAGGGGGCGTAGCGCACACCGCGCAGGGCGAGCGGGATGAGGGCGACGATCACGAGCGCGTTGAAGACGATCGCCGAGGCGATGGCGGAGGTCGGGCTGTGGAGGCCCATGATGTTGAGCTTCTCCAGGCCCTCGTAGCCGGCCACGCCGCCGAACATGGCGGGGACGATCGCGAAGTACTTGGCGACGTCGTTGCAGATGGAGAAGGTGGTGAGCGCCCCCCGGGTGATCAGCAGCTGTTTGCCGACCTCGACGATCTCGATGAGCTTGGTGGGGTTGGAGTCCAGGTCGACCATGTTCCCGGCCTCCTTGGCGGCGGAGGTTCCGCTGTTCATGGCCACGCCGACGTCGGCCTGGGCGAGGGCGGGGGCGTCATTGGTGCCGTCGCCGGTCATGGCGACGAGGTTGCCGCCCGCCTGCTCGGCCCGGATGCGGGCCAGCTTGTCCTCGGGGGTGGCCTCGGCGATGAAGTCGTCGACGCCGGCCTCGACGGCGATGGCCTTGGCGGTACGCGGGTTGTCGCCGGTCACCATGACGGTCTTGATGCCCATGGCACGCAGCTCGGCGAATCGCTGGGCGATTCCGGGTTTGACGACGTCCTTCAGGTGAACGGCGCCAAGGACGCGGATGCCGTCCGGGTCCTCGACCGCGACCAGCAGCGGAGTGCCGCCCTCCGCGGCGATGGTGTCGGCGATCCAGTGGGCCTCCTCGGGCACCTGGCCGCCGCGCCGGGCGACCCAGTCGGCGACCGCGCTCCCGGCGCCCTTGCGGATGCGGCAGAAGTCCCCCTCGAAGGAGAAGTCCACCCCGCTCATCCGGGTCTGCGCGGAGAAGGGCACGAACCGGCCGTGGCCGAAGTCGCCGCTGTGGTGCTGGATCCCGTACTGCTTGGCCAGCTCGACGATGGAGCGACCCTCGGGAGTCTCGTCGGCGAGGGAGGAGAGCTGGGCGGCGTCGGCGAGGAGCTCGTGCGCGAAGCCCTTGACGGGGACGAAGGCGGCGGCCTGCCGGTTGCCGTGGGTGATGGTGCCGGTCTTGTCCAGCAGCAGGGTGCTGACGTCGCCCGCCGCCTCGACGGCCCGGCCGGAGAGCGCGATGACATTGCGCTGGACGAGCCGGTCCATGCCGGCGATGCCGATGGCGGAGAGCAGCGCGCCGATGGTCGTGGGGATCAGGGTGACCAGCAGGGCGACGAGCACGGTGATGCTCTGCGGGGCGCCCGACCAGCTCGCCATGGGCTGGAGCGAGACCACCGCCAGGATGAAGATCACGGTGAGCGAGGCGAGCAGGATGTTGAGCGCCAGCTCGTTGGGGGTCTTCTGCCGGCTGGTGCCCTCGACCAGCGCGATCATGCGGTCGAGGAAGGTGTTGCCGGCACGGGAGGTGATCCGCACGACGATCCGGTCGGAGAGCACCGTGGTGCCGCCGGTGACGCCGGCGCGGTCGCCGCCCGCCTCGCGGATCACCGGCGCGGACTCGCCGGTGATCGCCGACTCGTCCACGGCCGCGACGCCGTCGACGACCTCGCCGTCGCCGGGCACGGTCTCGCCGGCCTCGACGACCACGAAGTCGTAGGGCCGCAGCTCACCGGCCGGGACCCGCTCCTCGGCCCAGTCGCGGCGGTCCATGCTCACCTTCCAGGTGCGCAGCCGCCGGGCCGTGGTGGTGCTCCGGGTGCGCCGCAGCGACTCGGCCTGGGCCTTGCCCCGGCCCTCGGCGACGGCCTCCGCGAGGTTGGCGAAGACGACGGTGAGCCAGAGCCAGACGCTGATCAGCCAGGTGAAGACGGACGGGTCGAGGACGGCGGAGAGCGTGGTGAGGACGGAGCCGGCCTCGACCACGAACAGCACGGGGTGGCGGACCATCACCCGGGGGTGGAGCTTGCGGACGGCGTCCGGGAGACAGGCGACGAGCTGCTTGGGGTCGACGAGACCGCCGCCGACGCGGCGGTGGCGGGGCCGGGTGGTTTGCCCGGGGGCGCGGTACAGCATCTGGGGGCGGCCTTCGATGGTTCGGGGAGGTGAACGATCACCTCACCCAACCGTCCGGGTACGCACCGTGGCCGGGCCCTTACGCGCCCTTGTCGCGCCCGGGGCCGGGACTTACGCGGTTTTTACGCCCCGGCCCCGCCCCTGCCCCGGGAGGATCAGCCGCGGGCGGCGGCGATCTGTCGCGACATGATCGTCGTCAGCTCGTAGGCCGCGTGCGACGCCGCGACCGAGGTGATCTCGGCGTGGTCGTACGCCGGGGCGACCTCCACCAGGTCGGCGGAGACGAGGTTGCAGGAGGACAGGCCGCGGATGATCTCCAGCAGCTCGCGGGAGGTCAGGCCGCCCGCCTCCGGCGTGCCGGTGCCGGGCGCGTGGGCCGGGTCCAGGACGTCGATGTCGATGGAGATGTACAGCGGGCGGTCGCCGACGCGCTGACGCAGCTGGTCGGCGATCTCGTCGACGCCGCGGCGCATGACGTCCGCCGAGGTGACGATGCCGAAGCCCATCTTCTCGTCGTCGGTGAGGTCCTTCTTGCCGTACAGCGGGCCGCGCGTGCCGACGTGGGAGAGCGCGGAGGTGTCGAGGATGCCCTCCTCGACGGCCCGGCGGAACGGCGTGCCGTGGGTGTACTCGGCGCCGAAGTAGGTGTCCCAGGTGTCCAGGTGGGCGTCGAAGTGCAGCAGGGCGACGGGGCCGTGCTTCTTGGCGACCGAGCGCAGCAGCGGCAGCGCGATGGTGTGGTCACCGCCGAGGGTCATCATGCGGGCGCCGGTGCCCAGGAGGTCGTCGGCCGCGGCCTCGATGGTCTCGACGGCCTCGTCGATGTTGAACGGGTTCGCGGCGATGTCACCGGCGTCCGCGACCTGCGCGAGGGCGAAGGGCGAGGCGTCCTGGGCCGGGTTGTACGGGCGCAGCAGGCGCGAGGCCTCGCGGATGGCGTTGCCGCCGAAGCGGGCACCCGGACGGTAGGAGACGCCGGTGTCGAAGGGCACGCCGACGACGGCGACGTCGGTGGTGCCGACCTCGTCCAGGCGGGGGAGCCGGGCGAAGGTGGCGGGGCCGGCGTAGCGCGGGATGCGGGAGGAGTCGACGGGTCCGCGCGGTTCACGGGGGGCGGGGGTGCTCATGCTGGGGGCCTCTCGGATCACGGACGGAGCGCCGACGGGTCACGGTCGCGTCAACGTCGGAGCGGTCGGTCTGGACGTACCCGAGGGTAGGCAGGGAGGCGGATTCCGCACATGTACGGAACTGAAGGTCCGGCTTCTCCATATGGACACGGCGTCCATCGCGCATCCCGGGGGGAGAATGAGCCCATGCCGATACCACCCAGCCCCGCCGAACTGATCGATCACCTCGTCCGTACGCGTATCGCGGGGAATGTCGCCACCCCACGCGAGAACAACCTCGATCACTACCGCAGGCTCGCCCAGGGCGACCGGCACTACTGGTTCGGGCTGGAGTTCGGCGACCGCTGGACGGACGAGCAGGACGTGCTGGCGGTCATGGCGGAGCGCTGCGGCGTCAGCGACGACCTGGAGCACCGGACGGGCCAGGACACGATCGACCCCCGGCTGACCGTGGCCGGGCTGGAGCGGATGGCCGCGTTCCTGCGGAAGGCGGCGGAGGGGCGGCAGCGGGTGCTGTTCGCCACCGGGCACCCGGGCGGGCTGCTGGACGTGCACCGCGCGACGGCGGCCGCGCTGCGGGCGGCGGGCTGCGAGATCGTCTCCATCCCCAGCGGGCTGCGCGCCGACGAGGGCTCGGTGTACCAGGTCGCCGACGTGGCCGTCTTCGAGCGCGGGGCGACGCTCTGGCACACCCACTCCCCCGCGCCCATGGCCGCGATCCTCGACGGGCTGCGGCGGGCGGGCCGCCCGCTGCCGGACCTGGTCGTCGCCGACCACGGCTGGGCGGGCTGCGCGGCGCAGCAGGGCCTCGACGCCGTGGGCTTCGCGGACTGCAACGACCCGGCGCTGTTCCTCGCCGAGGCGGAGGGCACGCTCCAGGTGGCGGTGCCGCTGGACGACCACGTCGCCGACCCGCGCTTCTACGAGCCGATGACGGCCTATCTGCTGGGGACGGCCGGCCTCGCGGGCTAGGCCCGGGGCCGGGGCCCGCCGTTCCAGCCGCGGACGACCAGCCAGGAGCCGCCGTAGAGCGCGGCGGCTTCGCCGGCCCGCAGGGCGATGGCGACCACCCACCGGTACGAGCCGTCGAAGTCGACGATGCGGCCGTGCCAGACGAACACCAGCGCCGTGCCGAGGCCGATGACGGTGACGCCTACGGCCATCAGAAGCGCCCGTAGGACACTGGGCATGGGTGTGTTCGTCCGTGGCATGAGGTCCCCTCCCGGTGGATCGCCGTTCGATCCGCCTCATGAGGGTAAAGGGCGGGTCATCTGCGGGGGACGCGTATCAGTCCCTCCTGGATCACCGACACCGCCAGCCGCCCGTCCTGGGTGCCGCATTTCCCGGGGGACGACCCCCGGACCCCCAGCCGAGCGCACGGCCGGGGCGGCCTGCGCTATCGAGCGCGAGGAACGCGTATCAGCCCCTCCTGGATCACCGACACCGCCAGCCGCCCGTCCTGGGTGAAGATGCGGCCTCTCGCCAGGCCCCGGCCGCCCTGGGAGGTGGGGCTCTCCTGGTCGTAGAGGAGCCACTCGTCGGCGCGGAACGGGCGGTGGAACCACATCGCGTGGTCCAGGCTCGCGCCGACGACGTCCCCGACGGCCCAGCCGCCGCGCCCGTGGGCGAGCAGCACGGAGTCCAGGAGCGTCATGTCGGAGACGTACGTGGCCAGGCAGATGTGGAGCAGCGGGTCGTCCGCCAGTTTGCCGTTCGTCCGGAACCAAACCTGCGACTTGGGTTCGCGCGGCTCTCCCACGCGGGCGAACGTCGGCTCCTCCGCGTAGCGCAGGTCGACCGCCCCGCGCGCCTCCAGGATGCGCTCGACGACGTCCTGGCCGCCCAGGTGGGGGGCGTAGTGCGGCAGCATCTCGGCGGCCGTGGGGAGGGTGAGCGGGTCCGGCGCCGGCGGCATCGGCTCCTGGTGTTCGAGCCCCTCCTCGTACGTCTGGAAGGACGCGGAGAGGTGGAAGATCGGCTGTCCGTGCTGGACGGCGACGACGCGGCGGGTGGTGAAGGAGTACCCGTCGCGGATGCGGTCGACGGTGTAGACGATGGGCACCGCCGGGTCGCCGGGGCGCAGGAAGTAGGAGTGCAGGGAGTGGGCGTGCCGGTCCGCCGGGACCGTGCGGCCCGCGGCGACCAGCGCCTGGGCGGCGACCTGGCCGCCGAAGACGCGCGGCACGAGGACGGGCCGGGTGGTCGTGCCGCGGAAGATGTCCTCCTCGATCCGCTCCAGGTCGAGCAGGCCGAGGAGTTCGTCGAGGGGGGTGGGAGGTTCGGTGGTGAGGGGTGCGTTCATGTGCCGGTGGTCCTTAACGGGTGTCCGTGCTGTCGCGGCGGGCCCTACAGGCCCATCGACTTGGCGATGATCGAGCGCATGACCTCGCTCGTGCCGCCGTAGATGCGGGTGACGCGGGTGTCCGCGTACAGGCGGGCGATGGGGTACTCCATCATGTAGCCGTAACCGCCGTGGAGCTGGAGGCACTTGTCGACGACGACGGCCGCCCGCTCGGTGGTGAAGAGCTTGGCGGAGGCGGCGTCGGCGGCGGTGAGCTCGCCCGCGTCGTGTGCCTCCAGGGCCCGGTCGACGACCGCCTGCATCGCGTCCACCTCGGAACGGCAGTCGGCCAGGACGAACTTGGTGTTCTGGAACGAGGCCACCGCCTTCCCGAAGACCGTGCGGTCGCGGACGTACGCCGTGGCGAACTCCACCGCGGCGGCCGCCTGGGCGTACGCGCCGACGGCGATGCCGAGCCGCTCCTGCGGGAGGTTGTGGGTGAGGTGACCGAAGGCCGCGCCCTCCTCGCCGAGCAGGTCCGTAACCGGCACCTTGACGTCGGTGAAGGAGAGTTCGGCGGTGTCGGAGACCTTCAGGCCGAGCTTCTCCAGCGTACGGCCGACCGCGTAGCCCTCGGAGGAGGTGTCCACGACGAGGATCGAGATGCCGCCGCGCCGGTCCTCCGCCGTGGCGGGGGCGGTGCGGGCGCAGACGAGCACCCGGTCGGCCTGGACGCCGCCGGTGATGAAGGTCTTGGCGCCGTTGAGGACGTAGTGGGTGCCGTCCTCGGAGAGCCGGGCGGTGGTCCGCATGCCGGCGAGGTCGGAGCCGGTGCCGGGCTCGGTCATGGCGATGGCGGTCATCAGCTCGCCGGAGACGAAGCCGGGCAGCCAGCGCCGCTTCTGCTCCTCGGTGCCGTACCTGAGGAGGTAGGGGAGGCAGAGGGCGGTGTGCGCGCCGGCGGCGCCGAAGCTGACGCCCGCACGCGCGCACTCCTCGGTGACGACGGCCTGGAACTTGAACGAGCGCTGTCCCGCGCCGCCGTACTCCTCGGGGACCTCGATGCCGAAGACGCCGAGCTCGCCGAGCCTCTTGTAGAACTCGCGGGGGACGGCCCCCGCCGCGCGCCACTCGTCGTAGTGCGGCACCACCTCGGCGGCGATGACGTCGCGGATCGTCCGCCGGAAAGCCTCGTGGTCCTCGGTGAAGACAGTGCGTCGCACAGCGGCCTCCCCGCTCGGCTGTGTCAGCGCTCGCTGGTCCGTCAGCGCGCGCTGTATAAGCGCTTGCTCAGCGGAAGCTACCGGCCGGTCACCGGGGCTGTCCAGATCCGTTCGGCGTGATCTCACCGGCCCGCGGGCCCGGCCCGCACGCCCGGCCCGCGCCGGGGCCCGTCAGCGCGCCAGGGAGCCGAGCGCGCCCAGCGCCAGGCGGCGCAGCAGCGCGGCCATGGCCGTCCGGGCGGGGAGGGCGCC
>NZ_JAILXP010000719.1 GCF_020740895.1 Streptomyces sp. UNOB3_S3 | reverse complement strand
TGGGCACCTGGCTGACCGAGGACGTCCCGGACCTGATGCGCGCCAACTTCCGTACCCTCAAGTCGCGCGACGGCTGGGCGTTCATGGGCTCCTCCACCGGTGGTTTCGCCGGTCTGAAGGCCGTGCTCAAGCACCCGGACAAGTTCAAGGCCGTCATAGCAAACGGCCCGGATATCGTGCCCGACTCGCCGCTGTGGAACGGCCACGAGACGGAGAAGGCCGAGAACAACCCCGAGGTGCTGGCCAAGCGCCTGATCGACACCAAGGGACCGGACGTCTACCTCTCCTTCCAGGTCGGCACGAGAGAGAACGCCATCACCATGAAGAGCGTCAAGAACTTCATGCGCTCCTATGGCAAGGGCCCCGTCCACACCAAGCTCTGGGAAATACCCGACGGCAGGCACAACGGCGCCACCTACGGCGCGAACATGGCGGCCCCCATGCAGTGGATCAGCGACCACCTGGAAGGCCCGCCGCCCGCCGGCTGACGCGCGCCTCACTCACGGCGGCCGGCGGCCTTCGCCTGTGCGTGGGCCCAGCCCGCGAGTACGACACCGACGCCGACGAGGGCGGCGTGCGCGAGCAGGACCGGGACGAAGCCGCCCGGCACCCACCCGAGCAGACCCCGGTCGTCGGGGTGGATGACCAGCCTGAAGATGCCTTGCGCGAAGACCACCATCACCGAGGCCCCGATGATCTGCAACACGTCGTGCTTCACGCTTCCTCTCCTCCTGTGCGTGCGGAATACGTTACAAACGTATCAGCGGAGAAAGTCGTAAAGAGCCAATTCCCCAGCACATTCCTGCTTTTCGTCACACTCTTTTCGGCGTTACGATAAAAAGCATGCGTGACGAAAAGGAACAGGCCGCGTGCCGGATGTGCGGTACGCGCCTCGTGCCCGCCGAGCGCGGGCGCCCCGCCGTCTACTGCTCGCGGAGCTGTCAGGCCCGCGCGTACCGGCGGCGCAAACAGCACCCGCCCTCCCCCGGCAC
>NZ_JAILXP010000718.1 GCF_020740895.1 Streptomyces sp. UNOB3_S3 | reverse complement strand
GGCGGGGCGGAGGCGATGGCGTCGAACTCCTCGCGGGCCCACTCCAGCTTCCCCTGCCGGGACAGCTCCGTCTCCAGCGCGTCGCGGAGGTCGACCAGGAGCTCCACGTCCAGCGCGGCGTAGCGCAGCCAGGGCTCGGGCAGCGGGCGGGTGGACCAGTCGACGGCGGAGTGGCCCTTCTCCAGGGCGTACCCGAGGACGTTCTCGACCATCGCGCCGAGCCCGACCCGGGCGAAGCCGGCGAGCCGCCCCGCCAGCTCGGTGTCGAAGAGCCGGGACGGGGTCATCCCTATCTCGCGCAGGCACGGCAGGTCCTGGGTGGCCGCGTGCAGTACCCACTCGGCGTCGCCGATGGCCTCGCCCAGGGCGGACAGGTCGGGGCAGCCGACCGGGTCGATCAGCGCCGTGCCGGCGCCCTCGCGGCGCAGCTGGACGAGGTAGGCGCGCTGGCCGTAGCGGTAGCCGGAGGCCCGCTCGGCGTCCACGGCGACGGGCCCGGTGCCCGCGGCGAAGGCCGCGACGACCCGGGCCAGGGCGTCGGCGTCGGCGACGACCGGGGGCATGCCTTCCCGTGGCTCCAGCAGGGGGATCGGCGCCGAATCGACGTCGTCCGGGGGGCCGCCCCCGGTGGTTCGCAGTGTCGTGTCTTCTGCGGTCTCTTGGGCGTCGGTCACTGGTCAAGGGTATCTGTGTATGGCAAGCGCCCGTCGCCGGAACGTTCCGGCGACGGGCGCTGCGGGGATTTCGGGGGGCGCTCAGTGGATGATGCCGGTGCGCAGCGCGACGGCCACCATTCCGGCCCGGTCCCCGGTGCCGAGCTTGCGGGCGATCCGGGCGAGGTGGCTCTTGACGGTGAGTGCCGAGAGCCCCATCGAGACGCCGATGGCCTTGTTGGACTGGCCCTCCGCAACCAGCCGCAGCACCTCCACCTCGCGTCCGGACAGCTCGCGGTAGCCGCCGGGGTGGCCGGGGGCGCCGGGGGGCCGGCGCTGCATC
>NZ_JAILXP010000717.1 GCF_020740895.1 Streptomyces sp. UNOB3_S3 | reverse complement strand
ACCACGATCACTCCCCCCTCGGTGAAGAGCGTTTCCACTGCGCCCCCGGCCCCTCGGGCTGGCGCTACGTCTCCCAGCTCACCGACCCCTCCGGCACCCCCACCGGCTCGGTCGACCTCGCCATCGACGACCTCGGTCGTCCCATCCGCCTCCAGCTCCAGAGCTCCGACTGGCAGGTGCGCGGTGCCGCCATCGACGGAGTCACCTGGGTCCGTACCGACCCGACGGGCGAACACGCGACGGAGGGCAATGTCCGCGCCCATGCCTTCAGCGGCGCTTCCCCCGCCTTCTACGTGGCCGTCTCCCGCCTGCTCCGCCTCTCGCCGGGCGCCGGCGCCGTCCGCGTCCGGCTCGTGACCTTCACACCCCCCGTGCTCGCCCCCCTCACGGTCGACCAGTCGTGGGCCCTGGTCGACAGGACAGCACACGCCACTGACAACGGCCCGCTCGAAGTGGACGAGTACCAGGTCAGTCACCTGGACACGGGGGAGCAGCACTCCGTCCACCTCGCCGGGGACGTGGTCCTCTCGGCGCCCGGGATCGAGCTGGAGGACCTGGACAGCCCGCCGTCGTCATGGGCACAGGTCTGAACCTGGTAGTGTTCTCTTCGCCCCACGAGGACCGTTGACACGGGAGGAGTGGGGAGGTAGATTCGAACGGTTGCGACGAACTGGACTGGTTCCCCCGCAACGGTTAGTATCTGTCGAGCTTCGGTCGGTGAATCGGATACATCGGATTCACGCGAAGCCACTCCGACTCCTTATCGGGAACCGAAAAGCCGATGTAAATCGGCCGGAAAGATTCTGATAAACTCGGTGAGCCCGGTCCAACAGGGCGCCGGAAACGGAATTCGGACCGACCGCTTTGACTAAGAAGCGGAAACGGAACGGAAAACGGATCTGGTAAGGTTGGAAACACCGAAGGGAAGCCCGGAGGAAAGCCCGAAAGGGTGAGTACAAAGGAAGCGTCCGTTCCTTGAGAACTCAACAGCGTGCCAAAAGTCAACG
>NZ_JAILXP010000716.1 GCF_020740895.1 Streptomyces sp. UNOB3_S3 | reverse complement strand
CGCCCCAGCCCTCCCTCCGCCTGACCGCCGACATCTTCCGCTACTGCCGGACCGAGCTCCCCCGCTGGAACACCATCTCCGTCTCCGGCTACCACATCGCCGAGGCCGGTGCCTCGCCCGTGCAGGAGGTCGCCTTCACCCTCGCCGACGCCGTCCAGTACGTCCGCACGGCCATCGCCGCCGGGATGGACGTCGACGACTTCGCCCCCCGGATCTCCTTCTTCTTCGTCGCCCGGACGACGCTGCTGGAGGAGGTCGCCAAGTTCCGGGCGGCCCGGAGGATCTGGGCCCGGCTGATGCGGGACGAATTCGGGGCGAAGAACCCCAAATCACAGATGCTGCGCTTCCACACCCAGACCGCCGGGGTCCAGCTCACCGCGCAGCAGCCCGAGGTCAACCTCGTCCGCGTCGCCGTCCAGGGCCTGGCCGCCGTGCTCGGCGGCACCCAGTCGCTGCACACCAACTCCTACGACGAGGCCATCGCCCTGCCCAGCGAGAAGGCGGCCCGGCTCGCCCTGCGCACCCAGCAGGTGCTCGCCCACGAGACGGACGTCACCGCCACGGTCGACCCCTTCGCGGGCTCCTACGCGATCGAGTCGATGACGGACGAGCTGGAGTTCGCCGCCCTGGAGCTGATGGACGAGGTCGAGGGCATGGGCGGCGCCGTCGCCGCCATCGAGCGGGGCTTCCAGAAGGGCGAGATCGAGCGCAACGCCTATCGCGTCGCCCGTGAGACAGAGGCGGGCGACCGCGTCGTCGTGGGCGTCAACCGCTTCCGCGTCGAGGAGGAGGAGCCGTACGAGCCGCTGCGCGTCGACCCGGGGATCGAGACACGCCAGCGCGAGCGCCTGGCGAGGCTCCGGGCGGACCGCGACGGCGGCGCGGTCACCCGCGGCCTGGACGCGCTGCGGCGGGCGGCGGAGGGCGAGACGGAGAACGTTCTGCCCCCGATGCGGGAGGCCCTGCGGGCCCGGGCCACGGTGGGGGAGGTGTGCGGGGCGCTGCGGGAG
>NZ_JAILXP010000715.1 GCF_020740895.1 Streptomyces sp. UNOB3_S3 | reverse complement strand
CTTCCACCCCGCCGGCTGGTCCCCGCGCCCCGACGACGCCCCCCTGTGGGAGCGGTACCTGCGGCTGCTGTGGGGGCTCGGCACGGACGACGTGGCGATCGTCCTGGAATCCATCCAGGTCAACCCGGCCCTCGCCCTCGCCCAGGTCTTCCCCGACGCGCCCCTGGACGTCTACGCCGACGGGCTGATGAGCTACGGGCCCACGCGCAGCAAGCTCGATCCGCTGATCGGCACGCGCGTGCGGCGCCTGCTCCACCTGGACCTCGTGCCCGGGCTGAAGCCGCTGCTGCTCACGGAGTTCGGGGTCGAGGCGGAGACCGTGCCCACCGAGGCCTTCGCCAAGGTGCTGGCCGAGCTCTCCGAGAGCTGCCCCGGCCTGCCGGAGGCCCCCGAGGGCGCGGCGCTGCTCCTCGGGCAGTACCTGTCGGCGCTGGACATCCTCTCCCCCGAGGAGGAGGAGCGGCTGCACGTGCGGATGCTGCGCGGCGCGGTCCGGCGCGGCCACCGCGACGTGCTCTTCAAACCGCACCCCTCGGCACCGGCCCGCTGGTCGCGGATGCTGGAGGAGGAGGCCGCCCGGCTCGACGCCCGGCTGACGGTCGTGGACGTGCCCGTGCTGGCCGAGGTGGTCTACCAGCGGCTGCGGCCGGCGCTGGTCGTCGCCTGCTTCTCGACCGCGCTGCTCACCGCCCGTACCTTCCACGGCCTGCCCGTCGCCCGCGCCGGCACGGACCTGCTGCTGGAGCGCCTCGCGCCGTACCAGAACAGCAACCGCGTGCCGGTGACGATCGTCGACGCGCTGTTGCCTGATCTGGAAGCCGACGCCGCGGCGTCGGCCCCACCCGCACCCGAAGACCTCAGCGACCTCCTCGCCGCAGTCGGCTACGCGATGCAACCCCAGATCTACCCGAACCTCCGCCCGGCGGCAGAACGCTACCTGTCCACCCAGCTAAACC
This sequence comes from Streptomyces sp. UNOB3_S3, assembly GCF_020740895.1. Taxonomy (GTDB): domain Bacteria; phylum Actinomycetota; class Actinomycetes; order Streptomycetales; family Streptomycetaceae; genus Streptomyces. Next base: position 69 of record NZ_JAILXP010000715.1, on the reverse strand, counting down.
CCCGCACCTGGCGCTACTTCAAACGCCGCCGCCTCACCGCCCTCGCCCTCCCCGGCGCGATCCCCTCCC
>NZ_JAILXP010000714.1 GCF_020740895.1 Streptomyces sp. UNOB3_S3 | reverse complement strand
ACACAGTGGACGCGAGCAACTGAGGACAAGCCCTCGGCCTATTAGTACCAGTCAGCTCCAACCGTTACCGGTCTTCCACACCTGGCCTATCAACCCAGTCGTCTACTGGGAGCCTTACCCCATCAAGTGGGTGGGAGTCCTCATCTCGAAGCAGGCTTCCCGCTTAGATGCTTTCAGCGGTTATCCCTCCCGAACGTAGCCAACCAGCCATGCCCTTGGCAGGACAACTGGCACACCAGAGGTTCGTCCGTCCCGGTCCTCTCGTACTAGGGACAGCCCTTCTCAAGACTCCTACGCGCACAGCGGATAGGGACCGAACTGTCTCACGACGTTCTAAACCCAGCTCGCGTACCGCTTTAATGGGCGAACAGCCCAACCCTTGGGACCGACTCCAGCCCCAGGATGCGACGAGCCGACATCGAGGTGCCAAACCATCCCGTCGATATGGACTCTTGGGGAAGATCAGCCTGTTATCCCCGGGGTACCTTTTATCCGTTGAGCGACGGCGCTTCCACAAGCCACCGCCGGATCACTAGTCCCGACTTTCGTCCCTGCTCGACCCGTCGGTCTCACAGTCAAGCTCCCTTGTGCACTTACACTCAACACCTGATTGCCAACCAGGCTGAGGGAACCTTTGGGCGCCTCCGTTACCCTTTAGGAGGCAACCGCCCCAGTTAAACTACCCACCAGACACTGTCCCTGATCCGGATCACGGACCCAGGTTAGACATCCAGCACGACCAGAGTGGTATTTCAACGACGACTCCACCATGGCTGGCGCCACGGTTTCAAAGTCTCCCACCTATCCTACACAAGCCGAACCGAACACCAATATCAAGCTATAGTAAAGGTCCCGGGGTCTTTCCGTCCTGCTGCGCGAAACGAGCATCTTTACTCGTAGTGCAATTTCACCGGGCCTATGGTTGAGACAGTCGAGAAGTCGTTACGCCATTCGTGCAGGTCGGAACTTACCCGACAAGGAATTTCGCTACCTTAGGATGGTTATAGTTACCACCGCCGTTTACTGGCGCTTAAGTTCTCAGCTTCGCC
>NZ_JAILXP010000713.1 GCF_020740895.1 Streptomyces sp. UNOB3_S3 | reverse complement strand
CTTGATGGGGTAAGGCTCCCAGTAGACGACTGGGTTGATAGGCCAGGTGTGGAAGACCGGTAACGGTTGGAGCTGACTGGTACTAATAGGCCGAGGGCTTGTCCTCAGTTGCTCGCGTCCACTGTGTGGTTCCCGGGTTGCGAACAGTCGCACCGGTTGAACCAAGTTTCACTGTTAATTAAAGAGTGTGCTTGTTCGCTAGAACCCGATAGGGTTTCGGTGGTCATAGCGTTAGGGAAACGCCCGGTTACATTCCGAACCCGGAAGCTAAGCCTTTCAGCGCCGATGGTACTGCAGGGGGGACCCTGTGGGAGAGTAGGACGCCGCCGAACAATCTTTCAAGGACCCCTGGTCCCAGCGTTCACGCTGGGACCAGGGGTCCTTTTTGTTTTTCCCCGAAGCGCGCCTGTCATCAGGGTGCGTGAGAATGACTGCGGTACCCGAAGACAGGAGTCACGTCGATGTCCACCAACTCTCCCGACGGCCGCTCTGGCGGCGAGCCGCGTCGCGGTGGGGGCCCCCGCGGCCCGCGTGGCGGCGGTTTCGGCCGTCGCGACGACCGCGCCGGCGGCGGCTTCCGCCGTGACGACCGTCGTGACGACCGTGGTCCCCGTCGTGACGATGACCGTGGCGGTTTCCGTCGTGACGAGCGTCGTGACGACCGTGGCCCCCGCCGCGACGACGACCGCGGCGGCTTCCGCCGTGACGACCGTCGTGACGACCGCGGTCCCCGTCGTGATGACGAGCGCGGTGGCTTCCGTCGTGACGAGCGTCGTGACGACCGCCCGCCCTTCCGCCGCGACGACCGCGGTGGCCGTCCCGGCGGCGGCTTCGGCCGCCGTGATGACGACCGTGGTGGCTTCCGTCGTGACGAGCGTCGTGACGACCGTGGCCCCCGCCGCGACGACGACCGCGGCGGCTTCCGCCGTGACGACCGCCGCGATGACCGTGGCCCCCGTCGTGATGACGACCGCGGCGGCTTCCGCCGCGATGAGCGTCGCGACGACCGCCCGCCCTTCCGTCGTGACGATGACCGTGGCGGCTTCCGCCGCGATG
>NZ_JAILXP010000712.1 GCF_020740895.1 Streptomyces sp. UNOB3_S3 | reverse complement strand
GGTCAGGGGGGAGACGTCGGTGGGGAAGTCCTTGTAGAAGACCGGGAGGGTGGTGCGCTCCTCGACGAGCCGTTCGTACAGCTCCAGCACGAGGTCGCCGCGTCCGCACTCCGGCCGGTGCGGCACGCCCGCCGCGTCGCAGCGCGTGCGCAGCGCCTCGACGGGCGTGTCCGCGCCGATCTCCTCGCCCAGGGCCTCGGAGAGCGCGCCGTAGACGGTCTTCACGGGCCACGGCCCCGAGATGTCGTGCCGGACGGGCCTGCCGTGCTCGTCCGGCCGGATCGCCACCGGGGAGCCGTGGGCGGCCGTGGCGGCCTCCTGGATCAGCTCACGGGTCAGGTCGAGCATCACGTCGTAGTCGGCGAACGTCTGGTAGGCCTCCAGCATCGTGAACTCGGGGTTGTGCTTGTAGGAGACGCCCTCGTTGCGGAAGGTGCGGCCCAGTTCGAAGACCTTCTCCATGCCGCCGACGCACAGCCGTTTGAGGTACAGCTCGGGGGCGATGCGCAGGTACAGGTCGAGGTCGTAGGCGTTGATGTGGGTGGTGAAGGGGCGGGCGTTGGCGCCGCCGTGGACCTGCTGGAGCATCGGGGTCTCCACCTCCAGGAAGCCCCGGTCGAGGAGGCCCTGACGCAGTGCCTGGACGGCCGCGCTGCGGGCCCGTACGGTCCGGCGGGCGACCGGGCTGACCGCGAGGTCCACATAGCGCATCCGGACCCGGGCCTCGGGGTCGGCGAGGCCGCGCCGCTTGTCGGGCAGGGGGCGCAGGCACTTGGCGATGAGGCGGGCCCGGGTGACGAAGACCGTCAGCTCGCCCCGGTCGGTGGTACCCACCTCGCCCTCGGCCTCCAGATGGTCGCCGAGGTCGACGTGGCGGGTGAAGCGGCGCAGCAGCTCCTCGCCGGAGCCGTCCCGGGTGAAGGTCAGCTGGAGGTCGCCGGACCAGTCGCGGAGCACGGCGAACGCGACGCCGCCGTGGTCGCGGACGAGGAGGACGCGCCCGGCGACGGTCACCCGTTCGCCGGTGCGGGAGGCCGGCGGCAGACCGGGGTGGGCGGCGCGGATCGCGGCCAGGGTGTGGGTGCGGCGGGCATCGGCGGGGTAC
>NZ_JAILXP010000711.1 GCF_020740895.1 Streptomyces sp. UNOB3_S3 | reverse complement strand
ATCCGGGCGCGGGTGGCCTCGTCGTCGAGGAGGAGCACGGGGACGGTGTGCCCGGGCAGGCCGCGCACGGCCTCGGCGGTGCCGACGAGGCAGCCGGGGCGGGTGTCGTCGAGGACGGCGGTGAGGCGCTGCGCGGGGTGGCCGAGGTCGAGGGGCTGGCAGACGCCGCCCGCCTTGAGGACGGCGAACAGGGCGACGACGGTCTCCGCGCTGCGGGGCAGGGCGAGGGCCACGGCGGTGCCTGGGCGGACGCCCGCGTCGGTCAGTTCGTGGGCCAGGCGGTTGGCGGCCGTGTCCAGTTCGGCGAAGGTGAGGGCGGTGGCGCCGGCGCGGACGGCGATCGCCCCGGGGGTGCGGGCGGCCTGGTCGGCGAACAGCTCGGGCAGGGTGCGGTCCACGGGTGCCTCGGCGCGGCCGGCGGTGGCCCGGTGGATCTCCTCGGCGTCGAGGAGATCGATGGTGCCGACGGGTCGCTGGGCGTCCTCCAGCAGCAGGTCGGTGAGGGCGTCGAGGTAGCGGCGCAGTCCGTGCTCGTGCGTGGCGAGGGAGCCGGCGTCGTAGCGTGCGGGGTTGGCGTCCAGGCCGAGGCGCAGGGCGCCGTCGGGGCCCGGGGTGGCGCCGATGGCCAGGTCGTCGACGGGACCGGCGGCGAGGTTGCGCAGCACGCCGGGCAGGCCGGCGAAGTCCAGGTCCTCGTTCTCGAAGGGCTTGATGTTGACCATCGCCCCGAACAGCGGCTGTTCCGGCGGGAGCCCGAGGTCGCGGCGCAGATCCTCCTGGCGGTAGCGCTGGTGGCGGTTGGCGGCGCGCATCTCCATGACGACGTGGCGGAGGAATCCGGCGCCGGTGTCCTGGGGGCGGACGGTGACGCGCAGCGGCATGACGTTGACCATCATGGCGGGCGTGCGCAGGGCGGTCTTGTTGGTGCGGCTCTTCAGCGGCAGGCCGAGCACGATGTCCTCGGCGCCGGTGACACGGTGGAGATAGCCGGCGGTGGCGGCGACGAGCAGTTCGGCCCAGGTGGCCTTCACCGTGTCGGCGGCGGCCGTGAGCCGGGCGAGGGAGCCGGCGGGGAGTCCGGCGGTGTGGCGCAGGACGGTTCCGGCGGGGGCGGC
>NZ_JAILXP010000710.1 GCF_020740895.1 Streptomyces sp. UNOB3_S3 | reverse complement strand
GGGGGGTGGTGCGTGGGCACCCCGGGAAACGGCTCTGCCGGGCGATCGTGATCGTCCCAGGGTGTTGACCCATGGCCTGTGGAGCGTGCAACCATCGGCTTCCGCCATGGGGGCTGCCGCCCCGTGCAACTCCCCCGACCCAGGAGGACAGTTGGACACCACCCTCTCCCGACGCGGTTTTCTTCAGGCGGCGGCCGGTACCGCCGCCGTGGCCGGTGCGGCCGTCGCGCTGCCCGTGGACGCGATAGAAGCGGTGGCGGCCCCACGTAGCGGGGGCGGCGCGCTGTCGTTCACGGCCGCCACCAATGGGGCGGGGTCGCTCGCCCCCGGCGGTGGGCGGCTGGTCGTCGAGGTGCAGAACGTGCTGTGGTCCGTGCCGCGCGAGGGCGGGGAGGCCGTCGCGATCACCCCGGCCGATCTGGAGCCGACGCGGCCCACGTACGCGCCGGACGGGCGGCTGCTGGCCGTCTGCGCCTACCGGGGCGGCGGCTTCCATATCTGGACGCTGCGGCCGGACGGCTCCGGGCTGCGGCAGCTGACGGACGGGCCGTGGGACGACCGGGGGCCGGCCTGGTCGCCGGACGGGACGCGGATCGCGTTCGCGTCTGAGCGCGAGGGCGACCCCGTGACGGGCAGCCCCTACCGGGTGTGGGTGGTCGATGTCCAGACGGGGGCGCTGACGCGGATCACCGGGACGGACGGGCAGGAGGGGCCCGGGCAGGACGGGGCCTGGGAGGACTTCGACCCCGTCTGGTCGCCGGACGGCAAGCGGCTGCTGTTCGTCCGGGGGCAGGTGACCGGGGGCGCCCTCCAGGCCCGTACGGTCGCGTCCGTGGCGGCCGACGGGCGGGGGGCCGTGCGCGTCGAGCACACCGAGAGCGCGGCAGGCGCGCAGATCATGACGCCGGCCGTCTCGCCCGCCGGGCGGCTGGCCTATCTGCGGACGACGCCCGCGCCCACCGCGTCCTGCGTGCTCGTCGTGGACGGGGCGGTCGTCCCGGTCGACGGCGACGTGGAGCCCGTGCCGCCGCGCTGGGTCTCGCGCGACGAGCTGCTGCTGACCGTGAGCGGACAGTTCACGATCATCAGACCGGGTGCCGCGCCCGAGCCGCCGCGGACGCCCGCCGCCGACTCCCTCCCCCACC
>NZ_JAILXP010000071.1 GCF_020740895.1 Streptomyces sp. UNOB3_S3 | reverse complement strand
GGGGAGACGGAGGGGGAGAGACGGTGGCGTGGGGGCGGTCAGGCGGTCGCGTACGGCGCCGTGTGCGCCTCGGCGGCCGGCGCGGGGGCGCCGAGGGCCTGGCGCAGGGCCCGGTCGCGCCCGGCCGGGTCGGGGGTGGCGAGCGTCGCGGCGAGGACGGCTATGCGGGCCTGGCCGGCGCGCAGGGTGCCGGTGAGCACGGCTCCGCCGGCGACGAGGTCCACGGCGCCGCCGTGGGTGTAGATCTCGGCGACGGAGCCGCTGGGCACGCGCGTGGTCACGGCGACGAGCACCCCGCGCGAGGCCGCGCCGGCGACGGCGGCGGCGATCTCGGGGGTGGCGTTGCCCGCGCCGGTCGCGACCAGGACGACGCCCTGGGCGCCCGCGCCGATGGCGGCGTCGAAGAGGAGCGTGTCCGCGTCGCAGTGGTGCATGACGACGTCGACCCGGGGCAGCGACCCGTCCGTCACCGGCAGCGGGAGGGGCTCCGGCCGCTCGGGCCGCCGGTGGACGACGACGCCGCTCGGGCCCACATCGGCGATCCGGCTCCCGGACGGGTCGGCGAAGGCGGCGGCGGCCAGGGTCTGGACCTTGATCGTGCCGCGCGCGGCGTGCACCTGGCCGTCGAAGACGACGAGCACACCGAGGTCACGGACCGAGGCGGCGGTCAGCAGGGCGTCGTGGAGATTGCGCGGCCCGTCGCCGTCGGGGTCCTCCAGCGGCAGCTGGGCGCCGGTGAAGACCACCGGGCGGGGGTCGGTGTGGTGGAGGTCCACGAAGAAGGCGGACTCCTCCAGGGTGTCCGTGCCATGGGTGACGACGATGCCGGCCACGTCGGGGTCGGCCAGCACCTCGTGCACCGTGCGCAGGAGCGCGAGCTGGTCGGCGGTGGTCAGCCGGGCGCTGTTGACGCTCATCAGGTCCACGACCCGCACGGTCACACCGTCCGGCACGGTGGCCGTCGCGAGGACGTCCCCGCCCTTGGCGTCGGCGGCGAAGCCCGACCCCTGCCAGCGGCTGGCGATCGTTCCGCCGGTGCTGATGACGACGACCTGTCCCACGTCGGCTCACTTCTGCTCGTAGTTCGTCACCGCTGCGCGCGCCGGGGGCGCACGCCGGTTCTGGCCCGGCAACGATATGACGAATCCGGCGCAATCGGTTTGCCATGTCAGGCGCGGTGACGCGCATAGCGTGGTGGATAATCGCGCAATGGATCAGATCGACAGGAATATCTTGCGCGAGCTCCAGAAGGACGGCCGGCTGACCATCCAGGATCTCGCCCAGCGCGTGGGCCTCACCTCGTCCCCCTGCATGCGCCGCGTCCGCCAGCTGGAACAGGACGGAGTCATCCAGGGCTACCGGGCGATCATCAACCCGGAGGCCGTCGGGCGCGGCTTCGAGGTGCTCGTCTCCATCGAGGTCAAGCGCGACCGGGAGGCGGTCGAGGAGTTCGAGGCCGCGCTCCAGGACATCCCCGACGTGATCGAGGCGTACCGCCTCTTCGGCAGCCCGGGCTGTCTGCTGCGCATCGCGGTCGCCGACATCACCGCCTACGAGCGGCTGTGGATCGAGCGCCTCACCACGCTGTCGGGCATCACCGAGGTCAACTCGCAGATCATCATGAAGCGCGTCAAGGAGCCGCAGGGCCTTCCGGTCGACGACTAGGCCCCGGGGTGTAGTGCCCGGGCGGGCGGCCGTAGGACCAGCGGAGGCCGCCATCCGGTACCCGGGGCCGAAGCGGGGACCGCGCTGTTCTTCCTACGGTCGTGCCGGGCGACATCGCATCAGAAGGCACACCGGCCCCTGCGGCATCAGGGGCCATGCGCCGCCGATGTTCGTCGCCCTTCGCGCACGTTCTGTTGGGAGTTCTTTTCTCGTGTTGGTGATGACGGCGGCCCTCGTGCTGCTCGCGTTCGTGACGCCCCTGGCCACGGACATGTATCTGCCCGCCTTTCCGCAGATGACGGGCGACCTGGGCACCGACGCCTCCGGCGTGCAGCTCACGCTCACCGCCTTCCTGATCGGCATGGGCGCGGGGCAGCTGGTCCTCGGCCCGCTCTCGGACCGGTTCGGCCGGCGTGCGCCGATCCTGGTGGGCACCGCCGCCTGTGTCATGGCCACCGCGTCGTGCGCGATCGCCCCGTCGCTGGGCTGGCTGGTGGTGCTGCGCTTCCTCCAGGGCTTCTGCGGTGCCGCAGGGGTGGTCGTCGGCCGTGCCGTCATCTCCGATGTCGCCTCGGGGGAGAAGGCGGCGAGACTGCTCGGCGTCCTGATGTCCCTGCTCGCGGTCGCACCGGCCGTCGCTCCCGTGGTGGGCGGCGTCGTGATCGAGGCCGCAGGCTGGCGTGCCGTGTTCTGGGTGCTGGCCGCGACCACGCTCCTGGCCCTGGTGGGCGCGGCCGTCGCGGTGCCCGAGAGCCTGCCGCGCGAGCGGCGCCGGACCGGCGGTGCCCGGGCGACGCTGCGGTCCGTCCGGGACGTCCTGGGCGACCGCCCCTACGTGGGCTACACGCTGTGCTTCGGCATGGCCCTGGCCGTGCTGTTCTGCTATCTGGGCGGCGCCTCGTTCCTCTTCCAGAACCTCCTCGGACTCGGTGTGGGGGAGACTTCCGCGGCGTTCGCGTCCGTCGGCGCCCTGAGCATCGTGGCCGGCCTCGTCGTCACCAGGCTGCTCGGCCGTTTCCCCTCCACGTCGCTGCTGTACGGAGGGCTGTGGGCGATGCTGGTGGGTTCCGCGGCGCTGTGCGTGCTCGCCCTGGCCGGTTCGCTGAGCGTGCCGGCGGTGCTGGCACTGGTGTACCTCGTCTTCACCGGCATCAGCATGGTCGGCATCACGGCGACCGCGCTCGCCCTGGAACGCGTTCCGCACGCCGCCGGCACGGGCTCCGCCCTCCTGGGCACCGTCCAGAGCGTCCTGAGCGCCGTCGCGGCGCCGCTCGTCGGCCTCGGCGGCGACCGGACCGCGCTGCCCATGTTCGCGGGCATGGCCCTCTCGGCCGGGCTGGCCTTCCTCGCGCTGCGTCTGACGAAGGTTTCCTGACCGGGGTTTCCTGACGGGGACTTCCCTGGCGGTCGGCTGTTCGAAGGGAGATGATGAAGATTCATATATCGCTCGACGAAAGAGAATCCAGGGGCATGGCCGTCATCCACCGCACCACCCTCACCCCCACCAAGGACGAGCTCCTCACCTCCTGGCTGCCCTCCCGGCCGTGGTACCGCCCCGGAACGGGCGCGCCGCGGCTGAGCAGGGCCGGCGGATTCCGGCTGGACGACCCGGCCGGGGAGGTCGGGATCGAGTTCATGGTGGTGACCGACACGGCGGGCCCGGAACCGGTCACCTACCTGGTGCCGCTCGCCTACCGGGGCGCCCCGCTGGAGGGGGCGGAGGACGCCCTCGTCGGGACCATGGACCACGGCGTGCTGGGCGAGCGCTGGGCCTACGACGGCTGCCACGACCCGGTGCTCACCACCGAGCTCCTCGCCCTGATCGAGGGCCGGTCCCAGGCCCAGGCCCAGAGCGTCAGCGACACCCCCGACCACGACATCGCCCGCTCCTTCGCGGGCCGGGGCCCGGTGGCGGCGGCCTTCACCTCCGTCACCGACGGCGCGGAGTCCACCGAGCTGACGGGCGCGCCCCATGGTGCGGCGCTCCGTCTGCAGCGGATCCTGTGCCCCGGCCCGGGCACCCCGCCCGAGGGCGCGGCCGGTCATGTCGAGGGCTGGTGGCAGCTCCAGGACGGCACCCGCGCCCGGGGCCTCTTCGCCACCCTGCGCACCGCCTCGGGGGAGTGAGCCGCGCCGCCCCGTGCCCGGCTCCGGCCGGGTACGGGCACGGGGCGGTGAAGCCGGCGGGTCAGTCGCAGAGCGACGCGTCGTCGAGGGCCGCGCCGTCGAGCGCGAGCGTCAATTTCTCGATGAGCGCCCGCAGTTCCCCGGCCTCCTGGGCGGTGAAGCCCGTGGCCGCCGCGATCCGGACCGGCACGAGGGCCGCCTCCTCGCGCAGCGCCGTACCCGCCGGGGTGAGGCGGACGAGGACGGATCGTTCGTCCTGCGCGCTGCGCTCGCGGTGCACGAGCCCGCCCGCCTCCAGGCGCTTGAGGAGCGGGGAGAGCGTCCCGGAATCCAGGCGCAGGAGCTCGCCCAGCCTCTTCACGGGCAGCTCGGCGTGCTCCCAGAGGGCGAGCATGACCAGGTACTGCGGGTAGGTGAGGCCGAGGTCCTTGAGGAGCGTGCGGTAGACGGCGCCGAACGCGCGGGAGGCGGCGTTCAGGGAGAAGCAGAGCTGCCGGTCCAGGCGGAGGTAGTCCTCGTGGGGCGCGTCCCCGTGCGTCGGGGCGGTCGGCGGCTTCGTCATGGGCCCAGGGTATCCCGACGGCATTTAATTGCGCACAACTAAATCGTGCACTACCGTGATGGTCGTCAGGCGGTCCGGACCGGCCACCGCCACGATCTTCGAGAGGGATGGTTCCCATGGAAGCCCTGTACACCGCCGTCGCCACCGCCACCCACGGCCGTGAGGGCCGCGCCGTCAGCTCCGACGGCCTCCTCGACGTCCAGCTGGCCCTCCCGGCGCAGCTCGGCGGCAACGGCGCGGGCACGAACCCGGAGCAGCTGTTCGCCGCCGGGTACGCGGCGTGCTTCGCCAGCGCCCTCGGCCTGGTCGGCCGGCAGGCGAAGGTCGACCTCGGCGACGCGGCGGTGACCGCCGAGGTCGGTATCGGCAAGGAGGGCGAGGGCTTCGCGCTGGCGGTCACGCTGCGCGTGGAGCTGCCGGACGCGGTCGACGCCGCGACGGGCCGCAAGCTGGTCGAGCAGGCCCACCAGGTCTGCCCCTACTCCAACGCGACCCGCGGCAACATCCCGGTCGAGCTCGTCGTCGAGTGACGCGCCGCCGAGCGACGACCCGCGGCTGACACAGGCGCCGGCCGCGCCCCGAAGGGGCGCGGGGAACTGCGCGACCGGCCACGGACGGCCCGCGGGGCAGGAACGGCGAACCGGCCGAACGGTGGATGCCTCACGCCCACCGGCGTGCCCAGTGTGGAGAGTGACGCACTCGGTACGGGAAGTCGGTGAGAGGGATGTCGCAGCTCGTCAAGCGCGTGGTCGTCGGAGTGGACGGCTCCGAAGGGAGCCGGGCGGCCCTGGAAGTGGCCGTGCGGGAGGCGGTCCGCCACCGTGCCGAGCTGTGCCCGGTACTGGCCTGGCACCCCCCGGGCGGTGAGGCCCTCGACGCCGCGAACCCCGCCCCCGAGGATGTCCGGCACATCTGGGAGCGCCGGGCCAGGGAACGGCTGGAGGAGGCCTGCGGCAGGACGCTGCGCGAGGCCGGCCACCGGCCGAGGGTCGTCCCCGTGGTCGTACGGGCGGACGCCGGCCCGGCGCTGGTCGCCTGCGCCCGGCACGACACCGACCTGCTGGTCATGGGCACCGGCGGGCACGGCCCGCTGCACCGGCTCCGGTACGGCTCGGCACGCCGCCACTGCCTCCGGCACGCGGCCTGCCCGGTGCTGGTGGTCGCGGCCGGGGAGAGTGCCTCCGCCTCGTGGGCCGATCGGCCGATGCCGCGCCCCGCGCGGCGTCCGTAGCGTGGACGGCACGGATCCGGGGTGGGGGAACGGAGGAGAAATGAACCGCACCGTACGCCGCGTCGTCGTCGGGGTCGACGGATCGGCCGGCAGCCTCGCCGCCCTGCGGAAGGCGGCGGAGGAGGCCCGGCGCCACCACGCCACACTCCGTCCGGTCCTCGTCTACTCGTCCCCCATGGGCGACTACATCGACCTGCTCTGGCCGCCGGACCCCCGCACGGCCCGGGAGCTCGACCACACGGCGTACCGGCGGCTCGTCGACTCCTGCGAGCGTGCCCTCGGCGGTCTGCCCGCCGACGTCCGGTGCGCTCCCACCACGGCTCTCGGGCCGCCGGCGCCCCTGCTGGTGCAGGCGTCCGGCGAGGACGGGGACGTCCTCGTCGTGGGCAGCGGCGGGCACGGAGCGCTGCACCGCCTGCTGAAGGGCTCGGTCAGCCGCTACTGCCTGCGGCACTGCGACTGCCCGGTCATGGTCGTCCCGCCGCCGAACGACGAGATCTCGTCATCCTCGGACACCGCGCACCCCAGTCCCCGCACGACCTCCGCGTCGTCGGCCCGGACCCGCCGGCCCTGTCGCCGGAGGTGAACCACCGGGCCCGCACGGTCCAACAATTCGCCCCCGAAAGGCCCTTGACACACCGACCGGAGTGACGCATGGGGCCACAGGGTTCTTCGATGTGCAAGTGGCGTGAATGCGTCCCACCCGGCCGCCCGCTTTCGACCGCCGCCGCCCCGGCCTGATTCACTCCCCGCCGGAGCGCCGTCACCGCAGGTCACCGAGGTGGGAACCAGCGCTCCGCAGCCCGTTACGGGCCCCGAGACGGAAGGACCTGGGGATGTCGACCGCAGCGCTGCCGGACCAGCCGGAGCAGCAGGAGTACACCGGAGCCCAGGCACAGCTCAGCCTGGGCATCGCGGCAGCGCGGAACCTCGCGACCACCACCAAGTCCATGCCGCAGATGCAGGGCGTCAGCTCGCGCTGGCTGATCCGCATGCTGCCCTGGCTCCAGGTCAGCGGCGGCACCTACCGGGTCAACCGGCGGCTCGTGTACGAGGTCGGGGACGGCCGGGTCACCTTCGTCCAGGAAGGCGCGAGCGTCAGGGTCGTCCCCGCCGAGCTCGGCGAGCTGCCCCTGCTGCGCGGCTTCGCCGACATGGGCGTCCTGCGCGCCCTCGCCGACCGCTTCGAGCAGCGGGAGTACGAGCCCGGCCAGGTCATCGCGGAGACCGGCCGCCCCACCGACCACGTCTACCTGATCGCGCACGGCAAGGTGGAGAAGCTCGGCACCGGCCACTACGGCGAGGACACCCGCCGGGGCGTGCTGGCCGACGGCGCCTTCTTCGGCGGGCGGACGGTGGCCCCCGAGCCCGGCGGCTGGGACTTCACGGCCCGCGCCCTGACCGCGTGCACGGTGCTCGCCCTGCCGCGCGCGGCGTACGAGGAGGTGGCCGGCCGCAGCGAGTCGCTGCGCTCCCACGTCCAGCGGCGCCAGGAGGAGGGCGACCGCCCCCGCAACAAGCGCGGCGAGGCCGACATCGCCCTCGCCGCCGGGCACACGGGCGAACCCGTCCTGCCGGGCACCTTCGTGGACTACGAGCTCGAACCGCGCGAGTACGAGCTGAGCGTCGCCCAGACCGTCCTGCGGGTCCACAGCAGGGTCGCCGACCTCTACAACGACCCCATGAACCAGGTCGAGCAGCAACTGCGCCTGACCATCGAGGCCCTGCACGAACGCCAGGAGCACGAGCTCGTCAACAACCGCGAGTTCGGCCTGCTGCACAACGTCGACTACAGCCAGCGCGTCCAGACCCACTCCGGCCCGCCCACCCCGGACGACATGGACGAGCTGCTGAGCATGCGCCGCCAGACGAAGTTCTTCCTCGCGCACCCGAAGGCCATCGCCGCCTTCGGCCGCGAGTGCAACAAGCGCGGGCTCGCCTTCGACACCGCCGACGTCAACGGCCACAGCATCCCCGCCTGGCGCGGCGTCCCGATCCTGCCCTGCGGCAAGATCCCCGTCTCGGACGAGGGCACCTCCTCGATCCTCGCCATGCGCACCGGCGAGTCGGCGGGAGGCGTGGTCGGCCTGTGGCAGACCGGCATCCCCGACGAGTACGAGCCCGGCCTGAACGTCCGCTTCATGGGCATCAACGACCAGGCCGTCATCTCCTACCTGGTCAGCACCTACTACTCCGCCGCCGTGCTCGTGCCCGACGCCCTCGGCGTGCTCGAGAACGTCCAGATCGCCGGCGCGCCCTCCTGACACCGCCGCACCCGAGAACGGAGAGGAACGGAGAGAACCGGTGTCGCTGCTGTCCCGCATGTCCGCACCCTCGGCCACCCACGACGTGGCGAGGCTGGTGGCCACACTGCTGTCCCACCGGAGCGGGGCGGCCCCCCTCGTACCCGGCGCGCGCGCCGCACACGGCGCCGCCCGGCGGCACGCGCCGGAGGCGGTCCGGGCCGTCCCCACCGGGCCGACCGGCCTCGGCACCTCCGGCCTCCGGATCCCGGCCTCCCGGCCCGCCGCCGGAACGGCCACAGGCGCCTCCGGCACCTCCAGCGCCCTCGTCCCCGAGCTGTACTGCCCGCCGCCGCTCCGCGACGACCGGGCCCTCGGCGAGGAGGTCAACGACCGGCTCATCGCCTGGGCCGAGGAGATCGGCATCTACCCGGACCGGCTCGACCGCGTCCGGAGCACGAACCTCGGGCGCATGACGATGCTTGTCCACCCCCAGACCGACGACCCGGACCGGCTGCTGGCGGCCGCCCGGTGCGCGCTCGCCGAATGGGCCACGGACGACTACTACTGCGACGACGAGACCATGGGCTCGTCCCCGGCCCACCTAGGCGCCCACCTCGGGAACGCCCTCGCGGCCGTCGACCCCGCCCACCTTCCCGAGCCCTACGCCTCGGAGCTCGACGAAGCCCTGCGCGCGGACCCCGTCCGCGCCGCCCTCCGGTCCGGCTTCGAACATCTCGCCCGGTACGCCGACCCCGGTCAGCTGGCCCGGGTGCGCCAGGAGATCGGCGGGCTGTTCGTGGGCTACGGGCAGGAAGGCTCCTGGCGCAGCACGGGGAAGATGCCCGCGGTCTGGGAGTACCTCGCCCACCGCCGCTTCAACAGCTTCCTGCCCTGCATCGCGCTCGTCGACGTGATGGACGGGCACCCGCTGTCCGCCGCCGAGTACGCCGAACCGCGGGTGCGCCGCGCCGTCACCATGGCGGGCACCGCGAGCACGCTCGTCAACGACCTCTACTCGATGGCCAAGGAGAAGGACGCCACCGGCCTGCACTTCAACCTGCCCGCCGCGATCGTCGCGGAGGAGAAGTGCTCGCTCCGGGAGGCCGTCGAGCGGAGCGTCGCGATCCACGACGAGCTCGTGCGCTCCTTCGAGAGGGAGGCGGCCGCCCTCAGCCTCACCGGTTCCCCGGCCCTGCGCCGCTTCCTGGCCGGCGTATGGGCCTGGCTCGGCGGCAACAAGGCCTGGCACGCGGGCAGCGCCCGCTACGGCACGTCGTAAGTTGTAAGTCCTAAGGAGAATACGAGTTGACCACCACGCCCTCCGCCCCCGCAGTCCTGCGCACCGAGTTCCAGAAGGCGGTGGCCGCGTACTGGAACACCAACCAGCAGGACCCGGTCAACCTGCGCCTGGGCGAGGTCGACGACCTCTACCACCACCACTACGGGCTCGGCGACTACGACCCGTCCGTCCTGGAGGGGCCCGCGGAGACCCGGGAGCAGCGGATCATCGAGGAGATGCACCGCCTGGAGACCGCCCAGGCCGACGTCCTCCTCGACCACCTCGGCACCGTCACCCCGCAGGACCGTCTCCTGGACGGCGGTTCCGGCCGCGGCGGCACCAGCGTCATGGCCCACCAGCGCTTCGGCTGCGCGGTGGACGGCGTGTCGATCTCGGAGTACCAGGTCGGCTTCGCCAACGAGCAGGCGCGCAAGCGCGGTATCGACGAGAGCGTGAAGTTCCACTTCCGCAACATGCTCGACACCGGCTTCGAGACCGGCTCCCGCCGGGCGATCTGGACCAACGAGACCACCATGTACGTGGACCTCTTCGAGCTGTTCGGCGAGTTCTCCCGGCTCCTGGACTTCGGCGGCCGGTACGTGTGCATCACCGGCTGCTCCAACGACGTCAAGGGCCTGCGCTCGAAGGCGGTCAGCCGCATCGACGAGCACTACACCTGCAACATCCACCCGCGCAGCGCGTACTTCAAGGCCCTGGCCGCCAACAACCTGACGCCGATCAGCGTCGTGGACCTCACCCCCGCCACCATCCCCTACTGGGAGCTGCGCGCGAAGTCCGAGGTGGCCACGGGCATCGAGGAGGCGTTCCTCACCGCGTACAAGGAAGGCAGCTTCCACTACCTGCTGATCGCCGCCGACCGCGTCTGACGCGCGCCCGTCCGGCGCGCGTTCGTTGAGTGCGCGTCGTGGTTACTCCTCCGTGAAGGCGCTCCGCACCTCCTTGCCGGCCTCGTCGAGCTGCTTGGGGGTCCTCTCGCGCAGCGCCTTCTCACGGTCCGCTCTCGGCAGTCCGCTCAAGAAGAACCTGGCGTCGTCGGAGAGCTGCTGACGCTTGTCGTCCATGTCCTTGCCTCTGTCCTTGGCCACGGGAACTCCCTCCATCCGGCCGGAACGCTCTTCCTCACAGTGGACCGCCTCCATGGCGAGTCGGCTCCCGGAGACGTCCAAGTGGATGAACGCCGCCGGCTCGGGCCGCTGTGCACTCACAAGGGGTCAAGGGCGAGCACGTGATCATCAGAGGGGATGAACATATCGTCCTCAGTCACGTTGGCGGTTTTTCATACGCAAGACTCTCTCTTGCCAGAGCTTTTGCACTGCCTCCCCCCCCACAACCAAGGAGAGAACCATGACGATCCGCAACGCCGCCGCCGTCACCGTGATGGCCGCCGCCGCCCTCGGCGCCGGAACCGCCGCCGCCACCGCCGACCAGGCGCACGGCGCGGCCTGCAAGTCCCCGGGCGTCGCCGCCGGCAACGTCGCCCAGGTCGCGCCCCGCGTCTCCCCGAACGTCGGCGGCAACGTCATCTCGGTCGTCGGCGTTCTCAACAGCTCCCACGGCAACACGCTCATCAACAAGTAAGTCGCCCTGACTGGCTCATCCCCCCACCCGAGCAGAGGTGGCCGGGCCCGTCCCTCCAGGACGGGACCGGCCACCTCTGTGGCATGTCCGGGCCTCGCCGGGAACTTCTGTTCGTTGAGTCACTGCCGGGTGCCGGTCACAGCACCGGTACGACCCAGAGGGGAAGGGCGAGCGATGACCAGCGGGGAGAACGAGGAGAACGAGGGCGGCGCGGCGCCGGACGGGCGGCGCGGCGCCCGGCGCGCGCGGAGGAAGCGCTCGGGGTGGCGGGAGATACCCCTCCTGATCGGCGCGGCCCTCGTTCTCGCGCTCCTGATCAAAACATTTCTCGTCCAGCCGTTCTCCATTCCCTCCGGCTCGATGGAGAACACGCTCCGGACGGACGACCGGGTGCTGGTCGACAAGCTCACGCCCTGGTTCGGGGGGACTCCGCACCGCGGTGAGGTCGTGGTCTTCCGGGACCCGGGCGGGTGGCTGTCCGGCCAGCCCCCGCAGCGGAGCAACGCCTTCGAGCGCGGGGTGCGGAAGTCGCTCGCCTTCGTCGGCCTGATGCCCTCGGCGGACGAGAAGGACCTGATCAAGCGGGTGATCGGGGTCGGCGGTGACACCGTGGAGTGCAAGCGCGGCGAGCCGGTGAAGGTCAACGGCAAACCGCTGGACGAGCCGTACATCCACCCGGGCGCCACCCCGTGCGACGACATGCCGGCCGGCACGGTGAAGGTGCCCAAGGGTCACCTGTGGGTGATGGGCGACCACCGCGACGACTCACGGGACTCCCGCGCCCATGTCCATGAGCCGGGCGGCGGGTTCGTGCCCGTGGACAACGTGATCGGCAGGGCCGTCGTCGTCGCCTGGCCGGTCTCCCGGTGGGCCACCCTGCCCGTGCCCGGCACGTTCGACCGCTAGCACGGCCTGTGAACCGGGCGCTAGGTCCGGCACGGGGTCAGCAGCACGGGCTTGTCGGGGCCGGTGGCCGTCAGGCACCGGCCGCTGGCCTGGCTGCGGATGTCCGGGCCCTGGACGGAGAACCGCTGACCGGCGGAGCCGTTGCAGGGGCGCATGACCGTGGGTTTGTCGAGGCCGGTGGCCGTGAGGCACAGATCGCTGGACTGGTTGCGGACCTCCCCTCCCTCCAGGACGAACCGCTGTCCCGGCGCGTTGCTGCACCCCCGGGTGACGGCGGCACTGTCGGCACCGCCCGGGGACGTCAGGCAGTGCCCGCTGGTCCGTTGCACGATGACGGCGCGCGGGTTGTTCACCACCCACTCCTGGGCCGGAGACCCGGCGGAGGCGGCGGAGGCGGGGGTTCCGAGGAACCCGCCACCGGTGAGGGCGAGGGCCAAGGTGGCGACGACGGCGCGCGTACGCATGAAAGCGACCTCTCGGGAAACGGGCGCGGGCATGGACACTGGCACCGTTTCCGGGAATCGGCCCGGGCACACCCCGCCTCACCCGTACGGGTACCCAGGGGCGGCGGTCCGGGCCACCTCCTCGAAGAGCACGGCCAGGCCGTCGAGGAGGCGCTGCAGGCCGAACTCGAACAGGCCGTCGAGGTCGAAGTCGTACCCGGTCGTGGCGAGGTGCCTGAGCCTCGGGAACCGGTCGGTGGCCAGGATCGCGTGGAGCGCGGGTTCCTGACCGGCCATCCACTCCTCGGCGTCCAGGCCGCTGAGCGCCTCAGCCTCCGTCTCCATCTCGACGTTGACGGCGGTGCCGCGCACATAGTTGAACAGCGTGAGATGGGCGGTGAACGCCGTCGAGGGATCGAGACCGAGCCCGTCCAGGGCCATGAGCGTCCACTCGCTGAACGGCAGTGCGCCGGCGACCATCTGTGGCCGCGTGACCGAGAGCGTCGGCGCGAGCCAGGGATGGCGGCGGCACATCTCCCACAGCATCCGGGCGACGAGCTCCAGCCGTTCCCGCCAGCCCTCCGGGGGCTCCTCGGGGAACGACCACCGGCGGAACACCGAGTCCATCATCTCCAGCAACAGGGCGTCCTTGTCGGCCACGTGCCGGTACAGCGACATGGTCGCCACCTCGAGCTCGGCGGCGACCCGGCGCATCGAGGAGGCCGCCAGCCCCTCCACATCGGCCACCGCGGTGGCCACCTCGACGATCCGCTCCAGCGTGAGCGTCTGGTCCGCGGTGCTCCCGCGGCGCGCGGCGGCCGGAGGACGGTGGGCGGGAGCCGGCCGTTCCGGGTGTGCCGCGCGTTCCGGTCGCTCAGGTCGCTTCGCTCGCCCGGGCCGTACGCCGGGCTCGACGACCGTCCCCACGCCGGGGACGGCGCGGACCAGGCCCTGCCGGCGGAGCTCGGTGAGCACCTTGGTCGCGGTCGCCATCGCGACCCCCCACTGCCGGGTGATCTCGCGGGTCGAGGGGACCCGGTCGCCCGGCGTCAGCTCGCCCGTCTCGATCCGCCGCCGCAGTTCGTCGACGATCCGGGTGTACCGGGGCGCTGCCTGCCCGTTCACCGGTCTTCCCTCCGCACTAGTGCACCTCAACGCGCGTCATCCTAGCCGTCGCACCGGCCGTTGCGCCCGCGCAGCGCCCCGACAGTGCGCCCGAGCCGCCGGGGCACTAGTGCACCTGGCGAGTAAATTGCCTGTTCAGAGCGGGAACTTCGCTTGCCTGGTGCGGCGCGTACGGCGTACATTCAGCGGCATGCGGAACACCGACATACTCATCTCCGGCGCCGGTATCGGCGGCGCCGCCCTGGCGTACTGGCTGCGCGCGGCGGGCTTCGCCGTCACCGTCGTCGAGCGCGCTCCGGAACCCCGCCCGGGCGGCCAGACCGTGGACCTGCGGGGCGCGGGCCGTACCGTGATCACACGGATGGGCCTGATGGACCGGGCGCGGGAGCTCAGCGTCGACCAGCGCGGTTTCGCGTACGTCAACGGGTCCGGCCGTATCACCGCCCGGATGCCGGCGGACAGCTTCGGTGGTGAGGGAATCGTCTCCGAGATCGAGATCCTGCGCGGCGACCTCGCCCGTCTGCTGTACGACGTCACGGTGCCGGACACCGAGTACCTCTTCGACGACACCGTCACCGGCCTCGACGAGGACGACGACGGAGTCACCGTCACCTTCGAGAAGGCGGCCCCGCGCCGCTTCGGGCTGGTCGTCGGGGCGGACGGACTGCACTCCGCCGTCCGGGCCCTGGCCTTCGGGCCGGAGCGGGACTGCGTCCGTCCGCTGAACGTCCACACCGCCTGGTTCACCGTCACCGAGGACCTGGGGCTCGACGGCTGGATGCAGATGTACAACGAGCCCGGCGGGCTCGTCGCCTCGGCCCGCCCGGGCCGGCTCCCCGGTGAGACCAAGGCGGGCCTCAGTTTCCGGTCGGGACCCCTCACCTACGACCGGCGCGACATCCCCGCGCAACAGGACCTGGTGGCCCGGCGCTTCGCCGGTGCCGGATGGGAGGTGCCGCGTCTGCTCAAGGCCATGCGCACCGCGCCCGACTTCTTCCTCGACTCCATGGGACAGGTCCGTCTGGACCACTGGTCCCGGGGCCGGGCGGTGCTCGTCGGGGACGCGGGCTACTGCGCCACGCCGCTCACGGGCCTGGGCACCAGCCTGGCCCTGGTCGGCGCCTATGTGCTGGCGGGTGAACTCGCCTCCGCCGACGGCGACCACCGGATCGCCTTCCGGAAGTACGACGAGGTGATGCGCCCGTACGTCGACCAGGCCCAGCAACTGCCGCCCGGCGGCGCCTCGGGGTACGCGCCCTCCAGCGCGCTGGTCATCGCATTGCGGAACCTCTCGATGCGCGCGATGAACCACTGGCCGGTCAAGAACCTGATGACCGCGCAATTCGCCAAGGCCGGGGGCATCGCCCTGCCCGAGTACGAACGCCTCGCCGGTGCCGGCAGCGGTGCCACCGGCAGGGGGTAGCGCGCGGGGCGCCGGGGCCGGTGGGCCGGCACGCGGTGCCGGCCCACTCATTTCACGCCCCGGGGCCGCGGCCGCCGGGTCAGTCGCCGGGCGGGACCGCCTCGACGCGGTGGACGAGGTCGGCGATCAGCGTGGCGATGCCCGGCCACAGTTCACGGGGGAAGCCGTGGCCCAGGCCGTCGAAGACCTCGAGCGTGGCGCCGGGGACGGCCGCGGCGGTGGCCCGCCCGCCGCTGACGTCGCACATGACGTCGTCCGCGCCGTGGATCACCAGCGTGGGGACACGGAGCGACCGCAGACGCTCCGTGCGGTCCCCGGAGGCCAGGACGGCGACGGCCTGGCGCAGCATGCCCATGCGGTCGTGGCCCCGGTCGTAGGCGCGACCGGCCCGCTCGGCCACCCCGGCGTCGTCGGGCTTGAACCCGGGGGACCCGATGGTCCTCATGGCCCGGACCTGCCAGCCGATGAAGGACTGCCGGTCCTCCGGCGGCGCCCCCAGCCCGCCCAGGACCGTGAAGTCGGGCCGGCCCACGGCCCGGTCGCCGGTGGTGGACATCATCGAGGTCAGCGACCGGATCCGGGCGGGGTGCTCGATGGCGATCATCTGGGCGACCATGCCGCCCAGGGAAGCGCCGACGACATGGGCGCTGTCGAATTCGAGGGCGTCGAGCAGCCCGACGGCATCCGCCGCCATGTCCGACAGTGTGTAGGAGGCCGATGAGAAATCACCGGCCATCGCGGCCTGGATATCCGGTTGTGGCGCGTGAGGGAAATGCGACGACCGGCCGGAATCGCGATTGTCGAACCGGATCACGTGCAGACCACGGTCGACGAGTTCGGCGCAGAACCCCTCCGGCCAGTGGATCATTTGTGCTCCGCCGCCCATCACCAGCAGCACGGGCGGTGCCTTGGGGTCGCCGAAGCGCTCGTAGGCCACTTCGATGGCTGACGGGCCGACATTCAGAGCCTTCTCTTCACTCACAGCCGTAACGTCTCCTCGGTCGAGTGGAGACATGAACATACCTGTATGTAAGACGACTGAAAATACGAACAGGTGGAATTTTTACAAAATGGACAATGGCGAAGGAAAGTTATAGGCTGAAAATGCGAGGAGGGGATTTCCATCGGCAGTCTCCCGGGATGAAGGTCCCGGTTGCAGATGCCGTGGACGGGGAGTGAGCTGGAGGGGCGAGGACACTCCTCCCTCCAGGAGGTGGCGATCATGGGCAGGGCGAAGGCCGGGGCCGGACCGGCATGACCGGCGCGAGAGGCACGTGTCTGCCGGGTGTTCCCTCATGGGTGAGCCTGGCCACGCGGAACCTGGACGGGGCGAAGGACTTCTACGGTCCGCTGCTGGGCTGGCGGTTCGAGACCGTGCCCGGCCGGCGGGGCTCCTACGCCCACGCGCTGGCGGGGGAGACAGTGGTCGCCGGCATCAACGCGACGGCCCACGAATGGGAGCTCCCCGTCACCTGGACCACCTACTTCGGCACGGAGAGCGCCGACGCCGCCGTCGGCCGCGTCCAGGAACGCGGTGGCACCGTCGCCGTCGGGCCGCTGACGTCCGACGACGGGCGCCTCGCGCTCGCGGCCGATCCCGCCGGGGCCTCCTTCGGCCTGTGGGAGTGCCGGACCGAGCCCGGGCGGCTCCGGCCGTCCGGCGTGGGAGGAAAGGCCGTATGGGTGGAGCTGCGCACCCGGGACGCGTTCGAGGCGGCGCTGTTCTACGGCGGCGTCTTCGACTGGGACCGCAGGCCTTCCCCGCCCTACGCCGTCCGCTGGGAGGAGGACCGCGTCATCCTCGACATCGACGACCGGACGGTGGCGACGTTGTACGGCGGAGCCGTGGAGGGCACGGTCGATCCCCGGCTGCGGCCCCGGTGGCATGTGTTCTTCTCCGTCGCCGACGTCGACGCCGCGGTGGAGGCGACGGAGAAGCTGGGCGGGCAGGCCATCGGTGAGCCCAGCCCGACCCACTTCGGCCGTACGGCCACGCTGCGCGACCCGGAGGGCGGCCTGTTCTGCGTGGTCAGCGGCCACGGCTGAGCCGTACGGACGCCGGGACGACGCCCACCGCGTTCTCCGTGAGACTGCCCAGGTACAGGTGGCCGTCGTGCTCGCACACACCGGTCACCATGCGGTAGTCCCTGCCGGGGCGTTGCAGGTCGTGCACCAGGCGGCCGGCGGAGTCCAGGGCGATCACCCAGGCGGTGGCCCTCGGGCCCGGCCGGAGCGCGTCCGGCAGCGCCCACGCCGCCCGGCGCAGCGCGGGGTGGGCGCGGTGCAGCAGATCGAGCGCCGGCTGGCGCGGAGCGGCCATGGCCACCCAGATCAGCCCGCCGGGACCGGTGGAAAGGTTGTCCGGAAAACCGGGCAGGCCGTCGGCGAAGACATCGCGCTCGCCCGCCCTGGGGCCGGTGAGCCACAGCCGCGTCAGCCGGTAGGCGCCGGTCTCGGCGACCACGAGGAACGAGCCGTCGGGCGCGAGAGCCACACCGTTGGCGAACTGGAGCCCGTCGAGCACCACTTCCGCCGTGCCCGCGCCCGGCTCGTACCGGATGAGCCGGGCGGTGCCGGAGTGCTCCAGCAGGTCGCCCATCCAGTGGCGCAGCGGGAAACGGCCGCTGGCGTCGGTGACGTACACGGCGCCGTCCAGCGCCACGACCGCGTTGCTGCACACACCGAGAGGACGGCCCGCCGCCTCGCGGAGGAGCGTCTCGACGCGGCCGGAGCCGGGCTCCACCCGCAGCAGCCCGCGCTCGGCGTCGCACACCAGCAGCCGGCCGTCCGGCAGCGGGCACAGGCCCAACGGCCGCCCGCCGGTGTCGGCGATCGCGCTCACCCGGTGCCCGGCCGGGTCCAGACGCAGGATCCGCCCGTCCGAGACACCCGTCAGGATCCGCCCCTCGGCGTCGACCCGCACGTCCTCGGGCCCCGTCCCGCCGAGCGGAACGCGGTGGACGGGCGGCAGGGGAACACGGCTGTACCTGGCCCGGGCCCGCGCGGTGCGGCGCGGAGGCCGCCAGACGACGGGCCGCAGAGCGGGCCTTCCGCGGGCTTGTCCTTCGTGCATGCCAAACCTTTCCGTACCGGTGAGCCGGGACGCTACCCAGAGCGGGGCGGACGAGCCATCCGCCGGCGGGCCCGGGGATCCGCATCCGGCCACGGACGCCCCGTCAGACGGCGTTCTCGAACAGTCTCTCCGCCTCGGCCACCGCCCGCGCCAGGGCCCCGGGATCCGGCCGCAGCCCCGCGACGATCGCGTCGACGCCGCGCAGCCCCGCCCGTTCGAGGAGCCGCTTCTCGTTGGTGACCCACTCGCCGCGCGCCGCCAGCACCGCGTGCGCCGTCTCCAGGGCGGCGGTGGCCACCGCGCCCGCGACCTCCGTGACCTGGCCGCGCGGGACGTACGCGGCCCCGGCGTACTGGAGCGTCAAGGCCGCCCGGCCGCGCCACACCCGCGGGGCGGCCTCGCGCAGCGCCTCCGGGTACCCGGGCCGGGGCAGGGAACCGCGCAGTACGCGGTTGAGGGCGAGTTCGGCGACGACGAGGTAGCTGGGGATGCCCGCGAGGTGGAACATCAGCGGCTCCCAGTGGAACCGGCCCCGCCGTGACTCGGCGAGTTCGTGTTCCACCACGTCGAGATCGCGGTAGTGGACGTCGACGCGCCGGCCGTCGACCGTGAGCCAGGCCCCTCCGTTGAAGACGCCGCCGCCCCAGTCGCCGATGCCGGACACCTCGCCGTCCCACCCGAGGGCGCGGGCGAGGGCCCGCAGGCCGGCCGGGTCGAAGGCGCCCCGGTAGTACACGGCCAGATCCCAGTCGCTGTCCGGGGTCCCGGTGCCCTGGGCGCGAGAACCGCCGAGGGCGACGGCGCGCACGGAGGGCAGGGTGGCGAGCCGGCCGGCCACGTGGTCGAGGAAGGTGTCGTCGGTCATGAGGTTCCGTTCGTGTGAGGTGAGGGGTCCAGACACAGCCGTCGAAAGGCGGTCAGGGGCGACGCGTGGGGACACGGCGGGGCGACCAGGGCAGGTGGGGGAACGGTTGAGGAACCCGGCACCGGCGGGAGGACGGCTCAGAGCGTCGAGGTCGCACACGGAACGCGCGCAGCGGCGGCACTGTGGCGGCGTGGCTGCGTGGCGCGGTGTCTCCGGACCTCAGACGAGCAACGTCCTGCTCCTATCGACGACAACAAAGGCAGGTGGCAACGTACGAGGAACGGGTGAGCGCGTCAAAGGAATTACCGAGGAGGCGGACCGCCGCCGTGGGGGCGTCAAGCTTGGGTCAAGTACTTGCGTCGACGCGCAAGTATCGCGCTATGCTGCTTCACGTTCGCCGCGTCCGTCACGGCGCCCGCGCGCGCCCCGACCGGGAGGAGGCGAGAGACATGGACGGCAGTAGTCACAGTCCGGGCCACAGTAAGCCCCGTATCCGCATGCCCTCGTCGACCTCCGGTACGCGGTAACCACCTTCCCCACGCGCCACGCGCCCACAGCCTCGCAGCCGGCACCCGTGCGGCGATCCGCCGCCTCGGGCCCTCGTGCTGCCCGCTCGCGGGAGGATCGCTGCCGCGTGCCCCAAACCTCCCCCGGACGGGGGACCGGGAGGCTGTCATGACCGATCTGACCACCACCGCAGGCACCGCCACCACCGCCGGAACCACCGCACCGGCCGTCACCGCACCGCGCACCGCCGTGCTCGACGACGCCCACCTCGGCGACATCCGCGGCGCGCTGGGCACCATCAAGAGCGACGACACCGCACCCCGCCGCGGCCTGTCCGCCAAGTTCAAGACACTCCTCGCGATCGTCGGCCCCGGCCTGATCGTCATGGTCGGCGACAACGACGCCGGCGCCTTCGGCACCTACAGCCAGGCCGGGCAGAACTACGGCACCAGCCTGCTGTGGACCCTGCTCCTGCTCATACCCGTCCTCTACGTCAACCAGGAAATGGTGCTGCGCCTGGGCGCGGTGACCGGCGTCGGGCACGCGCGGCTGATCCTGGAGAGGTTCGGCAAGTTCTGGGGCGCGTTCTCCGTCATCGACCTCTTCCTCCTCAACGCGCTGACGATCGTCACCGAGTTCATCGGCATCACCCTCGCCGTCGGCTACCTCGGGCTGCCGAAGGTGCCGAGCGTCCTGCTGGCCGCCGCGATCGTCGTCGCCGCCGCGTCGACCGGCTCGTTCCGCCGCTTCGAGCGCACCGCGATCCTGCTGTGCGCGGGCTCGCTGCTGCTGATCCCCGTCTACTTCATCGTCCACCCGTCGACGGGGCGGATGGCGCACGACTTCGTCGTGCCGGGCATGCCGCACGGCTCGCAACTGTCCGACGTCATGCTGCTGATCATCGCGATCGTCGGCACCACCGTCGCCCCCTGGCAGCTGTTCTTCCAGCAGTCGTACGTCATCGACAAGCGCATCACCCCCCGCTTCATGCGCTACGAGAAGGCCGACCTGTGGCTCGGCATCGGCATCGTCGTCATCGGCGCCGCCGCCATGATGGGCTTCTGCGCCGCCGCGTTCGCCGGCCACGCCGAATCCGGCGGCTTCACCGACGCCGCCGGTGTCGCCGCCGGACTGGAGAAGTACGCGGGGAAGACGGCCGGCGTGCTGTTCGCCATCGCGCTGCTCGACGCCTCGATCATCGGCGCCAGTGCCGTCTCCCTCTCGACGGCCTACGCCATCGGCGACGTCATGGGGCTCAAGCACTCGCTGCACCGCGGCATCAGGGGCGCCAAGGGGTTCTACGCGGTCTTCGCCGGCCTGATCCTCACCGCGGCCGTCGTCGTGATCATCCCCGGCTCGCCGCTCGGTCTGCTCACCGAGGGGGTGCAGACCCTCGCCGGCGTCCTGCTCCCCTCCGCCTCGGTCTTCCTGCTCCTGCTCTGCAACGACAAGGCCGTCCTTGGCCCCTGGGTCAACGGCCGCGCGATGAACATCTTCACGTCCGTCGTCGTCGCCGTCCTCGTCACCCTGTCCATCATCCTGACCGCCGCCGTCGTCTTCCCCGACATCACCTCGGGGGCGATCCTCGACATCATGGGGATCTGCGGCGTCGCCGGGATCCTCGCCCTCGGCTACGCCGAGACGCGCCGCCGCCGCAAGGGCTGGGCCCTGGCCGGGCCCGTCGGCCGCGCGGGCAAGGAAACCTGGCGGATGCCGCCGCTCGACGAACTGCCCAGGCCCATCGTCTCCACCGGCCGCAAGGTGGGCCTCACCGCCCTGCGCCTCTACCTGCTCGCCGCGATGATCCTGGTGATCGTCCGCATCGCGCAGCTCGCCCTCGGCCACTGAGGCCCCGCGCACGTCTCCGGGGCGGCGTGCCCCCGTCCGTCGCCCCGGAGACCCCGGCCCCGGCCCATCACTCCGCCCGGAAGGCGCGTCATGAGAATGCTTCCCCGTTCCCACTCCCGTCGCCCCCTGCCGCCGCGACCGGCGGCGATCACCGGTACCCTCCACGCCCGGTGCGACCGGCGGGTGGAGAACAAGGTCCGTGCCCTGTGCGTCATCGGGCTCACGGGACCCGGTGCCCGGCTGAGCAGTCTGCACATCGTCGACCCGGACGACGCCGTCGACGTCGTGGTGGCCGTCCGGCTGACCTTCGCGGCGGACGGCCCGGCGCTCGTCGCCCTGGAACGGCTGGTGGAGCAACTGTCGCGGGAACCCGGCGTGCGCGACCTCCACTGGCGCCTCGACGCCCCCGGCGAAGGCGGTGATCTTCCCCCTCGCCGGTGAACACGAGGGCCTCTAGACTCCTCGCATGGACGCGCATGGTTCACCCGACGTCGGCCCGGTGTTCGAGCAGGCGGTCGCCGTGCTGAAGGCCGTGGCCGACCCGACGCGGTTCCATGTGCTGTGGGCGCTGGCCCAGCGGGAGCACTCCGTGGGACAGCTGGCCGAGCTGGCGGGCGCCCATGTGGCCGCGGTCTCACAGCACTTGGCCCGGCTGAGGGCCGCGGGCCTGGTCGTCTCGCGCCGCGAGGGCACGCGCATCTTCTACCGCGTCGCCGGGGACCATGTACGGACGCTGCTGGAGGGCGCGGTGCTGGTCGCCCAGGCCGGGCCCGCGGCCGGAGCCGAAGGCGGCCCGGCCCCGGCGGAGAGCGCCCCCGCGCGCGAGACCGCCATGGCGAAGCGCGCGGTGCGCCGCCTGCGGCCGCGCGCGACGGGCGGCTGAACGCGGTGGCTCAGCCCGCGGCGCCCTCGTCGAGCGCGTACTGCTCGGGACCGGCGTCGTAGGAGTACAGCTCGGCGTAACGACCCCAGTCGGTGGCCGTCTCCAGCTGCTGGACGACCTGTTCGCTGGTGTAGTGGTGGGCGAGCAGGTCGCGGAAGAAACCGGCGCGCAACGTGCCGTCACCGCGCTGAAGGCTCGTCAGGATCAGCCGGACCAGCGGCGCGGTGTCCAGGACGGCCCGGGCGAAGATCTTCTTGGCCTCCTGGACGTCCGCCTCCGCGAAACCCCGCCCCGTAGGGGTGAGCAGCAGGTCGCCGTCGCGGACGACGGCGAAGCCGAGCAGGTCCAGGGCGTCGACCAGGGGCAGCAGGTCGTCTATCTCCAGGCCGAGGTCCTCGGCCAGGTCGGCGAGGTCGCAGCGGTCGCCGTGCCGGGCCAGGATCCCGGCGAGGCCGGAGAGCCCGTCGACCCCGGCCCTCGGCAGCGGGGTGGTGGCGACGGTGCGCTTCGCGGGCCCGCCCGCCTCGTGCCCGGGCCGCCCCAGCAGCGCGGGGGCGGTGGCCTTCTCACGCCCCGTCATGACGCGGTAGACGCCGTCGACGAGGGCCTCGAACTCGGGCGCGCCCCGGTCCCGGGGGTGCTCCATGGGCACGTCGAAGGCGGCCTTGAGGGAGCCGGGGCGGGAGCCGAGCACCACGACACGGTCCGCCATCAGCACGGCCTCCTCGATGTTGTGGGTGACCAGGACGACGGCGCGGGTGGGGAACTGGCCCGACGTCCACAGCTCCATCAGCTCGCCGCGCAGGTTCTCGGCGGTGAGCACGTCCAGGGCGGAGAACGGCTCGTCCATCATCAGGACGTCCGGCTCGACGACCAGGGCGCGGGCGAAGCCGACGCGCTGCCGCATCCCGCCGGACAGCTCCTTGGGGTAGGCGGACTCGAATCCGTCGAGCCCGATGAGGTCGATGGCCTGGAGCGCGGCGGCCGCCCGGGCGCGGGCGGGCACCCCGCGGGCCTCCAGGCCGAGTTCGACGTTCTGCTGGACGGTGAGCCAGGGCAGCAGCGCGAAGGTCTGGAAGACCATGGCGGTGCCGGGGTTGGCGCCGTCCACGGGCCTGCCGCGATAGGTGACGGTGCCGGAGCTGGCGGGGATCAGGCCCGCCAGGCAGCGCAGCAGGGTGGACTTCCCGGAGCCGGACCGCCCCAGCAGGGCGACGATCTCCCCGGCCCGCACCTCCAGGTCGATGCCGGCCAGAACGGGCAGCTCGCCATCAGCCCCGGCGTAGGACTTGGTCAGCTCCCGGGCGGCCAGCAGCACCTCGGCGTCGGCGTCGGATGCCATGGCGAGGCTCCTTTCACAGGGGTGGGAGGTGGGGGTGGGGTCAGAGCGAGTAGCGGGTCTCGGCGAGGCGGTAGAGCCTGCGCCACAGCAGCCGGTTGAGGCCGACGACGTAGACGGCCATCACCGCGATGCCCGCGATCAGATGCGGGTAGTCGCCCTCCGACGTGGCCCGGGAGATATAGGCGCCCAGCCCGGTGGCGGACAGCGTGGTGCCCCCGAAGGTGACCGTCTCGGAGACGATCGAGGCGTTCCAGGCGCCGCCGGAGGCGGTGATCCCACCGGTGACGCAGGAGGGGAGGATCCCCGGGATGATCAGACGTCTCCACCGCTGCCATCCGCGGACGCCCAGGTCGTCCATGGCCTCGCGCAGATCGGTGGGGATGGCGGAGGCCCCCGCGATGGTGTTGAACAGGATGTACCACTGGGCGCCCAGCGCCATCAGCAGCATGCCGCCGACGTTCAGCGACAGCCCCGTCCTGAGGAAGAACCAGGTCGCCAGCGGAAAGAGGAAGTTGGCCGGGAAACTCGCCAGGACCTGCACCACCGGCTGGGCGATCCGGGCCAGCCGCGGCGAGAAGCCGATCCGCACACCGATGGGCACCCAGACGACCGTCGCCACCGCCACCAGCACCACGACACGGGCCAGCGTCGCCAGGCCCAGCAGGAACGGCTCCCCGAAGACGCCCAGGCCGGTACGGTGCCGGAGGTATCCGAGGAGATCGGCCGGCCCCCAGGCGAGCAGCCCGCCCGCCACCACGGCGAAGGCCAGGTCACCGGCGCGCCCGCGCCGGCGGCGGGCCGTCAGCGGCCGGTCGTCGACGCCGAGGACCCGCCCGGCC
>NZ_JAILXP010000709.1 GCF_020740895.1 Streptomyces sp. UNOB3_S3 | reverse complement strand
GGAGAGCTGTGCGTGGGGGCGGTCGTGCCGCGGACGGGGCGGCTCGCCCGGCTGGGGGATCCCCTGCTCTACGCGCTCGGCAGACTGGCCCCCCGGCTGGCGGGCGGGGTGCGCGGCCGCCCGGTCCGGATCGCCTGGCGCGACAGCCGCTCCGGCCCCGACGGGGCGCGCCGCGCGGTCGCGGAACTCGTGCGCGACGAGGGGGCCTCGGCGGTGGTGGCGATGGGCGGCACCCGGGTGCTGCCGGCCGTGGCCGACGCCTGCGAGGTGCTGGGCATCCCCTGTCTGTCGACGGGCTTCCCCTGGCAGGCGTACGCCCTGAGCCGGGGCGCGGAGCCGGGACGGGCGTTCCGCTGGACGTTCCACTTCGGCTGGGGGCTGGACGACATCGCCGCGGTGTTCGCGGAGATGTGGGAGCGCGTGGGGCCGCGCCGCACGGTGGGCTGCCTGTGGAACGACGGGCCCCAGGGGCGGGCGCTGCGCCACCCCCGGCACGGCTTCGCGCCCGTGGTGGCCGCGCGCGGCCACACGCTGGTCGACCCGGGCGGCTACCGGGAGCCCGCCACCGGATTCGCGGGCCACATCCGGCGGTTCAAGGAGGCCGGGACCGACGTCGTCACCGGCGCGGCCACCGTCGCGGACCTCGCCCTCTTCCACCGGCAGGCCCGCGAGGCGGGGCTGCGCACCCGGCTGATCACCTGTTCGCGCTGGCTGGCCTACCCCCGGGTGGCGGCGGCCCTGGACGGGCTGGCGAACGCCCGGATCGCCACGCTCGTCTACTGGTCTCCCCGGCACCCTTACCGCTCCTCGCTGGACGACACCACGGCGGCCCGGCTGGCCCAGGACTACCGGGGCACCACCGGGCGGCCCTGGCTCCAGCCCCTGGGCCTCGCCCACGCCCTGCTGGAGGTCGCCGTCCACGCCCTGACCACCGCCGCGGACCCCACCGACCGGCACGCGGTCGCTGCGGCCCTCGGCACGACCCGGCTGGCCACGGTCGCGGGCCTCCTCGACTTCACCGCCGGGCCCGTGCGCAACGTCGCCCTGCTGCCGCTCATCGGCGGGCAGTGGCGGCCCGGGCGGGGCGGGGCACGCGAGCTCGCCGTGGTCACCAACGCCCGGCTGCCGCACATCAGGCCGGACGCGGAACTCACGGT
>NZ_JAILXP010000708.1 GCF_020740895.1 Streptomyces sp. UNOB3_S3 | reverse complement strand
TCCCGGTGATCACCGCGCCCGCCGCCAGCCCCCACGTGCCGAGCACACCGGCGACGGGCGCGGTGATCACCGGGATGTAGAAGACGGCGTTCTGCCCGGCGACGGTGCAGATGGCGCGGGTGTCCCCGTCGAAGCAGCCGTCGCTGGCCATGACGTTGAGGGGGAGGAGAAGGAACGTGAACGCCGCGAAGACCCACAGGGCGACCCCGCCGAGGTACTTCAGGACGAGGGTGGTCGGGTCGCTGCCGGGGTCGATGTCCGTGGTGTTCGTTGTCATGCGGCAGACGCTAGGCAGGGCGTGGTGGCGAGCGTATCCGTAGCGGTACTCAGGTGGGAGTGCGCGCGGGTGCGGACGTACTCACACGGACGGCACCGCGCTATGCCCGTACCCGCGCCTCGTTCCGTATCCGCAAGGTCTTCATCGCCGCCGCGTCGAGATCGACGCTGTCGCCGGGGACGGAGACGGTGGCCACGGTGCTGTGGTCGCTCCACCCGCAGACGGCCACCGAATTCGACTGCCCGGCGCGGGTGGCGGCGAGGACCTGGCACGTTACGGGCGTCTGGGCGCCGGGCGGCGTGATCTCCTTGGCGGGGGTGGTGACCGTGACGCCTTCGTTCTCGGTCATGCCCCGGAGCATGCTGTCCAGAGCACGGTGCGGATCGTCGATCTCGCCGTAGCTCCCGGCGAGGAGCATGGTCTGCTGCTCGTCTCCCGAGGTGGTGGCGTACTGCCCGCTCACCATTTTCATGTCGTGCTCGTTCCTGCCGTTCCTCTGACCCGCGAGCTTGTCGTCCATGGCCTGGCTGAGGTCCTGGGCCAGGATGTACTGGCCGTCCAGGAGGGTATGCGGCACCGTGAGCCGATAGCGCTCGGAGTCCTTGCCTCCGCTGACACTCGGCGCATGGTGCCGATCCCCCTGACCACCGGACGACACATACAGCAGGACGCCGGAGAGGGCGGGCAGACCGAACACCACGCCGACGACGATCCCGACGATCGCCCCGGCACCCAGACGCCGGGGCGCGGGCGCCATGGGCGCCACGGGCGGCATGGGCGGCATGGGCGCCACGGGTGCTCCCCAACCACCCGGCTGTGAGTACGGGGAGCCATACGGCTGTTGCACCGGGTACGGCTGGGGTGCGGCCGGGGGATGGCTG
>NZ_JAILXP010000707.1 GCF_020740895.1 Streptomyces sp. UNOB3_S3 | reverse complement strand
GTCCCGGACGTGCCCTTGTCGCCCGCCGCCTGCCCCGGCGTCCCCTTCGACGCGTCCGGCGTGTCCGATGTGTCCGGCGCGTCGCCCGCATAGCCCGAGCCCGAGCCCGCGTCGTCGGAGCCGCCGCACGCGGCGAGGACGGCGGCGAGACCGGCGGCCCCGGTCGCCGCCACGACGGCACGACGGGTGGCGCGGGCCCGAGCGGCCGGACCGGCCGGTGCGGCCGGTCCGGCCGGTGTTGACGGGTCGGGTGAGCCGGATGAGCCGGATGGCGCGGGTGACGAGTGCGTCATGATCGTTCCTTTGCTGTCGCTTCGCATCAGCTGGTACGAGGACTCATACGGCCGCGCCGCGCCCGGCGTTCAGGGCTCAGGGCATCTTCAGCCCGCCGTCCACGGCCAGGACCGTGCCGGTGGTGTGGGTGTTGCGCGGACTCGCCAGGTACAGCACGGCCTCGGCCACCGCCT
This sequence comes from Streptomyces sp. UNOB3_S3, assembly GCF_020740895.1. Lineage (GTDB taxonomy): Bacteria > Actinomycetota > Actinomycetes > Streptomycetales > Streptomycetaceae > Streptomyces. The sequence continues at coordinate 697 of NZ_JAILXP010000707.1, read as the reverse complement.
TGGGCCCGGCGATCGAGCCGACCACCTGCCGGCCCAGCAGTTCGGACTCCGCCCCGTCGATCAGCCGCTCGGTCAGGTCCGTCCTGGTGATCCCGGGGGCCACCGCGTTCACCAGGATGCCGCGCGAGCCCAGCTCGACGGCCATGGCCTTGGTGAACGCCTCCAGGCCGCCCTTCGAGGCCGCGTAGTTGGACTGCCCCTTGCCGGGCTTGGCCGCCGCCGCGGAGGAGATGTTGACGATCCGGCCCGAGCGCTGCCGCACCATGGTGAGCGCGGTGGCCTGGGTGAGGAGCATGGGGGCGACGAGATTGGTGGCGATGACGTCGTTGATGTCGTCGGCGTCCATCGACAGCAGCAGTTTGTCGCGGCCGATGCCCGCGTTGTTCACCAGGACGTCGATCCGGCCGAACGCCTCGATCACCGCCCCGGCCAGCCGCTTGGGCACCTCGGGGCGGGCGAGGTCGCCGGGGAACAACTCGACCCGGCGGCCCATCGCGGCGATGCGCTCGGCCACGTCCTGGGCCTGCGCCGCCGAACTGCGGTAGTTGAGGGCGATGTCACAGCCGGCCTCGGCCAGCCGGAGGGCGATGGCGCGGCCGATGCCACGGGAGGCGCCGGTGACGAGTGCTACCTGACCTGCGAATTCCATGGATCTTCCTGAATACGGTGAGCGGGGTGGGGTGGGACGGGGTGGGAC
>NZ_JAILXP010000706.1 GCF_020740895.1 Streptomyces sp. UNOB3_S3 | reverse complement strand
GTCCACGGGAACCACCCCGCGCCGCCGGGCCCCCGCAGCACCGCCGTCCCACCCGCGCCACAGCGCGCGCACCCCGGCGCGCCGGGCTCAACCCGTGCGCAGGAGCGGCAGCGACGCGCCCGCCGTGGTGCCGCGCAGGGCCGCGTGCACGGCGAGCAGCACCCCGGCGGTGCCCGTCGCCAGGTCCATCGACAGGCGCAGCAGTCCGTCCATCGGGAAGGCCAGCCGCCCCTGGAACCGCACCGCGTGCAGCCCCAGCCCGCGCAGCTGGGCCGCGCGCGCGTCCGCCGGGCCGCCGAGGTGGACGAGCGCGTAGAGCAGCCCGGCGTGGCCCTCGAAGAGGCCGGAGGACAGCAGGAGTTCGGTGCCCAGGCCGGCGCGGATCCGGTCCCGCAGCCCGGCGAAGTGCGCGTCCTCGCGGTGCCGCAGATACTCGTGGAGGGCGAGGGCGACGCCCGCGCCGCCCCCGCCGAGCGTGGTCAGCCGGCGCCGTCCCGCGCGCACGTGGACGTGCCGGCCGGGGGACACCCCGCAGTGGGCGAGGTCGCGGGCGAGCGCGGCCTCCGCCCGGCGCAGCCAGCGGTCCTCGCCCGTCTCGGTGAAGAGCCGGCTGAACAGCAGGGCCGGCCCGGACCAGCCCCGCATCAGCCCCGCTGCCGGTACCGGAACGAGAACGTCGTCGTCGAGGCCGCGCGCGAGCCGCGCCGCGAGCCGGGCCGCCGTCCGCACCTCCCCGAAGTGCGCGAAGGCCAGGCCGATCCCGGCGAGCCCGCCGAACAGCCCCGCCCCGCAGTCGCGCAGGTCGAAGGCGGCGAGCCGGGCCAGGGCCGCGCGTGCCTGCTGCGGGCGGCCGAGTTCGTCGAGGACGTAGGCCACGCCCGCGAGCCCGTCGTAGAGGCCCGGCCGGGGCCAGCGGGCCCGTTCGGCCGCCCGTGCCAGCCAGTCCACGTGCCCCTCGAAGCGCGCGCCGCCGCCGTGCCCGGTGCGGTGCAGCGCGTGGAGGACGCCCGCCGCGCCGTAGGCCAGCGCCGCGCCCTGACCGTCGAACTGCCGGACGTCGCCGGGGAAGAGCCGGTCCTCCCGCTCCGGGGTGGCGCTGCGCACGATGGCGTCGCGCAGGGAGTCCAGGGCCTCCTCCCAGTCGCCGGCCGGGCCGTCCGCCGTGCGCGGCCACGCGGGCGCGGGCGGCGGCGCGGGGTCCGGGGG
>NZ_JAILXP010000705.1 GCF_020740895.1 Streptomyces sp. UNOB3_S3 | reverse complement strand
CGTCACCACGACCTCGGCCCCCGCCCGGGCCAGCTCGCGCGCGGTGGCATAGCCGATGCCGCCGGTGGCGCCGGTCACGACGGCCAGCCGGCCCTCCAGGCTCGGCATGTCCTCGGTGGTCCAGCTGGGCGGGCTGTGGCGCATGCGACTCCTCGGCGGCCGGTCGCGGACGGGCGACCGTATTGTCCGCCGCCCGACCGGCGCCCGAGGGGAAGGCGCGCCCGGCGGCGGCCCCGCCTCACACCGCCGTGCCGCGCGCCGCGGCGGCCCGTTCCCCGCCGTCCGCCGGGCCCGCCACCTCCTCGGCGACCCGGCGGGCCTGCCGCACCACATTGCGCAGATGGTTCGAGAACGGGATCCGCACGTGCGTGCCGACGCCCACCACCCACACCCGCTCCGGCGGGGCCCCGGGGCCCCGCCGTACCCGCAGGTCGTCCGCGAGGAAGTCCACGGCGCCGGAGTGCTTCGGAGGTTCCACCGGGTGGAGGGCGGTGCCGTCCTGCGACCAGTACAGCCGGGGCTGCTCGAAGCCGGTGGCGTTCACCACATGGCCGAAGCGCTCCGGCTCGCCCGCGCCGGGCCACTCCACCCGCCAGGCGCCCGCCTCGAAGGCCACCGCGCGGGGGTAGGCGGAGGCCAGGCGCAGCGCCCCGGAGTCGATGTGCGCGAGCAGCCGGCGCGCGTTGACGACCGTCATCGCCGTGGCATACCGGGCGATGAACCAGCCGTGGCGCTCCAGCAGCGCCCGGCGCCGCGCGGCGGGCAGCCGGGCACCCAGCTCGATGACCGCCTCTATCGCGGCCATCACGGCACCGGGCCAGGCACACGCGTCCGCCTCCACCAGCGCCGTCTCCTCGCGCAGCCGCGCCACGGGGTCGGTGGCCGCCGAGGACTGCCGGCGCAGCGGGGCGCGGTCGAGCGACCGTACGGCCGCCACGACGGCGCGCCGCACCTTCTCCTCCAGCAGCGGATCGTCCGGGTCGAGCCGCGCGACGCGCTCCAGCTCCGGGAAGTCCCGTACGGGCGCGCCCAGCGAGACCCGTACGGCGGGCAGTACGCCCGAGGGCGAGGTCATCGTCACCCGGTGGCCGTCCCGGCACAGCAGCAGACAGGCGTCGATGGCCGACTGGCGCGTGCCCAGGACCAGGACCCCGGCGCCGGGCGGCGGACCCGCCTCCGGGTCGCGCAGCCGGGCGGCGGGGTAGGGGGCGGGGG
>NZ_JAILXP010000704.1 GCF_020740895.1 Streptomyces sp. UNOB3_S3 | reverse complement strand
GCCTCCAGGGCCCCGCGTCCGCCCCCGGCCACCACGTCCGCCAGGGCCCCGGCCAGCGCCGGCAGCCCCAGCCGGCACGGGCCGCACTGTCCCGCCGACTCCGCCGCCAGCCAGTGCGCCACCCGCACCGCCTCGCCCAGCGGACAGGTGTCCCCGGACAGCGGCAGTATCGCCCCCGCGCCCAGGGTCGCGCCGTGCGCGGCCAGGGAGTCCCTGGAGAGGGCCGCCCCGGCAGCGGCGGCCGCGTCCAGCCAGCCGCCGTGATAGCCACCGACCAGCACGCCCTGGGGCGCGGCACCGGTACCGCACTGGGCGAGCACGTACGACAGCGCCACCCCGCCGGGGGCCTCGACGACGCGCGGGAACGGCACCGCGCCGGAGACGGTGAGCAGGACGGTGCCCGGCTCGTCCGGGGTGCCGGTCGAGGCGTAACGGGGGGCGCCGAGCCGGGCGGCGAGGGCGAGTTGGGCGTACGTCTCGGCGTTGGACAGCAGCGTCGGCAGGCCGCCCAGCCCGGCCGTCGTGGCGTGGCCGCGCCGCCCGGGCGGGAGCGCGGGCCCACCGCCGGCGGCGCGCAGCAGTGCGGAGGACTCCCCGGAGACCATGCGCTCGGGGAGGCGTACGACCCGGGCGCGCACGGCCCGCCCGCGCCGGTCGGCCAGGCCGCGCTCGCCGAGCGCCTCCCGCACGGACGCCTCCGTGCCCGTACGGGTCACCCCGACCACGAGCGTCCGCGCGCCGAGCGCCTCGGCGGCCAGCAGCGCGCCGTCCAGCACGAGGTGCGGGGCGCGCCGGAGCAGCACGGCGTCCTTGCGGCACGCTGGCTCGCCCTCGCACCCGTTGACCACCACCACGGGCCGCGTCCCCCGCCGCCGCGCGGCTCCGCCCACCGCCCGCACCTTCCGCGCGAACGGAAACCCGGCCCCGCCACGGCCGCGCAACGCGACGGCCTCCGCCAGCCGCGTCAGCTCGTCCTCGGTAAGGCGTGGCACCGAGCCGTGGACGGCCAGATGGGCGCGCCGATCCAGCCGCGCGGCGCCGTCGAGCCCGGCGGTCAGCCGGGGCAGCCCGAGGGTGAGCAGGTCGGGGAGTTCGGGGAGGGGGAGGCTCATGTCAGCTCAGCCCGTTCGCGCGATGAATTCAGCCCCTCCGGCGTTTGAGGAGCGGGGGTCCGGGGGCGGAGCCCCTGGGAAACTGGGGGCACCTCCCAGCGGTAGCTGGG
>NZ_JAILXP010000703.1 GCF_020740895.1 Streptomyces sp. UNOB3_S3 | reverse complement strand
CCGGCTGCCGACCGGGCTGCCGACCCGGCTTCGAGCCCGGCTGCCGACCCGGCTTCGGGCCCGGCTGCCGACCCGGCTTCGGGCCCGGCTGCCGACCCGGCTTCGGGCCCGGACTCCGGACCGGCTTCGGGCCCGGACTCCGGACCGGCTTCGGGCCCGGACTCCGGACCGGACTCCGGGCCGGAAGCCCGCCCGGAGTCCGGCTCCGGACCCCGCGCGGCGGGCTCCGCCGCCGGCGGAGGAACCTCCGGACCGGCCGCCACCGCCAGCCCCAGCACATACCCGACCCGCCGCCACCCCGTCAGCCCGGAACCGCTCGTCTCCTCCCGCACGGCCGGCACCGCCCCCCGCCGCCACCGCACCAGCACCGACCCCGGCAGGCCGATCGCCGCCGTCCAGGCCGCCGCCGCGCCCCCGGTCCGCCAGCACGGCGGGCCGAAGTCGGCGAGCGCGTCGTTGCCGATCGCGCCCGACGACGCGTACGCCAGCACTGTCATCAACACCCCGCACAGCAGCGCGCCCAGTACCGCTGTCGCGGCGGCCTCCCCGTAGCCCACACGCGGGGCGCGCCTCGGCACGGCGGTGTGCGCGACCGCGATGCCCGCGCCGGCCGCGAGCGCCGCCGCGCCCGCCAGGACGAGCGGGCTCGCCGCGCCGGGCTCGGGCAGCGCCGCGAGCAGGGGGAAGCGCGGCAGCACGGGGCGGTCCGGCACGGCGCTCAGCGGGGCGACCAGGCTGCCCGCGCCCACCGTGAAGCCGGGCCCGAGCCCGTACGCCACCGCCCAGACCATCGCGTTGGGCAGCAGCGCCACACTGAGCAGTGCCAGCGCCACCCGGCCGGACCAGCGCGGCGCCAGCTGGATGGCGGCGTCCTGGGCCGTCCCCGCGTGGAGGGCCAGCGAGGCGCCCACCAGCAGCAGGCCGCCGCCGAGGAGGACGGCCACCGCCGTCGCCCCGGTGCGGGCGATCGCGGTCAGCCGGTCCCGGGTGAACCACCTCCGCAGCCGCGTGGGCAGCACCCGCCGGACGAAGTGCGGCGCCGGGAAGCCGGGCCGGCCGTCGGCCGTCCACACCCCGGCGGCGATGAACGCGGCCGCGACGAGCGGCAACTGGAGCAGCGTGCTCAGCGGCGCGGGCCGCACCGGGCTGGACCAGGCGTAGACGACGGCCGCCAGGGCCACCAGGAGGTAGCCGCCGAGCATGGCGGTGAACGCCGGGCGGGGCGCGGG
>NZ_JAILXP010000702.1 GCF_020740895.1 Streptomyces sp. UNOB3_S3 | reverse complement strand
GGGTAGAACCGCGCCGAAGGCGCGGAAAACCCCCACGGCGGGCAGCCGGAAGTCAACGGAACCCCGCGCGGGAGGCGCCCGTCAGCCGATCGCCGCGAGCGCAGCGAAAAGCAGCAGCCCCACCACCGAAGGCGCAATCAACTCGTACGCCCACCGCACAGAGGGCGAACCCTGCGCCCCCGCGCGGGAGGCGCCCCGCTCAGCCAGCTCCCGCAGATCCTCGATCGCCTGGTCGGACGGGGCCCGCAGCGGCTCGGAGGGGCGGGCGGCGGTCACGGAGACGCGCCCCGTCACGTCCTGCGCCGCATCCCGCGCCTGCCGCCGCGCCGCCCGCTTGCGCTGCTTCAGCGACACGGGGATCGCCCAGAGCTGGTACTTCTTCCCGTCGGCGAAGACCTCGCTGGAGTAGCCCGCCCGGACGCCCTCGACCGAGGCCCACGGCAGGGTGATCGTGCGGAAGGGGTTCCGCACCAGCAGCCGGTCCTCTCCCGCCCACACCGCGGGCCGCAGTGTGAAAGCGACGATCAGCGGCACCGCGAAGAGCAGCCCCGCCAGCGCGAGCCATGGCGCGTTGCCCGTGCCGCGCAGCATCGCGTCGCCGCCCAGCCACGCGACCAGGGCGAGCAGTAGTACGCCGCCGCCGATGCCGGCGGAGGAGCGGAAGCACCGCTCGGCGTATTCCTGGCCGGGGGCGTCAGGGGATCTCGTCATGGCGCCGATTCTGCACGACCGCGCGCGACTACGGATGACCGGTGGCGGTGGCAGTGGCGGTGGCGGGCGTGCGCGACGGCGTGCGCGACGTGAGGTCGGCGTAGACGACGATGTTGTCGGGCCGGTGGCCGTCGCGGAGGTCGCCGCCGCAGGTGATGAGGCGGAGTTCCGGGCGGTCGGTGTTGCCGTAGACCCGCTGGGTGGGGAAGTTCTTCTTGTCGACCTGTTGCAGTTCGCGAACGGTGAAGGTCGCGGTGGAATCGTCGGCGCGGGTGACGGTGACGCGGTCGCCGACGCGGACCTTGGCGATGTCCTTGAGGACGGCGGGGCCCTCGGCGGTGTCGTAGTGGCCGATGAGGACGGCGGGGCCGGTCTCGCCGGGGGTGACGCCCTTGTCGTACCAGCCGATGCGGTCGGCCTGCCCGACGGAGGGGACCTCGACGGTGCCGTCGTCGGCGAGCCCGAGTTCGAGGAGGGGGCCGGTGTCGACGGAGGCGGCGGGGATGCTGACGCGAACGGGCTTGGCGG
>NZ_JAILXP010000701.1 GCF_020740895.1 Streptomyces sp. UNOB3_S3 | reverse complement strand
CCCGCGCCCGGATCGCCGCCCGGCCCACCACCGCGCCCACCGCCCCCGCGCTGAACCAGCCCGCCTACGTCATCCACACCTCGGGCTCCACCGGCCGCCCCAAGGGCGTACTCGTCACCCACGCCTCCCTCGCCAACCTCCACGCCGGGCACGGCACCGACCACATCGCCCCCGCCCTGGAGCGCACCGGACGGGACCGGCTGCGGATCGCGCACAGCGCCTCCTTCGCCTTCGACGCCTCCTGGGACCCGGTCATCTGGATGGTCCACGGCCACGAGCTCCACCTCCTGGACGACACCGCCTACCGCGACCCGGCCACCCTCACCGCCTACGTCCACGAACACCGCGTCGACTACCTCGACGCCACCCCCTCCTACATCGAGGCGCTCGTCGCCGAGGGCCTGCTGGAGGAGGGCGAACACCACCCCGCACTCGTCGTCGTCGGCGGCGAGACCGTGCCCGAGCCGCTGTGGCGCCGCCTCGCCGCCACCGAGGGCCTGAGCCCCATCAACCTCTACGGCCCCACCGAGACCACCGTCGACGCCTACTACTGGCTCGCCGACGGCGACGGCACCCCCGTCGGCCGGCCCGTGCGCGGCTCACGCGCGTACGTCCTCGACAACTCCCTGCGCCCCGCCCCCGTCGGCGTCACCGGCGAGCTCTACATCGCCGGCGCCTGCCTCGCCGCCGGCTACCTGGGCCGCCCCGACCTCACCGCCGAACGCTTCACCGCCGACCCCTTCGGCGCCCTCCACGGCGAGCCCGGCGCCCGGATGTACCGCACCGGCGACCTCGTGCGCCGCCGCGCCGACGGCACCCTCGAATTCCTCGGCCGCGCCGACGGCCAGATAAAGATCCGCGGCTTCCGCATCGAACTCGGCGAGATCCAGAGCGTCCTGGCCGGCCACCCCGCCGTGGACCGCGCCGCCGTCATCGCCCGCGACACCGCCACCGGCAAGCGCCTCCTCGGCTACGCCGTACCCGCCGAGGGCACCACGCCCGACCCCGAGGAGCTCCGCGCCCACCTCGCCGAGCGGCTGCCCGACCACATGGTGCCCGCCGCGGTCCTGATCCTGGACGCCCTGCCCCGCACCGCCAACGACAAGCTCGACGTCAAGGCCCTGCCCGACCCCGACCCCGAGCCCGCGGCCGGCGCCGACCGCGGGCCCGGGGTCGGGGTCGGGCAGGGCCTTGACGTCGAGCTCGTCGTTGGCGGTGCGGGGCAGGGCGTCCAGGCTCAGGACCGCGGCGGGCACC
>NZ_JAILXP010000700.1 GCF_020740895.1 Streptomyces sp. UNOB3_S3 | reverse complement strand
CGTGCCCGCCCGCGTGTCCGTCATCGTCTCCCCCTGCCTCGCCGCGACCCCGAGCGCCCGACCGATCGTTCGGTAGATTCGATGGGATCAAGTATCCAGGGCCACGGCCGGGCGTCAAGGGCGCACGCGCTCACCGGCGCACCGGTTGGTGGAATATTCAACCGTCGGACGCGGTTGACGGCGGCGAAGGAGGTCACCAGTGGACATGACCTACAGTGCGCCCGGCGACGCCTACTACACCCACGGGACACCGGCGGAGCGCTGGGAGCGGGCCCAGATGTTCTTCGAGGCCAAGGAGTACACCGTCGCGGCACGGGTGCTCAGCGGGCTGGTCGAGGAGGTTCCCGAGCAGACGGGGCCGCGGCTGCTGCTGGCGCGCGCCTACTACCACTCGGCCCAGTTGCGCGGCGCGGAGAGGGAATTGCGGATCATCGTGGAGCGCGACCCGGTCGAGTACTACGCCCGGCTGATGCTGGGCCGCACCCTGGAGCGCCAGGGACGTGCCGAGGAGGCCCGGTCCCACCTGCGCGTCGCGGCAGCGCTCGCCGGTGACTTCTGGGACGCCTGACGCCTGACGCCTGACGCGTACGACGGGCCGCGGGCCGCGGGCCGCGAAGGCGCGTGGGGAAGCCGTCGCCGGTTCCCTCACGCGCCCTGGCCGCCGACCTGGACCGGCTCAGGCGTGGAGGCGCCCCGCGAAGCGGCGCTCGAAGCCGTCGCCCACGTCGGCCGTGACGGTGAGGTCGTAGCCGCCGTCCCGCTCCGCCGTCAGCGTCAGCCGGGCGCCCCCGCCCGCCGCCACGGTGGCCCGCTGCCCGTCGGAGAGCGTGAAGACGACCGGTGCGCCACCGCCGTTGGTCAAGGCCAGGCGCAGCGTCCCGGGCGCGGCGGGGTCGGGGGTCACGGCCGCCTCCGGGTGCCCCTTGGCGCCGTCCGACCAGGTGCGCACGTCGCCCTTGAAGCCGCGCAGATAGCCGTCGGGGCCGTGCAGGTCGACGTCGTACTTCCCGCCGCCGTAGGTCAGAGCGCTGAAGTAGTCGCTCGCGTCGCCGCCCACCGGGACCGTGTAGTGCCACGCCGCGTAGGCGCGGTGGTTGACCGTGAAGGCGCTGAAACCGGCGCCGAGCGTCCCGGTGTTGACCACCTTGAACCACAGCCTGCCGGTGGCGGTGTCGGTCCAGGACGTGGTGTCGAAGCCGTAGCCCGTGCGGCGGGCGGGCCGGGTGCCGGGCTCCTGCGCGGGCTGCGGCGGGTCGGCCGGGGGC
>NZ_JAILXP010000070.1 GCF_020740895.1 Streptomyces sp. UNOB3_S3 | reverse complement strand
CCTCGGCCCACGCGCGCGGCCGGCGCCCGGGCGAGGGGCGCAGCTACCCCGATCTGGCGTACGCGCCGGGGCCGTACGCCCCCTCGCCGGGGTACCGGCCCTCGCGCACGGACACCAATCCGTATCTGCGGCCGCCCGGGAAGGCCCCGTCCGGCGGTGCCCCGCCCGGCGGGGAGCCCGGCGCGCCCGGCCCCCCGGGGGACTCCGCCGGGCAGGATCCCTTCAGCGCGCCGACGCAGACCGGCCGTCCGCCGGTGCCGCCCCCGCCCCGGCGGCGGCCGCGGTCGCCGTACCGGTACGGGTCGTCGCCGGTGCCACCGCCGGACGAGCCGCCGCCCGCGCCGTGGCAGCGGCGGTAGGGGGCCGCCGGGGCGTCGCGGGGGCACCGGGGCGGGCTGAGTTGTCGGCCGGGACAGGTGTGCGGATACCGTAGGACCACCATGAGCGCATCGCAGATCCCCGCTGCCGCCGTCGCCACCGGCGATGATGTCCCCACTCTCCTTGTGAAGATCTTCGGGAAGGACCGGCCGGGCATCACGGCCGGGCTCTTCGACACCCTCGCCGCCTTCGCCGTCGACGTCATAGACATCGAGCAGATCGTCACCCGGGGGCGGATCACGCTGTGCGCGCTGGTCACCGCCCCCGTCGGCGGCTGGACGAGCGAGGGCGAGCTCCGGGCGACCGTCCACAGCTGGGCGGAGTCGATGCACCTCCAGACGGAGATCATCTCCGGCCTGGGCGACAACAGGCCGCGTGGTGTCGGCCGTTCCCATGTCACCGTGCTCGGGCACCCGCTGACCGCCGAGTCGACCGCCGCCATCGCGGCCCGTATCACCGACACCGGTGGCAACATCGACCGTATCTTCCGGCTCGCCAAGTACCCCGTGACGGCGGTGGAGTTCGCGGTCTCGGGCACGGAGACGGAGAAGCTGCGCACCGCGCTGGTCACCGAGTCGGCGGTGCTGGGCGTGGACGTGGCCGTGGTGGCGGCCGGGCTGCAGCGGCGGGCCCAGCGGCTCGTCGTGATGGACGTGGACTCCACGCTCATCCAGGACGAGGTCATCGAGCTGTTCGCGGCACACGCGGGCTGTGAGGCCGAGGTGGCCGAGGTGACCTCGCGGGCGATGCGGGGCGAGCTGGACTTCGAGCAGTCGCTCCACGCCCGGGTGGCGTTGCTGGCGGGGCTGAACGAGTCGGTGGTGGAGAAGGTGCGGGCGGAGGTCCGGCTGACGCCGGGCGCCCGGACCCTGATCAGGACGCTGAAGCGGCTGGGCTTCCAGGTGGGTGTGGTCTCGGGCGGTTTCACCCAGGTCACGGACGATCTGCGGGAGCGGCTGGGGCTGGACTTCGCCTCCGCCAACACCCTCGAGATCGTCGACGGCAAGCTGACCGGCCGGGTCACCGGGGAGATCGTGGACCGGGCGGGCAAGGCCCGGCTGCTGCGCCGGTTCGCGGCGGAGGCCGGGGTGCCACTGGCGCAGACGGTCGCGGTCGGCGACGGCGCCAACGACCTGGACATGCTCAACGCGGCCGGGCTGGGAGTGGCGTTCAACGCCAAGCCCGTGGTGCGGGAGGCGGCGCACACGGCCGTGAACGTGCCGTTCCTGGACACGGTGCTGTATCTGCTGGGTGTCACCCGCGAAGAGGTCGAGGCGGCCAACACCCACGAGTGATGGCCGCCCGGCCGGGCCGGAGGCCCGTCAGGAGTGCGGCGTCCAGAAGGCGACGAGCCGTCCCACACCGTGTTCGACGGACTTCCAGGACCCGGTGAAGGACAGCACCGCGATGGCGGCGGTGGGGAAGCCGGAACGGTTCATCCGGGCGAGCAGATCGCCGTCGGCCTCGCCGGCGAGGGCGTCGGCCAGGGCGTGCATCCCGGGGTTGTGCCCGATGAGCACCAGGTCGGAGACCTCGTCGGAGGTTTCGTTGAGCAGGGCGATCAGCTCGCCGAGGGATGCCTCGTACATCCGCTCCTCGTAGACCGTACGGGGGCGGGCGGGCAGCTCGGAGACGGCCAGCTTCCAGGTCTCGCGGGTACGCGCGGCGGTCGAGCAGAGGGCCAGGCCGGGAGTGACACCGGAGCCGGCGAGCCAGCGGCCCGCGGCCGGGGCGTCCTTGCGGCCACGGTCCGCCAGGGGGCGGTCGTGGTCGTCGCCGTCGGACCACTCGGCCTTGGCGTGCCGGAGAATGACGATCCTGCGGGTCGGGTCGGAGCTCATGCCGTCCAGCTTCGCATGAAACGCGCGGCGAGGCGCGGGGTGTTGACGGGCTCGCCCCCCGCGGGCGGCGGCCATGGGCGCGCGGGCGGTCACAGCGCCAGACGCTCCAGTGCGTACCGCGCGAAGCGCACCACCTGGGCGAGCGCGCTGCCCCCGGACGCGGCGTCGCCGGAGACGCCGTCCGCCGAGGCAGGCGAGGCGGTCAGCAGGAACGTCAGCAGGAAGAGGAAGACCGCGAACGCGGCGGCGGGCAGGGCCACGGCCCACCAGGACAGCCGGGTCTGGGTCCGCCGGGACACGACGGCGGGGGCCTGCGGACCGGCGGGCATGGGGACTCCTGGGAGGTCGGGTGCGCCGCACCGTCGCGGCGTACTACGAACCTACGGAGATTGGCGGCCTTCCCCCATCCGGCCTTCCACCCACTCGACCCTGACCTCCGCCCCCTAGGGGATGGTGGGGCCAGCCCCACCACGGCCGCACGGGCCGGTGGCGTCAGGGGGAGGCGAGAGTCGCGATCACGCTGATGACGACGGTGATGCCGAGCATCACACCGAGGATCGTCAGCAGGGCCTTCTGGCCGTTCTTGGGATTGGGGTTGTCTTCGAGGACCGGCATGGGGACAGTCTCCCACCCGCGCCGGACCCCCGGTCACCCGGGTGCGTGGGTGACCCAGGCCCGGCGGATGCCCAGCCAGCAGCGCTGGGTGAGGGCCACGTGGCTGGCCGGCCCGACGGTGACGGGGGCGGTGTCCATCCCCGGGTCCCACCAGTGGACGCACTCGACGTGCAGCTGGACGCGGTCGGGGGTGGCGTTGCCGTTGAAGCAGTGGGTGACGGCGTGGGAGCCGTGGAGGCGGGTGTGGCACTCGGCCTCGTGGTGCGCGGGCGGCGCGGGGGCGGTCGCCGTGGTGCCCAGCAGGGCGAGGGTGGCGAACAGCAGCACCGCCGTACGCCGTATCGGGGGGCTCATGCCCGTCCACCTCCCTCCTCCCCCAGTGTGCGGGCGCGCGCCGCGCCGCACGACCCGGACACGCGCGACGCCCGCCCCGGCGATGGGCCGGGACGGGCGTCGTGGGGTTACGGGAGCGTCAGCCACCCATGAGGTACGGGAGCGTCAGGCACCCATCATGTGCACGCCGCCGTCGACGTGGACGATCTCGCCCGTGGTGCGCGGGAAGAAGTCCGACAGCATGCCGACGACGCCGCGGCCGGCCGGCTCCGGGTCGGCCAGGTCCCAGCCGATGGGGGCGCGGTGGTTCCACACGTCCGCGAGCTCCTCGAAGCCCGGGATGGACTTGGCGGCCATCGACTTGATCGGGCCGGCCGAGACCAGGTTGCAGCGGATGCCCTGGGGACCGAGGTCGCGGGCGAGGTAGCGGTTGGTGGACTCCAGGGCCGCCTTGGCCACGCCCATCCAGTCGTACTTCGGCCAGGCGATCTGCGCGTCGAAGGTCAGGCCCACGATCGAGGAGCCCTCGCGCATCAGCGGCAGCAGGGCCATCGTCAGCGACTTGTAGGAGTACGCCGAGACCTGGACGGCCGTGGAGACGTCCTCCCAGGTGCCCTCCAGGAAGTTGAAGGCGCCCTGCGGGCCGAAGGCGATGGAGTGCACGATGCCGTCCAGCGGCGCGCCCTCGCCCAGGTGCTCGCGCACCTTGTCGGCCAGGCCGTCCAGGTGCTCCTGGTTGGTGACGTCCAGCTCGATGACCGGCGCGGGCTTCGGCAGGCGCTTGGCGATGCGCTCGACCAGCGAGAGCCGGCCGAAGCCGGTCAGGATGACCTCGGCGCCCTCGTTCTGGGCGACCTTCGCGGCCTGGAAGGCGATCGACGACTCGGTGAGGACACCCGTGACGAGGATGCGCTTGCCTGCGAGGATTCCACTCATGGTGATCAGTGACCCATGCCCAATCCGCCGTCGACGGGAATGACGGCTCCGGTGATGTATGCGGCGTCCTCGGAGGCGAGGAAGCGGACCGAGGCGGCGATCTCCTCGGGCTGCGCGTAGCGGCCCAGCGGGACGTTGCCGACGATGCCCGCGCGCTGCTCGTCGGTGAGCACGCGCGTCATGTCGGTGTCCACGAAGCCGGGCGCGACGACGTTGACGGTGATGTTGCGGGAGCCCAGCTCACGGGCGAGCGAGCGGGCGAAGCCGACGAGGCCGGCCTTGGAGGCGGCGTAGTTCGCCTGGCCCGGCGAGCCCATCAGGCCCACGACCGACGAGATCAGGACGACGCGGCCCTTGCGGGCGCGCAGCATGCCCTTCGAGGCGCGCTTGACGACCCGGAAGGTGCCGGTGAGGTTGGTCTCCACCACCGAGGTGAAGTCCTCCTCCGACATCCGCAGCAGCAGCTGGTCGCGGGTGACGCCGGCGTTGGCCACCAGCACCTCGACCGCGCCCTGCTTCTCCTCGATCTCCTTGTACGCCTGCTCGACCTGCTCGGGGTCGGTGATGTCGCACTTCACGGCGAGGAAGCCGGTGGGCGGCTCGCCCGAGCGGTAGGTGATGGCGACCTTGTCGCCCGCTTCGGCGAAGGCGCGCGCGATGGCGAGGCCGATGCCCCGGTTACCTCCGGTGACGAGAACCGAGCGGCTCAAAGGATCACCCTTCCGATGTCGTATCCATGGATCTGCCGGACTACACCGAACGTAGCGGTAGAGGTCACGGAAGTGAGAAGCGACCTGCGACAGCGGCTGCGGGTGGTCCCTGTTGGATCTCTACAGTCCCCGCCGGGGCTACGCCACCCAGTGGGCCGGCCGGGTGAGGCCCTCGGGCAGCCTGGTGGCGGCGTCGCCGCGGGCCGCGTTGAGCTGCGGCTGGGTGAGGAAGAAGGCGCCGGTGAGGTCGGCGCCGGAAAGATCCGTGTCACGGAGGTCCGCGCCGATTATGTCGGCGTCCCGCAGATCGGCGCCCGAGAGGTCGGCGGCGATCAGATAGGCCCCGCGCAGATTGGCGCAGCGCAGGTCCGCGCGGCGCAGCCGGCGGCCCATGAGGTCCGCGCCCCGGTGGTTCTTCGCCTTGCGCCCGCCCTTGGCCCGGACGAGTTCGCTGGTGCGCAGCAGCAGCACGTTCACCTTCTGGCGGTGCGCCCCCACGTCCAGGGCGGCCAGCGACGCGGCGTCGCCCCCGGTGAGGCGCTCGGTCTCCGTCAGCAGGCGCCGCAGGTCGGCGTGGACGGGGCGGGCGTCCTTCAGGGTGAGCGCCTCGGTGAGGTACCAGAGCAGCTCGTGGAGGTGCCGCATCACCGGGAAGACCTCGAACATCGTCCGTGAGGTCTCCGGGGCGGCGCGCCAGTCCCGGCCGAGGAAGGTGACCTGGGAGACCTGCTGTCCCGCGCCGAAGCAGTCGTAGACGGTGCAGCCCTGGTAGCCCTTGTCGCGCAGCCGGGCGTGGATGCCGCAGCCGAAGTCCGCCTTGAGGTTGCCGCAGGGCGTGCCGGCGTCCTTGTCGCGGGCGAAGTCCGCCGAGCGTGCGAAGGGCAGGGCCACGCAGCACAGCCCGAAGCAGTTGCCGCAGTCGCCCTTGAGCGCGGCGCGGTTCGTGCTCCGGTCCGCGCCGGGGGCGGCGTCTTCACGTATGGCGGACACTGCGCGTCGGGTTCCTCTCGTACGGCGGGTGCTGCCGGTGGGTGACGAGATGGCAGGCCACGACACCTTAACGGCATGGTTCACTGCGATACACACCGACAAGGAGCGTGGACCGTGCCGCATGAGATCGATCCGTCATTCCTCGCGCTGCCGCTGCGCCCGCTCGCCGACGCGGCCCTCGCGCGGGCACGGGCCCTGGGGGCCGAGCACGCGGACTTCCGCTTCGAGCGGGTGCGCAGCGCCTCGTGGCGGCTGCGGGACGCCCGGCCCGCCGGTTCCTCGGACGCCACGGATCTGGGGTACGCGGTGCGGGTGGTGCACGGCGGTACCTGGGGGTTCGCCTCCGGCGTGGAGCTGACGATGGACGCCGCGGCACGGGTGGCCTCGCAGGCGGTGGCGATGGCGAAGCTGTCGGCGAAGGTGATCGCGGCGGCGGGGTCGGACGAGAGGGTCGAGCTCGCCGGCGAGCCGGTGCACGCGGAGCGGACGTGGGTGTCGTCCTATGAGATCGACCCCTTCGAGGTGCCGGACGCCGAGAAGACCGGGCTGCTCGCCGAGTGGAGCGAGCGGCTGCTGGCGGCGGAGGGCGTGGCCCACGCGGACGCGTCGCTGGTGGCCGTGCACGAGAACAAGTTCTACGCGGACACCGCCGGCACCACGACCACCCAGCAGCGGGTGCGGATGCACCCCCAGCTGACCGCCGTGGCCGTGGACCCCAAGACCGGCGGCTTCGACTCCATGCGCACCCTGGCCGCGCCCGCCGGGCGCGGCTGGGAGTATCTGACGGGCGCCGGCGGCTGGGACTGGGACGCCGAGCTCGCGGAGATCCCCACGCTGCTGGCCGAGAAGATGCGCGCGCCGTCCGTCACGGCGGGGACGTACGACCTGGTGGTCGACCCGAGCAATCTGTGGCTGACCATCCACGAGTCCATCGGTCACGCCACCGAGCTGGACCGCGCACTGGGCTACGAGGCCGCGTACGCGGGCACGTCCTTCGCCACGCCCGATCTGCTGGGCACCCTGAAGTACGGCTCCGAGATCATGAACGTGACCGGTGACCGGACCGCCGAACACGGCCTGGCCACCATCGGCTACGACGACGAGGGCGTGGCCGCCCAGTCCTGGGACCTGGTCAAGGACGGCGTCCTGGTCGGCTACCAGACCGACCGCCGCATCGCCCGCCTCACCGGCCTCGCCCGCTCCAACGGCTGCGCGTACGCGGACTCGCCCCAGCACGTGCCCGTCCAGCGGATGGCGAACGTCTCCCTGCGCCCGGCGGCGGACGGCCCGTCGACGGAGGAGCTCATCTCCGGGGTGGAGCGGGGCATCTATGTGGTGGGCGACCGGTCGTGGTCCATCGATATGCAGAGGTACAACTTCCAGTTCACGGGTCAGCGCTTCTTCAGGATCGAGAACGGCCGGCTGGCCGGGCAGCTGAAGGATGTCGCCTACCAGGCGACCACCACCGACTTCTGGGGCTCCATGGAGGCGGTCGGCGGCCCGGACACCTATGTCCTGGGCGGCGCGTTCAACTGCGGCAAGGCGCAGCCGGGGCAGGTCGCCGCGGTCTCGCACGGCTGCCCTTCGGCGCTGTTCCGGGGCGTCAACATCCTTAACACCACGCAGGAGGCGGGTCGATGAGCGGCGCGCACGGGTCCGGCCGGGGGTCCGGGGGTCGTCCCCCGGGCAAGCACAGTCTGAACACCACGCAGGAGGCCGGTCGATGAGTCCTCGCCAGCACAAGCCCCACGAGATCGTCGAGCGCGCCCTGGAGCTGTCGCGCGCCGACGGGTGTGTCGTCATCGCGGGCGAGAGCTCCACCGCCAATCTGCGCTGGGCCGGGAACGCGCTGACCACCAACGGGGTCACCCGTGGCCGGGACGTCACGGTCATCGCGACGGTCGACGGCGCCCGGGGCACCGCCTCCGGTGTCGTCTCCCGGTCGGCCGTGACCACCGCCGAGCTGGAGCCGCTGGTGCGGGCGGCGGAGGCCGCGGCGCGGGAGGCGGGGCCGGCCGAGGACGCGCAGCCGCTGGTGACGGGCGTGCCGGGGGCGGCGGAGTTCACCGGGGCGCCTGCGGAGACCTCCTCCGCCGTCTTCGACGGCTTCGCGCCCGCGCTCGGGGAGGCCTTCGCGCGGGCTCGCGCGGAGGGGCGGGAGCTCTACGGGTTCGCCCACCACGAGGTCGTCTCCAGCTATCTGGGCACCTCCACCGGGCTGCGGCTGCGCCACGACCAGCCCACCGGGACGCTGGAGCTGAACGCCAAGTCCC
The DNA here is from genome assembly GCF_020740895.1 of Streptomyces sp. UNOB3_S3. Classification (GTDB taxonomy): domain Bacteria; phylum Actinomycetota; class Actinomycetes; order Streptomycetales; family Streptomycetaceae; genus Streptomyces. The sequence continues at coordinate 15,964 of NZ_JAILXP010000070.1, read as the reverse complement.
CGGACCGGACCCGCTCGGCGTGGGCGGGGCGGGCCACGCGTGACTTCACGGACGTCGACCCGCGCGCGCTGGACGCCGAGCTCGCCGAGCGGCTGGCGTGGGCGGGCCGCAAGGTCGAGCTGCCCGCCGGGCGGTACGAGACGCTGCTGCCGCCCTCCGCGGTGGCCGATCTGCTGGTCTACCAGCAGTGGTCCTCGGCGGCCCGGGACGCGGCCGAGGGCCGTACGGTCTTCTCGCGGGCCGGGGGCGGCACCCGGATCGGCGAGAGGCTCTCGGAGCTGCCGCTGACGCTGCGCAGCGACCCGGCCGCGGCGGGGCTGGAGTGCGCCCCGTTCGTGCTGACGGGCAGTTCCGGCGACGACGCGTCGGTCTTCGACAACGGCCTGCCGATCGCCGCGACCGACTGGATCCGTGACGGTGTGCTGGAGCACCTGCTCACCACGCGGCACAGCGCGGAGCTGACGGGCCTGCCCGTCACCCCGTACACGGACAACCTGATCCTGGACGGGGGCGGCACCCGGTCGCTCGCGGAGATGGTCGCCGCGAGCGGCCACGACGGGCCCGCCCTGCTGCTGACGTGCCTGTGGTACATCCGCGAGGTGGACCCGGCGTCGCTGCTGCTCACGGGGCTGACCCGGGACGGGGTCTATCTGGTGGAGAAGGGCGAGGTCGTCGGCGAGGTCAACAACTTCCGGTTCAACGAGTCCCCGGTGGGGCTGCTGTCCCGGGCGACGGAGGCGGGCCGCACCGAGCCGACGCTGCCGCGCGAGTGGGGCGACTACTTCACCCGGGCGGCCATGCCGGCGCTGCGGATTCCGGACTTCAACATGAGTTCGGTCAGCCGGGGCGTCTGACCGGTGGGTGGAGCAACCGGTGGGCGGAGCAAATAGACTCGTCCTGTCCTTTGTCCGACAACCCCTTACAGGAACGCCACGATGACACGCCTCGGCGACTCCGTCGCGCGCGCCAGCGCTCTGCTGGCGCAGGACCTCTCCACCGACTCGGCCGTGGAGCAGTTGCTCACGGAGACGAAGGCGCGGCGCTATCTGGACCTGTCGGACCTGGAGCCGAAGGACCAGGCGGAGCTGATCGCCTCGCGCACGGTCGAGGTGCTGCCGGGCGTGGCCAAGCTGGCCGAGCGCATCGAGGCGCGGCAGGCCGAGGGCAAGGGTCTCCACATCAAGCTGGGCATCGACCCGACGGCCACGGACGTCCACCTGGGCCACGCCGTGCCGCTGATCATCCTCAGCCGGTTCCAGCGCCTGGGCCACGACGTCACGCTGATCATCGGTGACTTCACCGCCAAGATCGGCGACCCTACGGGCCGTACGGCCGAGCGCCCGCCGCTGACCGACGAGGACATCGCGCGCAACCTGGCGAGCTACCGGGAGCAGGTCCGCCCGTTCTTCGACTTCGAGCGGGTCAGCTTCCGGCAGAACAGCGAGTGGCTGGCGCCGTACACCTTCCCGGAGCTGCTGGGCCTGCTCTCGCAGGTGCCGGTCTCGCAGCTGCTCCAGCGCGAGGACTTCCGCAACCGGCTCGCGGCGGGCTCCGGCCTGACCATGACGGAGATGCTGTACCCGATCGCGCAGGGCCTGGACTCGGTGGCGCTGGACTGCGACGTCGAGCTCGGCGGCGCCGACCAGCTGCTCAACCTCCAGATGGGCCGCAAGCTCATGGAGGTGCACGGCCAGAAGCCGCAGCTGGTCGTCACCATGCCGCTGATCGAGGGCACCGACGGCACCGGCGCGAAGATGTCCAAGTCCAAGGGCAACTACGTGGGGCTGTCGGCCCCCGCCGACGATGTCTTCGGCAAGATCATGTCGGTGCCGGACCGGCTGATGGAGCCGTACCTCAAGGCGTGGACGGAGTGGACGGACGCGGAGATCGCGCTGGTCCTCTCCCGCGTCGAGGAGAAGTCGCTGCACCCGATGGACCTGAAGAAGATCCTCGCGGGTGAGGTCGTGGCCGCGCTGTACGGCATGGAGGCCGCGATGGCGGCCCGCGCCGGCTTCGTCGCGCAGTTCTCCAAGAAGAACTTCACCGACGTGGAGACGCCGGTGGTGGATCTGGCCGAGCACGGCGAGGAGCCGGCCACGGCCGTGCTCAGCAAGGTGCTGGGCTTCCAGCCGAGCGCCTCGGCCGCCCGCCGGGTGGCCAAGCAGAACGGTCTGCGGCTGGTCCTGGAGACGGCCGAGGGCCAGGAGGCCGTGGTGCTGCCGGAGGCCGAGGCCATCCGGCCGCTGGGCGAGGTGGCCCGTGAGCTGCTGGCCGGGCGGGAGGCGACCGTCTACCTGAAGGCCGGCCGGAAGATCGCCGAGCTGCGCGGTCTGTAAGCGGCCGTAGGGTCGTAGGGCTCCGGACCTGGGGCGGCCGGTACGCGGGACACCGCGCACCGGCCGCCCCTTTTCGTTCGCTTTTTCGTTCGCTCAGCTCGTCTTGTGCCGGCCGCTGCCCCGCATCCCGACCCACAGCCGGTCGCCCAGCCCGACCAGCACCACCGCTCCGGCCAGCTGGAGCAGATGCCTGATCCAGTCGATGCCCTTGGTCTCGCCGACGCCCAGTCCGCCCGCGGCCCAGTTGCCGAGAAGGGCGCCGCCCAGGCCGAGGATGATCGTGAGCCAGAGGGGGATCTGCTGTTTTCCGGGGATGATCGCCTTGGCGATCAGTCCCAGGACGAGTCCGACGATGATTGCCCACAACCAGTTCATCTCGCCTCCTCGTGCGGAGCGACATGGGTGCTCCGCCATTCTGGGGCCGCCCCTCCTACGGCGCACGTCGGATCCGCCCGTACGCCGGATGCGCACGTCGAGCGCCCATCGGTGAGCCGTCCCGCGACCGACCCGGTCTCGTCCGCCGGGAGGCCGCGGCGTAACGTTGTGTACGTACGGGACCGAGCGGGTCGGTGCGGCAGTCTGGTGGTGGAACGTGATGCGGAAGCTGGGCGGGACGGAGGTCTTCCGGATCACCGGGGCCCGTCAGGGCCTCGCGGAGGACGTGCGCGGGCGGCAGCGCCGTTACGTGGTCTCGATGGGCGTCCGCACGCTGTCGGTGGTGCTCACCGTGATCCTGTGGAACATCGAGCGCTACGTGGCGATCGGCACGCTGGTCCTGGGCGCGCTGCTGCCCTATGTGGCCGTCGTCATCGCCAACGCGGGCCGGGAGAACGCCCCTTCACTGCCCGGTACGTTCGTCCCGGCGCCGACGCGCCCGATGCTGGGCCGGGCTCCGGAGCGGCCCTCGGACACGGTCGCGGAACCCGTGGCGGAAGCGGGGCGGCCGGGAGAGCCCGATCAGGGACGCGACCACGGCTGACCCTCCGGTTCCGGGCGACGGCCGGCCGGACAGTGCGACAAGCTCAAGAAAACCTCAGATCAATCATGTGGATCGGTGCCCCGTTCCGGGCCCCCCGTGACATACTTCGTAGGCGCTCCGCATCCCCCGTCGGAGCGACAGACCGACGCCGGGCGGCTCCCCCCGTGGCTGCCCGGCGTCGCCGTGTCCGGCCACGTAGAGTCGAGGGGTGAACTCCCCCCAGAATGCCGTGATCTGCTCCGCCAAGGGCTGCCGCGCCGACGCCGTGTGGGTACTGGCGTGGAACAACCCCAAGCTCCACACCCCCGAGCGCCGCAAGACCTGGCTGGCCTGTGACGAACACCGTGAGCACCTGTCCAACTTCCTCTCCCTGCGCGGGTTTCTGAAGGACGTGGTGACGCTGGCGGAGTGGGAGGAGTCGTCAGCCTCCGATCGCTGACATGGGACGGCGGGGCTGGAGGAAGGACGGGTCGTCGATGCCCGAGCCGGCCTTCTTGCCCCGCATGGCCGTCCGCCACAGCCCGGCGAGTTCCTCGTCCGTGGCACCCGAGCGCAGCGCCCCGCGCAGGTCCGACTCCTCGGTGGCGAACAGGCAGGTGCGCACCTGTCCGTCGGCGGTCAGCCGGGTGCGGTCGCAGGCGGCGCAGAAGGGCCGGGTCACCGAGGCGATGACGCCGACGCGGGCGGGGCCGCCGTCGACGGTCCAGCGCTCGGCGGGGGCGGAGCCCCGGGCGTCCTCCCCCTCGGGGGTGAGGGTGAAGCGGGTGCGCAGGCCCGCCAGGATCTCCTCGGCGGTGATCATTCCATCGCGCTTCCAGCCGTGCTGGGCGTCGAGCGGCATCTGCTCGATGAAGCGCAGTTCGTAGCCGTGCTCGACGGCCCAGGCCAGCAGGTCGGGGGCCTCGTCGGCGTTGTGCCCGGGCATCAGCACGGCGTTGACCTTGACGGGGGCGAGGCCGGCGGCGTGGGCGGCGGCCAGGCCGTCGAGGACGTCCTGGTGGCGCTTGCGGCGGGTCAGGGCGGTGAAGACCTCGGGGCGCAGGGTGTCGAGGGAGACGTTGACCCGGTCCAGCCCGGCGGCCGCCAGGGCCCGCGCGGTGCGGGCCAGGCCGATGCCGTTGGTGGTCAGCGACAGCCGGGGGCGGGGCGTGAGGGCGGCGCAGCGTTCGACGATGGAGACGAGGCCGGGGCGCAGCAGGGGCTCCCCGCCGGTGAAGCGGACCTCGGTGACGCCGAGCCGGGTGACGGCGACGGAGACCAGCCGGACGATCTCGTCGTCCGTGAGGAGATCGGGCTTGGCGAGCCATTGCAGGCCCTCTTCGGGCATGCAGTAGACGCAGCGGAGGTTGCACCGGTCGGTCAGGGAGACCCGCAGGTCGGTGGCGGTGCGGCCGTAGGTGTCGATGAGCACGGGCGCCTCCGGCGGGGTTGCACGCTTGTTCGCTGCCCGCAGCGTACGCGATGGGTTTCGGGGCTCCGCCCCGGGCCCCGGTCCTCAAACGCCGGACGGGCTGATTTCAGCCCGTCCGGCGTTTGAGGACATGGCGCAGTAGCCCGTCCGGCGCTTGAGGACAGAGAAAAGTCAGTGCGCCCCGTAGCCCGTCAGGGAGCGGACCTCGAGTTCGGCGTACTTCTTCTCCTGGTCGGGGTCCGGCCGGGAGAGCAGGGAGCCCAGCCAGCCGAGGGCGAAGCCCAGCGGGATGGAGACCAGGCCGGGGTTGCCGAGCGGGAAGTAGTCGAAGCTCATGCCCGGGAAGAGCGCCTTCGGGTTGCCGGAGACGACCGGGGAGAGGATCACCAGGGTGACGGAAGAGATCAGTCCGCCGTAGATCGACCACAGGGCGCCCTGGGTGGTGAAGCGCTTCCAGAACAGGCTGTAGAGGATCGTCGGCAGATTGGCGGAGGCGGCGACGGCGAAGGCCAGGGCGACCAGGGCGGCCGCGTTGAGCCGGTGGGCGAAGATGCCCAGGGCGATGGAGACGGCGCCGATGACGATCGCGGCGAGCTTGGCGGTGAGGATCTCCTCCTTCTCGCTCGTCCGGCCCTTGCGGATGACGTTGGCCCACAGGTCGTGGGCGAAGGAGGCCGAGGAGGCCAGGGTCAGCCCGGCGACGACGGCGAGGATGGTCGCGAAGGCGACCGCGGAGATCACGGCCAGCAGGATCGCCCCGCCGGTGGAGCCCGCTCCCCCGCCGACCTGCTGGGCGAGCAGGGGCGCCGCGGTGTTGCCGGACTCGTTGGAGGCGATGATCGCCTTGGGGCCGACCAGGGCCGCGGCCCCGAAGCCCAGGGCGATGGTCATCAGGTAGAACGCGCCGATGATGCCGATGGCCCAGTTCACCGACTTACGGGCGGCCCGGGCGGTGGGCACGGTGTAGAAGCGGATGAGGATGTGCGGCAGTCCGGCGGTGCCGAGGACGAGCGCCAGGCCGAGCGAGACGAAGTTGAGCTTGGAGGTGCCGTCCTTGCCGTACTGGAGGCCGGGTTCGAGGAAGGCCCGGCCCTTGCCGCTGGCGTCGGCGGCGCGGCCGAGGAGGGTGGAGAGGTTCCAGTGGAACTTGTTGAGCACCAGGATGGTGATCAGCAGGGTGCCTGCGATCAGCAGGACCGCCTTGACGATCTGCACCCAGGTGGTGCCCTTCATTCCGCCGATGGTCACGTAGAGGACCATCACCAGGCCGACCAGGACGATGATCCAGCGCCGGGCCCCCTCGCCGGTGGCGCCCAGGAGCAGGGCCACCAGGGCGCCCGCGCCGACCATCTGGGCGAGCAGGTAGAAGATCGACACGACGATGGTGGAGGTGCCGGCGGCGGTGCGCACGGGCCGCTGCTTCAGCCGGTGGGCGAGGACGTCGGCCATGGTGAAGCGGCCGGAGTTGCGCAGCGGCTCGGCGACGAGGAGCAGGGCGACCAGCCAGGCGACGAGGAAGCCGATGGAGTAGAGGAACCCGTCGTAGCCGTAGAGCGAGATGGCGCCGGCGATGCCCAGGAAGGAGGCGGCGGACATGTAGTCGCCGGAGATGGCCAGGCCGTTCTGGAAGCCGGTGAAGGAGCGGCCGCCGGCGTAGAAGTCGGTGGCGTCCTTGGTCTGCCGGCCGGCCCAGATGGTGATGGCGAGGGTGGCGGCGACGAAGACCGAGAAGAGCGTGATGATCAGCGTGCGGTGCTCGCTCGCGCCGCCGGCCGCCAGCGGGTGGGCGGCGGCGGACAGGACGGTGGTGCGTGGCGTCATTCCCCCGCCTCCAGACGGGCCTTGAGGGCCTCGACCTTGGGATCGATCTTCGCCTCCGCGTGGCGGGCGTACCACCAGGCGATCAGGAAGGTGGTCAGGAACTGCGCCAGCCCGAATACGAGGGCGATGTTGATATTGCCGACGACGATGGTGTCCATGAACCCGCCGGCGTAGTTGGACAGCAGGACGTAGAGCAGGTACCAGCTGACGAAGGCGATGGTGAGCGGGAAGGCGAACGAGCGGTGCGCACGGCGCAGTTCTCCGAACTCGGCGCTCGACTGCACATCGGTGAAGTTGTCGGGCTGGGCGGGGATGGCAGGGTGGGCCGGCTCGGCCTGCCCCTTGGCTGCGGTCGGTGGGGTACCCACGACCTCTTCTGAGTCCACGGCCTCTCCTGAACGAGTGGATACGGGGCGCGAGCCGATCTGTGACGGCGATCACGCATCGTAGAGCGACATCGCAGTATGCGACAGTCCTTGCCCTTCTGCCGGTCGACTGCCGTTCGTAGGCATCGTGTTGACGCTCGCGGAGTCCTCGGCTCCACTGGCATTCTTGGGGAATTCGTTGCCCGGGCCCGCCGATCGGCGCTAGCTTCACTCGTCACACCCCGCCCCCGCACACCCGTGCGCACGGGTGGATTTCCGGATGATGTGGAGAACTCCATGGCTCATCTGCGACTCAGACGACGCCGCGCCCTGCTGGCGGCCCCGCTCGGTCTGGCACTCACCGCCTCCCTCGGCTTCCTGCCGGGCGCGGCATCGGCCGCCCCCGCGGCGGGCGTTCCCGCGAAGGCCGCCGCCACCACGGACGGCCCGCTGCTCTCGTACGTCGTCAACATCAAGCCGGGCGCGCCCACGACGGGGCTGATCAAGAGGTCCATCGAACGCTCCAAGGGCACGATCGTGGCCTCGTACGACAAGATCGGCGTGATCGTCGTCCACTCGAAGAACCCGCACTTCGCGGAGGTACTGCGGCTGGTGCCGGGGGTGGCCTCGGCGGGCGCCACGCGCACCGCGCCGCTGCGGTCGGCCGCCACGACCGACTACGGCAAGCCGGAGAAGCTGAAGCTCACCAAGGAGGGCGCGCCGGCGGCGTCCCGTGACGCGGCGGCCGGCAAGGAGCCGCTGGAGGGCCTCCAGTGGGACCTCGGCGCCATCGGCGCGGACAAGGCCGCCAAGGTCAACCCGGGCAGCAGGAAGGTGACCGTCGCGGTCATCGACACCGGCGTGGACGACACCCACCCCGACCTGGCCCCGAACTTCGCCGCCGACAAGTCGGCCAGCTGCGTCACCGGCAAGGCCGACACCAGCCCCGGCGCGTGGCGGCCCAACAACCCGGCCAAGGACTACCACGGCACCCATGTCGCCGGCACGATCGCCGCGGCCCGCAACGGGGTGGGCGTCGCGGGTGTCGCTCCCGGCGCGAAGGTCTCCGCCATCAGGGTGAGCACCCCGGACGACAGCTCCTTCTTCTACGCCGAGAGCGTCGTCTGCGCCTTCGTCTTCGCCGCCGACCACGGCGCCGGGGTGACGAACAACAGCTACTACGTGGACCCGTGGATGTTCAACTGCCCCGACAACGCGGACCAGAAGGCGATAGCCGACGCGGTCGGCCGGGCCGCGCAGTACGCCCAGAACAAGGGCGTGGTCAACGTCGCCGCCGCGGGCAACTCCAACTTCGACCTGGCGGCCAAGGAGATAGCCGACGCCTCCAGCCCGAACGACTCCACGCCGCTGCCCCGGAAGATAGACCCCAAGGTCTGCCTCGACGTCCCCTCGCAGCTGCCGGGCGTCGTCACCGTCTCCGCCACCGGCGCGCGGGGGCAGAAGTCCTTCTACTCCAGCTACGGGCTGAACTCCGTGGACGTCGCCGCCCCCGGCGGTGACAGCCTCCAGGTGCCCGAGCTGCCCGGCAAGGACGGCCGCATCCTCTCCACGATGCCGGGCGGCGACTGGGCGTACCTCCAGGGCACCTCGATGGCCAGCCCCCACGTGGCGGGGGTGGCGGCGCTGCTGAAGAGCGCCCACCCCAAGTCCAGCCCGCAGGAGATCCAGTGGCTGATGAAGGCCCAGGCGAAGAACCCGGGCTGCCCCACGGCCGCGTACGACCCCGACGGCACCGGCAAGTGGAAGGCCACCTGCGCCGGCACCAAGCACGTGAACGGCTTCTACGGCTTCGGCGTCGTCGACGCCCTGGCGGCGGTCCGGGACTGACCTGACCCGCCCTCGGCGGAGGGGCCGGCCGGCGACCGGCCGGCCTCTTCCGTCTCCCGCCCGGGCCTTTGCGGTCCGGCGTGGCACCGCAGCACCCCCTGGGCCAGCAGCCCCTGCGCGGCGAGATAGGTGAGCATGACCCAGAACTGGGGCACGGGCGCCTGCGGCCACTCGGCCAGTCCGCTCGCGAGGAGCGTGTCCGACAGCAGGAACAGCGCCCCGCCCGCCCCGGACCACAGGCGGGCCCGGGTGGCGCCGAGCGCCATCGCCGTCAGCAGCAGGCTGTAGAGCGCGACCGGCGCCCGCAGCTCCCCGTCCAGGCCGGGCCACAGCAGGACGACCACGGTGAGCCAGGCGGCGGCGTAGAGGGCCGCCAGCCGGTACGTCCGGGCGCCGCCGGGGCTGCCGTGCCGGGCGAAGAGCAGCAGATAGCAGACGTGCCCGGCGGCGAAGGACCCCATGCCCAGCAGGAAGGCCGTGCCCCCGGAGTCCCCGCCCACCTGGAGCAGGGTGTCGCCCCCGCAGCCGAGGAGCAGCGCGCCCGCGAGCAGCGGCGGTCCGCCGCGCAGCAGCGCGTGGGCGGCCAGCAGGGGCATCAGCGCGGGCTTGGTGGCGTGGGCGAGGAGCGTGGCGCCCGTGAGCAGGGCGGTCAGGTGGACCACCGCCGTGGCGCCGAAGACCGCCAGCGCCGCCGTGGCCGCGCGGTCCCGGTTCGCGCGCTCGCCGCTCGCGCGGTCCCGGTTCGTGCGGTCGCCGCTCACGCGAGCCGCCCTCACGCGACCCGCTCGTGGACCGTCGCCGGCTTCGCCGCCTCTTCCGTCGTCACCCCGGACGTACGGTCCGGCTGCCAGCCCGGGCCCCGGAAGACCCGCCCGAACCGCTCCCGCCAGCTCCCCGCCGCCTTCAGGTCGCGCCCGATGGCCGCGTACTCGTGGGTGGCGACGCGCAGCGGGTTGTAGGTGTCGATGTTCTTGGTCAGGCCGTAGACCGGACGCTCACCCTCCGGCACGAAGGATCCGAACATCCGGTCCCAGACGATGAGGATTCCGCCGAAGTTGCGGTCCAGGTAGCCCCCTTGCGAGGCGTGGTGGACCCGGTGGTGCGAGGGCGTGTTCAGCACGTACTCGAAGGGCCGGGGCAGCCTGCCGACCCGCTCGGTGTGCACCCAGAACTGGTAGACGAGGTTGGCCGACGAGCAGAACGCCACCGCCGCCGGGTGCACCCCGGCGAGCACCATCGGCACATAGAACGGCCACACCGTCAGCGTGGTCCACGGCTGGCGCAGCGCGGTGGTGAGGTTGAACCTGCGGCTGGAGTGGTGCACCACGTGGCAGGCCCACAGGATCCGTACGACGTGGTGGCCCCGGTGGGACCAGTAGTAGAAGAAGTCCTGCGCGAGCAGCATCGGCGGCAGCGTCCACCACAGCACGGGCACGCGCAGGGGGGTGAGTTCGTAGAGGGCCGTGTAGACCGCGACGATCGGGATCTTCCACAGCGCGTCGAAGAGGATGCTGCCCAGCCCCATGCCGACGCTGGTCGCCGCGTCCTTGGCCTCGTAGCCCTCGGAGCGGTCGTCGGGATGCAGCCGGTAGCTCACCAACTCCAGTGCGGTGAGCAGGATGAAGGCGGGTATGGACCACAGGACCACGTCCGGTAGGTGCGGCATGGCCGCACCATAAGCGCGCCGGAGGGCGTGCCGCTAGAGGTTGTTACCAACGGGTACCGCAGCTCGGAAAAGGGTTGGCCCCCTTGATCGGCCCCCGCCTAGAATCGGGGTGCGGGGGCGGCTCCGCGGTGTGCTTCCTTCTCCTCATCTCCACAATGAATCCGAGCGCGCCCACTCTCCGCCCCCGTTTCGCTTTTCTCAGGGGGATCCGCTTCGTGTCCACACTCCACTCCGTGCTGCTCCGCCGCGCCCGGACCGTCTATGTCGACCATGAGCCGTCGCCGCCCGCCGCGGTGAGCGACCCCGCCGTCGCGGCCGGACTGACGGCGCTGGAGGGCGAGTTGCTGGACCGGGGGCACGCGCTGACCGAGCCGCTGCGCACGGCGCTGGCGGGGGCCGGGGCCCGGGCCCTCGCCGACACCGGGCGGGGCCTGCTGCACGCGATCGACGCGCAGCTGGGCGCCGACCGTACCCATATGCCGCTCTTCCGCGGCTTCCCCCGGTCGGTGCCGAAGGACACGGACGCCCTCTTCGTCGACCGGGTCTTCAGCCTGCTGCTCCAGCGGCCGGAGCAGCCGTGCGTGCTGTGCGGCACGGTCGGCGCCGTGCTGCCCGTCTCGCCGTGCGCGCATCTGGTGTGCCGCTCCTGCTGGGACGGCGCGGACTACACGGGCTGCCCGCTGTGCCATCGGCGCGTCGACCGCACGGATCCCTTTCTGCGGCTCTCCGAGTCCGCCGGTGCGGCGCGGCGGTCGTTCCCCGAGGGGCCGCTGCGGCTGCTCGTGCTGGGCACCTCGCGGACGGCCGACGCGGCCGCCGAGCTGACCGGGCTGCTGGCCCGCGCCACGCCGCTCTCCCCGCAGGACCGTGACGACGTCAAGGTCCTGCTGGCGCACGCCGAGCCGGGCGGCCTGGGCTGGCTGCCCGCTGACATCCCCGTGCGCGAGACCCGGGCGCTGGTGCTCGGCACGCTGCTGCGCGACGGCGGGCCCGCGACGGTGACGGCCGTCCGGGAGCGGCTGCCGGAGCTGCTGACGACCGCCACGGACGTGCTGCGCCTGCTGTGGGTGTGGTCCGGCGGCGAGGCGGACCTGCTGACGAACCCCCGGCTGCGCGGGGTGCCGCGCGGGCTGCGCCGCGAACTGCTCGCCGTCCTCGACGGATTCGCGACGCCCTCCCTCGTCGAGGACCTCCTCCGGCACCCGGAGGCGTGGAAGCGCGCGGCGGAGCGGCTCCACCCCTTCGAGGGCCACGCGCGCCACCCACGCGCGGCCCTGGCCTTCGCGGCGCTGCGGGGCACGGACGTATCGGGCGCGGGGGCGCTGGGCGAGGCGCTGCTGCGGACGGCGGAGGAGCATCCGGAGGCGGTGACTGTGGCGGTGCTGCCGCCGGGGCGCGGTATCCGGATCGTCGCGCGCACCTGGGCCGGGCGGGTCGAGGAGGCGCTGCGTCACGGGGACGCCGCCGGGGCCGTGGAACTGCTCGCGCGGCGGCCCGGTGAGCTGGTGCGGCGGCTGGACCAGCTGCTGCGCGGGTACGGGGGCGAGGAGCTCGCGCCCGAGCTGGGCGCGGCGCTGGAGCACGGGCTGCCGAAGGCGGGGCCCGGGCCGCTGCTCGGGGCGCTGGGCGCGCTGCGGGGGCGGCATCTGCCGTCGTCGCGCCGGGTGTTCTTCCCCCGGGGCCGGGTGGGCCGCGCGCAGGGCGTCGACGACGTCCGGCCGCCGCTGCCCGCCCCGCTGGTGGCCCGGGTCACCGGGCTGCTGGAGGCCGAGGCGGTACGGCGGCTGGGCGCCGCGTCCCGCTACGAGCTCGCCGTGCTGGACCCGGGGCTGGCGTCCCTGACGGCCCCGTTCGCCGAGCGGTCCTCGGCGGCGTCGCTCGTCGCGGTGCCGCGCGGCAGCGAGCTGCGGCTGCCCGGGGGCCGGGTGCTGCGGCTGTTCCTCCACTGGATGGAGCCGGAGGGCACCCGGGTGGACCTCGACCTGTCGGTGGCGTTCTTCGACGAGGACTGGCAGGCCGTCGGGCTGTGCGACTACACGCGGCTGCGGTACCGGGGCGACGCCGCCGTCCACTCCGGGGACCTGACCTCGGCACCGCCGCCGGACGGCGCGACCGAGTACGTCGACCTGGACCTGCCGGCGCTCGCCGCGGCCGGGGCGCGCTACGCCGTGCCGGTGGTCTTCAGCTTCAACGACGTGCCCTTCGAGGAGCTGCCGGACGCCTTCGCGGGGTTCATGACCGTCTCCGGCGCCGGGGCGCGGGACGCGTCGTACGACCCCCGGGCGGTGCGGCAGCGCTTCGACCTGGCCGGGGAGTCGCGGATCTGCGCGCCGATGATCGTGGACCTGGCGGACGGCCGCGCGCTGTGGACCGATGTCCACCTTCCGGGTGACAGCGGTGTGCACGACCTGGGCCGCCACGGGAACGCGCTGGGCGCGCTCGCACGGGACCTGTGGGAGCACTTCACGGGCGGGGCCCGGGTGACCCTGTGGGACGTGGCGTGCTGGCACGCGGCGGCGCGGTGCGACGAGACGGTCGTCGTACGGCGCGCCTCCGGGGCGGGCACGGACGGCCCGGGCGCGAACGGACCGGGCGCGGACGCCCCGCGCCCGCCCGGTCCGGCCACCGGCCGCTCCCGCGTCGAGCTGTGGCGCTACCGGCGCCGCGACGGCGAGGGCGTCGCCGCCTTCGCGGCGCGGCTGCGCGCGCTGGGTGCCCCGGAGTCCCGCGAGCCGGCCGACGCCCCCGCAGCACGCGCGGCAGCGGACGGCCGCCGCGTCTTCCTCGCGCTCGTCGAGGGGGACGAGCTGTCCCCGGCCGGCGCGACCGGCACGGTGTACCGGCTCTTCCCCGGCGCCGTCGACGCGTGCGCGGGGACGGCGCGGGTGACGGCCGGCGGGCTGCTGGCGGAGCTGGCTTGAAGCCACCGCCGGAACCGGCCGGATCCCGCGTTGTCAGCGGTGGCCCGTAAGCTCTTGGACCATGCTCGAAGACCGCACCGCAGCCGCATCGCCCACCCCGTGGCCGGCCGCGTATCCCGAGGGGTACGCGGTCGTCGACGTGGAGACCACCGGGCTCGCCCGGGACGACCGGATAGTGTCGGCCGCGGTCTACCAGCTGGACGCCCGAGGACGAGTGGAGGACCAGTGGTACACGCTGGTCAACCCGCAGCGCGACCCGGGCCCGGTGTGGATCCACGGGCTGACGTCGGAAGTGCTCGCGGACGCGCCGCTGTTCCAGGACATCGCCGGCGAGTTCGCGAAGCGGCTCGACGGCCGGGTCCTCGTCGCGCACAACGCGGCCTTCGACTGGTCGATGATCGCCCGGGAGTACGCCCGGGCCGGCACCACCGCCCCGGTGCGACAGCGGCTGTGCACCATCGCGCTGTCGAAGGAGCTGCAGCTCCCCCTGCCGAACCACAAGCTGGAGTCGCTCGCCGCGCACTACGGCGTCGTACAGCAGCGCGCCCACCACGCGCTGGACGACGCCCGGGTGCTGGCCGAGGCGTTCCGGCCGAGCCTCCACCTGGCGGCGGGGGCGGGGCTGCGGCTGCCGCTGCTGGCCTGCCAGCCGCTGACCGAGTGGTCCGACGGCCCGGCGGCCGCGCCGGCGTACTCGGCGAGGGTCGGATATCAGCCGTCCTACCGGGGCGGCACCGGCACCTGGCGGGCCAGCCGCAAGCGCCCGGCGTGCCCCTACCCCAACCCCGGCCGGTACGCGCCGGGCGGGCAGCTCAAGCAGGGGATGCGGGTGGCGTTCTCCGGGGACACCTCCATCGACCGGGAGCTGCTGGAGGACCGGGCCGTGGAGGCGGGTCTCCACGTGGCCACGAGCATCTCCCGGCTCACCAGTGTGCTGGTGACCAACGACCCCGGCTCCCCCACCTCCAAGGTCGTCAAGGCCCGCTCGTTCGGTACACCCGTGATCGACGAGGCGGCGTTCGTCCAGCTGCTGTCGCACGTCACCCCGGCCGACGGCGGCGCCTGAGCCGGGGGCCCCGTGGCAAGGGGGGCGAACCCCACCAGGTACCGTCAAACGCGTGTACCGCTTCCTGCTGACCCGGCAGTGGGTGATCCTCACGCTCGTGGGGCTCGCCCTCATTCCGGCGATGATCAAACTGGGCTTCTGGCAGTTCCACCGCCATGAGCAACGGGTCGCGCGCAACGACCGGATCGCCCACAGCCTGGCGTACGCCCCCGTGCCCGTCGGCACGCTCAGCGCCCCCGGCCGTGAGGTCCCGCAGGAGAACGTCTGGCGCAAGGTCACCGCGACCGGCACCTTCGACACCAAGGGCGAGGTCGTCGTCCGCTACCGCACCGACTCGTCCGGCAAGTCCGGCTTCATGGTGATCACACCGCTGGTGCTGGACAACGGTACGGCGCTCCTCGTCAACCGCGGCTGGATCCCCGCCGACGGCGGCCAGCTGGCGTTCCCGGCCGTCCCGGCCGCGCCCGCCGGCAAGGTCACCGTCACGGGCCGGCTGCGCGCCGACGAGACACCGGGCAGCGGGATCAAGGACACCAAGGGCCTGCCACCCCGCATGATCATGCTCATCAACAGTGGGCGCCAGGCCAAGGAGCTGCACCGCCCCGTCATCGGCGGCTATGCCGAGCTGATCTCCCCCACCGCCGACGGCCAGCCCCAGCCCGTCCCCGGCCCGGACCACAGCAGCATCGGCAACCACATGGCGTATGCCGTCCAGTGGTGGCTGTTCAGCGCGTGCGTGCCCGTCGGCTGGTTCGTCCTGGTCCGCCGCGAGCGCCGCGACCGCGCCGCCGACGCCGCGGCGGCGGCCGCTTCCGCCACCACCGCCGAAGCCGCGTCCGCCGGGGGTGCCGAGGGCGGCGAGGTCGCCCGGACAGCCGCGTCCCCGGAGTAGCCCGCGCGGGGCCGGGGAAGGACGCCCCGCGTGTCAGCACTCATCGAGGACTACGCGCTCATCGGCGATCTGCAGACCGCCGCCCTCGTCGGCCGGAACGGCTCGATCGACTGGCTCTGCCTGCCCCGCTTCGACTCCTCCGCCTGCTTCGCCGCGCTGCTCGGCGGCGAGGAGAACGGCCACTGGCGGCTCGCCCCCGTGGGCGCCGGCGAGTGCGCCCACCGCTCCTACGCCGGCGACTCCCTCGTCCTGGAATCCGTCTGGGAGACGGACGGCGGCACCGTCAAGGTCACCGACTTCATGCCGCAGCGCGACCGCGCGCCCGATCTCGTCCGGATCGTCGAGGGCGTCAGCGGGTCCGTCGAGATGCTGAGTGTGCTGCGGCTGCGCTTCGGCCACGGCGCGATCGTCCCCTGGATGCGGCGCGGCGACGGCCACCGCGTCGCCGTCGCCGGCCCCGACTCCGTCTGGCTGCGCAGCGAGCCGCCCGTGTCCACCTACGGCCGTGACTTCAGCACCCGCTCCGAGTTCACGGTCGAGGCCGGGCAAAAGGTCGCCTTCGTCCTCACCTGGCACCCCTCCCACGAACCCCGCCCCGCGCTCGTCGCCCCCCATGGCGCCTTGCGCCACAGCCTGGCCGTCTGGCGAGCGTGGGCCGG
>NZ_JAILXP010000007.1 GCF_020740895.1 Streptomyces sp. UNOB3_S3 | reverse complement strand
GGGGTGGGGTGAGGGTGGCGGCGGCGGTGGTCTCGGTCAGCCCGTAGCCCTCGAAGATCCCGATGCCGGCGCCGGCGTAGAAGGCGGTGAGCCGGGTGCCCAGTGGTGAGCCGCCGCTGATGACGTAGCGGACGCGGCCGCCGAGGGCGGCCCGGATCCGGCGGTAGACGAGCGGGTCGTAGAGGGCGTGGGCGGCGCGCAGCCGCGGCCCGGGGCCGGGTCCGGTGCGGGACAGCACGGCGGCCGCGGCCTCGGCGTGGTCCCGGGCCACGGCGGCCGCGCGGTCGAAGGTCCCGGCGCGGCCGAGCCGTTCCGCCGTCGCCCGGCCGGTGTTGTAGATCTTCTCCAGGACGTAGGGGATGGCGAGGAGGAACGTCGGCCGGAACCCGGCCAGATCGGCACGGAGTTCGTCGCTCCGGATGGCGTCGGTATGGCCCAGGCGCACCCGGGCGCGGATGCAGCCGACGGCGACCATGCGGCCGAAGACGTGCGCGAGCGGCAGGAAGAGCAGGGTGGAGGCGGGTTCCTTGCTGACGGACGTGAAGACGGGGTGGAGCAGCGCGATCGCGTTGTCGACCTCGGCGAAGAAGTTGGCGTGGGTGAGGACACAGCCCTTGGGGCGACCGGTGGTGCCGGAGGTGTAGATGAGGGTGGCGATGTCCTCGGGGGTGCGGGTGGCCAGGCGTTCGGTGATCACGCGGTCGGGCAGGTCCCGTCCGGCGGCGATGAAGCGCGCCACGGCTCCGGTGTCGAGCTGCCAGACGTGGGCGAGGGCGGGTAAGTCGGGGCGGGCGGCGGCGACCAGGCGGAGCTGCTCGGGGGTCTCGACGACGCACGCGGCGGCGCCGGAGTCCTGGAGGATCCAGCGGACCTGGTGGCCGGAGGAAGTGGGGTAGACGGGGACGGTGACCAGGCCGGCGGCCCAGGCGGCGAAGTCCAGGAGCGTCCACTCGTAGCGGGTGCGGGCCATGACGGCGAGCCGGTCGCCGGGCCGCAGTCCATGGGCGACGAGGCCCTTGGCGACGCCGCGCACCTCGGCGGCGAAGCGGGCGGCGGTGATGTCGCGCCAGAGGGCGGGGGCACGGCCGGGGCCGGGTTCCTTGCGGCTGACGGCGACGGCCTGGGGATCCTCGGCCGCGTTGGCGAAGGGCAGATCGCCGAGCGTTCCGTAGTGGACGCGCGGGGCGAGGGCGGGGACGGCCGCCTCGCGGACGGTCCCGGCGACGGCGGTCGTACGGGGCGGGACGAGCGGCGGGGGCGCGGCGGCGCCGGGCGTTACGGACACGTGCGGCTCCTGTTCGGGACGGCAGGCGAACGACAGGCGAAACCGGCAGGCGACATTACTCGGCAGTAGAACCCTGGCCGTAAAGGTACGCCCGCGAGCCCACGGCGGCCACCCCTTCTCTCTAGTCCTTACGGCCGGTCCACCCCTGCCCGTTTTGCCGATACATGACGCGTTGCGCCCGAAATAGCGTTTCCCGCATCGGGTCGCCGCACGGGCGGCGCCGACCCCCAGGAGAGGAGACCGATCCCATGAACACCACCACCCAGCGCACCGCGTTCCGTACCGCCGTAGCGGGCACCGTCCTCGCCGGCGCCGTCGCGGTCCCCTCCGCGGCCTTCGCCGCCGACACCGCGCCCGCGCCGACGGGCCAGGTCAAGAGCGGCGGCACCCGGCCGGCGGGGGCACGGACGGTCGACATCGGCGGCGGCGTGGAGGCCGAGATCAAGGACGGCAAGGCCTACCTGAAGGAGATCGGCAGCGGGAAGGTCTTCGCCGTGCTCGCGAAGGGCCAGAGCTACACCGACGGCATCTACGTCCACTTCGACGGCACGAACGTGACCGCGCGGACCCAGGGCGACAGCGAGCCGGAGAAGAAGGCCTGGGCGAAGCCGGGCGGCGCGAAGAAGGCCGACGCGAAGCCGGGCGGCGCGAAGCCCGACAGCGCGAAGCCGGACGGCGCGACGTTCCCCAAGGGCGGTGTCGCCGCGGGCGAGGCGCCGCGCGGACGGACGGCGGACACCGACCCCGCACTGATCGGCGGAGCGCTGGCGGCGGCCGGTGTCCTCGGCGGTGCCGGCGTCCTCGTCGCCCGCCGCCGGCGCACCGACGGCTGACCGGCCGACGGCTTCCCGGCCGACGGCTTCCCGGCCGACGGCTTCCCGGCCGGCGGCCGACGACTTCCCCGGGCCTGGGGAGGCCCCGGGGAGGAGGGGGGACGGCTCAGGGCCGGGCGGCGTGTGTCCAGCGCCGTCCGGCCCTGAGGTTCTCCAGCCCCACCCAGGCGACGTTCATCAGGGTCGCCGCGGTCTCCTTCGCCGAGGGGACGGCGCCCGTACGGGTGTTGGCCCACCCGGCGAGCGACTCGGCGGCGCCCACGAGCGCGTGCGCCAGCCCGGAGGCCTCGTGTCCGGCGAGGGCGGCGCTCCCGTCCCCGCCCGCGCCCTCGGCGGCGGTGGCGGCGATGAGCCGGGTGACGAGGCCGACCATCTCCTGCCGCAGCTCGCCCACCACGGGCGCGAACGGCTCCCCGTTCGTCCGGGCCTGGCAGCTGAGCACCGACCAGCCGTCGGGGTGCTCGGCGGTGTGGGCGAAGAAGGCACGCAGCCCGTGCCACAGCCGGTCGTCGGCGGAGGCGCCGGGCGCGATCGCGGCCCGCACCGAGGCCATCAGGGCGTCGGCCTCGCGGCGGACGCAGGCGCCGAAGAGGTCCTCCTTCGAGTTCAGGTACAGATAGACCAGCGGCTTGGAGGCACCGGCCAGTTCGGCGATCTCGTCCATGGACGCGGCGCGGTAGCCGCGCCGGGCGAAGACCTCCACCGCGGCGTCGAGCATCTGCCTCTCGCGCACCTCCCGCGGCATCCGCCGGATCTTCCCGGTGCCGCGTTTGCGCCGGGGAACCGGCTCCTGTGGCGGCGCCCCGCCCCCCGGCCCGGCGGCGCCGTCGCGCGTGGTGTTCTCCGCGGCTTCCGCTGCCCTTGCGACCTGTGCGTTACTCACGACCGTCACGACAAAGAATCCCTCCCCCCCGTCACACTACCGGCAGGTAATATCACGGGGAGGAGGGACGTCAAGGGCCGGGAACGAGCCTCCGGGGGGCCGGACGGCCCTTTCCCACCGGTCCGTCAGGCCGCGACGGGCGCGGTGCGCGCCCCGGCGACGGGCTCGTCCTCCAGGTGGGAGCCGTCGGCCGAGTCATAGGCGGCGCGGTCCAGGATCTTCTCCCGGGAGGCCACGATGATCGGGATCACCGACTGACCCGCGACGTTCGTGGCGGTGCGCATCATGTCCACGATCGGGTCGATCGCCAGCAGCAGGCCCACGCCCGCCATCGGCAGGCCCAGCGTCGAGAGCGTCAGCGTGAGCATCACGGTGGCGCCGGTGAGGCCGGCGGTCGCGGCCGAGCCGATGACGGAGACGAAGGCGATCAGGATGTAGTCCTTGACCTCCAGCGGCACGTCGAAGACCTGGGCGACGAAGATCGCGGCGATGGC
The DNA here is from genome assembly GCF_020740895.1 of Streptomyces sp. UNOB3_S3. GTDB lineage: Bacteria > Actinomycetota > Actinomycetes > Streptomycetales > Streptomycetaceae > Streptomyces. The sequence goes on along the minus strand of NZ_JAILXP010000007.1, from coordinate 40,996 downwards.
CGGGTAGATCGAGGCGCAGCCGTCCATCTTGGTCGTCGAGCCGAAGGGCACCGCGAAGGACGCGTACTCCTTGGGCACGCCGAGCCGCTCGGTGACCTTCTGGGTGAGCGGCATGGTGCCGACGGAGGAGCGGGAGACGAAGGCCAGCTGGATCGCGGGCCAGGCGCCCTTGAAGAAGCGCAGCGGGTTGACCTTGGCGACGGTCGCGAGGAGCAGCGGGTAGACGCCGAACAGCACGATGGCGCAGCCGACATAGATGTCCGCGGTGAACGTCGCGTACTTGCTGAGCAGGCCCCAGCCGTAGGTGGAGATGGCGGTGCCGACCAGGCCGACCGTGCCCAGCGGGGCGAGCTTGATGACCCACCACAGGGCCTTCTGCAGCAGCTCCAGCACGGAGTGGCTGAAGGTGAGGACCGGCTGGGCCTTCTCACCGGTCTTCAGGATCGCGATGCCGACGACCACGGCCATGAAGACGATCTGGAGGACCTTGAGCTGGGTGAAGGGCGTGACGATGTCGGTGGGGATGATCCCGGTGAGGAAGTCGAGCCAGGAGCCGTGCTTCTTGGGCTCGGCGCCGTCGGCGGCGGTGAGGCCGGTGCCGGCTCCCGGGTCCGTGATCAGGCCGATCGCCAGGCCGATGACGACCGCGATCAGCGACGTGATCATGAACCACATCAGGGTGCGGGTGGCCAGCCGGGCGGCGTTGGAGACGTTCCGCAGATTGGTGATCGAGACCAGGATCGCGAAGAACACCAGCGGCGCGATGACCAGCATCAGCAGCTGGACGAAGGTGTCTCCGACCCTGCCCAGCGTGGAGCCGAGCCAGCCGATGTCACCGCTCTTGGCGGCCCAGCCGAGCAGGGCGCCCAGGACGAGGCCGAGGAGGATCTGGGCCCAGAAGGGCACGTTGAGGATGCGGGATATGCGCCCGCGCGAGGCGGCCGCCGTGGGGGACGGTGACGTCGACATGCCGATTACCGTAACACTCATGCTTTGAGCAACCCAAAGAACTTCTTTGAGGCGCACGGTCGCCGAAACGCGCCTGCGCCCTGCGCTGGAGCGGGAGTTCCAGGGCAGGGCGCAGGCGCGCGTATGTCGTATATGTGAGGAGTGTTACTGAGCCGCTGTTGCTGAGCGGCCGTTACTGGGCCGCGTCCTCCTGGCCCGCGTTCGCGGCCATCTTGGCCTTCGCGCGGTCCACCCGGTCCACGATCTGCTCGGACATGGCGTCCCGCTGCTTGCGCAGCAGGACCCAGCTCAGCGGCGCGGAGAGGATCAGGGCCAGCAGGATCATCCAGACCAGGTTGGAGTCGCCGACCCCGAGCGGGATGACGTGCGCGTAGCACAGCCCCCAGACCACGGCGAAGCAGGCGACCAGCAGGCCGAGCCGCAGGGCGGTGTAGCGGAGCGACGCGAACTTCTGGCTACTCACGGACGGGACCTTCTTCTCGACGACAACCGAAACGTGCAATTCCAGTAGTACAGCACGCCCAGAAGTGGATCTCAGACCCGCATCGGCTGCGGCGACTCCCGCAGCGAGGCGTCCGGGCCCGGGTACTCGCGGATGGTCTCGTAACGGGTGTTGCGCTCCACCGGGCGGAAGCCGGCCTCGCGGATGAGGTCCAGCAGGTCGTCACGGGTGAGCTTGTTCGGCGTGCCGTAGTTGTCGGCGTCGTGAGTGATCTTGTACTCGACGACCGAGCCGTCCATGTCGTCCGCGCCGTGCTGCAGCGCGAGCTGGGCGGTCTGCACACCGTGCATCACCCAGAACACCTTGACGTGCGGGACGTTGTCGAACAGCAGCCGGGAGACGGCGAAGGTCTTGAGCGCCTCGGCGCCCGTCGCCATCGAGGTCCGCGCCTGGAGCCGGTTGCGGATCTTGCCGTCCTTCATGTCCACGAAGTCGTGCTGGTAGCGCAGCGGGATGAAGACGTGGAAGCCACCGGTCTCGTCCTGCAGCTCACGCAGGCGCAGCACGTGGTCCACGCGGTGGCGCGGCTCCTCGATGTGCCCGTAGAGCATGGTGCAGGGGCCCTTGAGGCCCTTGGAGTGGGCGAGGCGGTGGATGCGCGACCAGTCCTCCCAGTGGGTGTCGTGGTCGACGATGTGCTGCCGCACCTCCCAGTCGAAGATCTCCGCGCCACCGCCGGTCAGCGACTCCAGACCGGCGTCGATCAGCTCGTCGAGGATCTCGTCGGCGGGCATCCCGGAGATCTTCTCGAAGTGCTGGATCTCGGTGGCAGTGAAGGCCTTCAGGGAGACGTTCGGCAGCGCTTCCTTGAGCGCGCGCAGGGAGCGCGGGTAGTAGCGCCAGGGCAGCGTGGGGTGGAGGCCGTTGACGATGTGGAGCTCGGTGAGGTTCTCGCTCTCCATGGCCTTGGCCAGGCGCACGGCCTCCTCGATGCGCATCGTGTACGCGTCCTTCTCGCCCGGCTTGCGCTGGAACGAGCAGTACGCGCACGACGCCGTGCACACATTGGTCATGTTGAGGTGACGGTTGACGTTGAAGTGGACGACGTCACCGTTCTTCTGCGTCCGGACGTGGTGGGCGAGCCCGCCCAGCCAGGCCAGGTCGTCGGACTCGTAGAGGGCGATGCCGTCCTCGCGGGTGAGCCGCTCGCCCGCGTAGACCTTCTCCTCGAGCTCACGCTTGAGTCCAGCGTCCATGCGTCCGCCCTCTCCGATACTTCCGATTTCGCGACTTCGTCGAGCCTACTCCCCCGCGCTCACACGTCCTCGGGCAGCTCACCCACGCGGTTCTCCCACTTGGTGGAGAGCACGATCGTGGTGCGGGTGCGGCTGACGCCCTTGGTGCCGGAGAGCCGGCGGATGGTGCGCTCCAGCCCGTCCACGTCGCCGACCCGGACCTTGAGCATGTAGGAGTCGTCGCCGGCGATGAACCAGCAGTCCTCGATCTCCTCCAGGTCCCGCAGCCGGCGCGCCACGTCCTCGTGATCGGCGGCGTCCGAGAGCTGGATGCCGATCAGGGCGGTGACGCCCAGGCCCAGCGAGGCCGCGTTCACGGTCGCGCGGTAGCCCGTGATGACGCCCGCCGCCTCCAGACGGTTGATCCGGTCCGTCACGCTCGGCCCGGACAGGCCGACCAGCCTGCCCAGCTCCGCGTACGAGGCCCGGCCGTTCTCCCGCAGCGCCTGGATGAGCTGCCTGTCCACCGCGTCCATAGCCTGGCACCTTTCAATAATCAGCGAACTCGCCGGTTTCAGTGTAGAATCTAAGGCGTACGGGGCTCTAGACCCCGAAAATCTTTCACCAGATCAGCGAATCAACGACGATCCTTCGATCTCTCAGGAGTGAAGAACCCGTGTACTCGATCGAGATGGCCTACGCCCGCATGCGCGAGCTCCAGGACCTGGCCAACCGCTCGCGTGCCCACCAGCCCACCCCGGCCCCGCGCGCCGTGGCGAAGCTCCGCCTCCCGCGCGCGAAGAAGAGCTAGCCCTCCGCACGAGCGCTCGCTCCACCGAGCTCTCCTTCCCAGCGGCGGTACAGCCGGTGCGGCACTCCCGCCGCGTCCAGCACCCGCCCGGCGACGAAGTCCACCAGATCCTGGATGTGCGTCGCCCCCGCGTAGAACGCCGGCGAGGCGGGCAGCACCACGGCTCCCGCGTCGTCGAGCGCCACGAGCTGCCGGAGCGTCTGCCCGCTGAGCGGTGTTTCCCGCACCGCGACGATCAACGGCCGGCGCTCCTTCAGCGTCACGCTCGCCACGCGCTGGAGCAGATCCTTCGAGAGCCCGAGCGCCACTCCCGCCACACAGGCGGTGCTCGCCGGGACGATCAGCATCCCCTTGGCGGGGTACGAGCCGGAGGACGGCCCGGCGGCGAGATCCCCGGCCGCCCAGTGGCGGACGTCCGCCAGGGCCGCCTCGTCGACGGCGAAGTGCTCCTTGCCGTCCGCGCCCAGCGCGAGCCAGCTCGCGAGGTCCCGCTCCCAGTGCCCGTCCCGGAAGCGGATCCCGGTCTCGTCCAGCAGCGTCAGCCGGGCGGCCCGGCTGACCACCAGGTCCACCGCCTCCCCGGCCGCCAGCAGACCGCGCACCACGGCGGCCGCGTAGGGTGTCCCGGACGCGCCGGAGACCCCGACCACCCAAGGCCGGCGTCGCTTCGTGTGTTCGTACGGCTCCACGGGATCGAGCCTATCCGGACACCGCGGGCGGTCCGGCCGGTGTCCCGGACGGGGGTGGCCGGGCGCGCGTCTTGACGGCGTCTTGGCGGAATAGTCCTTTGACATGCCTATTCGTCCTGGACTTAAGTGACCTTCGTATAAACGGAACGGTCCAGGGGGAACGTCATTCACACCACGCGCAAGGGTCTGGCCGCCGCCGGCTGCGTCGCTCTCGTCGCCGCCGCGTCCGTCGCCTGCGACCCCACCGAGAAGCTGAGCCCCGAGGCGAAGGTCGAGCGGGCCTTCGACAAGCTGGGCGGCCAGAAGGCCGTCACCGCGGACTTCGGCTTCGACGCCGGCGCCGACAAGCTCTACGAGGCGCTGAAGGGCGAGGACGACTTCCAGCGCTCCGACGCCGAGACGCTGGCGGGCCTGCGGCTCTCCTTCGCGATCAGCAACGACAAGCCGCTCAAGGACGTCAAGGACGGCGACAAGAACGGCGCCGTGAGCTTCAAGCTCGCCAAGAAGGACGCCGACAAGCCGCTGGTCGAGTTCCGCGGTGTGTCGCAGAAGCTCTATGTGCGTGGCGACATCAAGGCCCTCGCCGAGTTCGGCGAGAAGAGCGAGAAGCGCAAGAGCGCCAAGGGTGCCAAGGGCAAGCAGGCCCTCGACGAGCTGCTGAAGAAGGCCGACCAGCTCCCGCCGTCCCTGGACGCCGTCAAGGGCGCCGTGAAGGGCGACTGGATATCCCTGGACACCAAGTCCTTCGAGGAGTTCGGCAAGTCCTTCGGCAAGGACAAGGGCGGCTCGAACAGCGGCTCGCTGAGCGACTCGCTCGACTCCAAGACCCAGAAGCAGGCCCTGGAGGCCATGCGCAAGGCCCTGACCGACAACGCCAAGTTCGCCGACGCGGGCTCCAAGGGCGGCGCCGACCACATCAAGGTCACCGTCAACGCGAGGACGGTCGGCAAGAAGGTCGTCGAGGGCCTCAAGCCGCTGAAGGACAAGCTCGGCGACAAGCGCTTCGACAAGTTCTCCAAGTGGGAGGACGCCCCGGACAAGGACGTCGACGTCGACGTGGCCGTCAAGGACGGCATGCTCTCCGCCCTGTCCTTCGACGCCGGCAAGCTCGACAAGGAGGCCAAGGGCGAGCTGCCGGTGACCATCGGCTTCAAGGGCGGCTCGGAGAAGATCGAGGCCCCCGCCGGCGCCAAGGAGCTCAAGCCGCAGGACCTGATGGGCGCGGCCATGTTCGTCTTCATGGGCGACGCCAAGAACGGCGGCGCGAAGAGCCCGTTCGGCTCCGACGCGAACAGCCCCTTCGCCGGGGGCGCGCAGGACCCGTTCAGCAAGTCCGTCTGACGCCTCGCGCACGCGACGAAAGGGCGGCCCACCGTGTTCGGTGGGCCGCCCTTTCCGCGTGGGTGTTCAGACCGTCAGACCGCGCACCAGCAGGTCCAGCAGGGCGCACACGAAGAGCGCGATGCCGATGAAGCCGTTCACGGTGAAGAACGCCCGGTTCAGCCGGGACAGGTCGTGCGGCTTGACGATCGTGTGCTCGTACAGGAACGCCGCCGCGACCACGACCAGGCCCACCCAGAAGAACACGCCCGCGTGCGTCGCCAGCGCGTACCAGACCAGCAGCGCCGTGGTGACGACATGACAGACCCGGGCGCCGTACAGCGCGGCCGGGATGCCGAAACGGGCCGGGGTGGACTTCACCCCGTGGGCACGGTCGGCGGCCACATCCTGGCAGGCGAAGATCAGGTCGAAGCCGCCGATCCACACGCCGACCGCCAGCCCCAGGATCACCGCGTCCCAGGACCACTCCCCCGTCACCGCCAGCCACGCGCCCACCGGGCCCATGGCCTGGGCGAGCCCCAGGATCGCGTGCGGGAAGTCGGTGAAGCGCTTGCCGTACGGGTAGACCACCATCGGGACCACCGCGATCGGCGCGAGCGCCAGGCACAGGGGATTGAGCAGCGCGGCGGCGCCGAGGAAGAAGACCACGGCCACCCCCGCCCCGGTCCACGCCGAGCGCACCGACACCGCGCCCGTGACGATCTCCCGGTTCGCCGTGCGCGGGTTACGGGCGTCGATCTCCCGGTCGATGATGCGGTTGCAGGCCATCGCGAACGTGCGCAGCCCCACCATGGCGACGGTGACCAGCAGCAGCCGCACCCAGTGGATGTTCTTGTCGAGCTGGAACATCGCCGTCAGGGCGGCGATATAGGCGAAGGGCAGCGCGAAGACCGAGTGCTCGATCATGACGAGGCGCAGGAACGCCTTCGTCCGGCCCGGCTGGGCGACGGCGGCCGTGGTCACAGCCCGTACTCCTTCCACCGGCGGTCGACCTTCGCCGCCGTCTCCGGGTCCGACTCGACCATGTGCGGCCAGCCCCCGTCGCGCGTGTAGCCCTCCTCGGGCCACTTCGCGGTCGCGTCGATGCCCGCCTTGCCGCCCCAGAACTGCTGGTAGGAGGCGTGGTCGAGATGGTCCACGGGGCCCTCGACGACGGTCAGGTCACGGGCGTAGTCCGTGTTGCCCAGCGCGCGCCAGGCCACCTCGTGGAGATCGTGGACGTCGCAGTCGGAGTCCACCACGATGATCAGCTTGGTCAGCGACATCATGTGCGCGCCCCAGATGGCGTGCATGACCTTCTGGGCGTGCTTGGGGTACTTCTTGTCGATCGAGACGATCGCGCAGTTGTGGAAGCCGCCGGCCTCCGGCAGGTGGTAGTCCACGATGTCCGGGACGATCACCTTCAGCAGCGGCAGGAAGAACCGCTCCGTGGCGCGCCCCAGCGGGCCGTCCTCGGTCGGCGGGCGGCCGACGACGATCGACTGGAGCAGCGGGCGCCGCCGCATCGTGACGCAGTCGATGGTGAGCGCCGGGAAGTCCTCCTGCGGCGTGTAGAAGCCCGTGTGGTCGCCGAACGGGCCTTCTGGCAGCATCTTGCCCGGTTCCAGCCAGCCCTCGATGACGACTTCCGCGTTCGCGGGGACCTGGAGGGGGACGGTCTTGCAGTCGACCATCTCGATCCGCTTGCCCTGGACGAAGCCCGCGAAGAGGTACTCGTCGATGTCGCCGGGCAGCGGCGCGGTGGACGCGTACGTCACGGCCGGCGGGCAGCCGAAGGCGATGGCGACCGGCAGCCGCTCACCGCGCTTGGCGGCCACCTGGTAGTGGTTGCGGCTGTCCTTGTGGATCTGCCAGTGCATGCCGATGGTGCGCTTGTCATGGCGCTGGAGGCGGTAGAGGCCGAGGTTGCGGACGCCGGTCTCGGGGTGCTTGGTGTGGGTGAGGCCCAGGTTGAAGAAGGAGCCGCCGTCCTCGGGCCAGGTGAAGAGCGCCGGGAGCTGGTCGAGGTCCACGTCGTCGCCGGTGAGGACGACCTCCTGGACGGGCGCGTCCTTGACCTTCCGCGGCGGCACGTGCGCCATCGCGCCGAGCTTGCCGAAGGCCTCGCGCATGCCGATGAAGCCCTGCGGGAGCTCCGGCTTGAGCAGCCCGCCGATCTTCTCGCTGATCTCCTCGTAGGAGGTCAGACCGAGTGCCTTGAGGAGCCGGCGGTCGGTGCCGAAGACGTTCATGGCGAGCGGCATGGCCGCGCCCTTGACGTTCTCGAAGAGCAACGCGGGCCCGCCCGCTTTGTTCACTCTGTCGACGATCTCCCCGATCTCCAGGTACGGGTCGACTTCGGCCTTGATGCGCTTGAGATCGCCATCGCGCTCCAGTGCCCGGAGGAACGAGCGAAGATCGTCGTAAGCCATACGTTCCAGTATCGAGCACGCACTACCCTGGAGCCGTCACGGGGGCCGCGAAGCGGCCCGAAGCACCGCACCCCGGGGGCCGCCGCCATGCTCAGGTATCTGCCGTTCCTGCTGATCCTGGCACTGTGGATCTACGCCTTCATCGACTGCCTCAACACGCCCGAGAACGAGGTGCGGGGCCTGCCGAAGCTGGCGTGGGTGTTCGTCATCCTGCTCTTCGGCGAGGTCCTGGTGGGCCCGGTGGCCTGGCTGGTCGCGGGGCGCCCCCGCGCCCGTACCCGCCCGGCGCCGGGGCGCTGGGTGGCGCCGGACGACAATCCCGAGTTCCTGCGCTCGCTGCGGCCCGACGAGGACGGCCCGAAGGGCTAGCCCGGCCCCTCCCGGTACCGCTCGCGCAGCTCGCGCCAGCGGTCGAGCGTCCATCGCGACCAGTCGGCGGGCTGCCCGCCGAGGGCCTGCAGCAGGTACTCGAAGTGGTGGTGCCAGCCGGCCAGGCAGTCCAGGCGCACGTCGTCGGGCCCGGCCAGCTCATTGGTGAAGTGCAGCAGCGTCCCGCCGACGCCCAGCGGCCCGGGCTCCAGCTCGAAGCGGACCCGCCCGTGGATGTCGACGGTGTACTCCACCAGCCGTTTGGGCTCCCAGGCCGTCACCCGCCCCGGGGCCACCGTGGCATGGCCCCGCTCGTCCGTGTTCTGCCAGCGCAGCGTGATCGCCCCGCCCTCGCGCGGCTCGAACGGATCGGCGACGGCCAGCCAGGTCGGCAGCCCGTCGGGCGTGGCGATCGCGTCCCACACCTCGTCGACGGGGTACGGGATCGACAGCTCGTAGCGCAGGGTGTGGACGTCGCCCTTGCTCTCGGACGCGCCGTAGGGGGAGGGGATCTCCATACGTCCACGTCTAACACGGTCAGGCGCGGGGCGCGCGGCGGTCGCGGGGCCAGAGGGACGTGTCGATGGCGGCCTTCGGGTGAGGCAGGGTGAACGTGGAGCCGAAGGTGTAGACGACCTCGTCGATGTACGTGCCTTCGCGCGGGTCGTGGTGAACGTGCACAAGCCCTGACTTCGGGTCGACAATGAGGTACGTGGGTACCCCGGCAACGGCATAGACGTTCAGCTTGGCCTCATAATCCGCGCGGCGACTGCCCCGGGAGACGACCTCGGCCACGAACTCGACGTCCCGGTAATCGTGGTTACCGGCGTCGTCCTCTTCGGCACCCTCCTTCACGAGCGCCACATCCGGCGCGAATCCGTTGAGATGCCCGGGGAAGTCGACCCGCACGTCCCAGAGAACGTTCGCGTTCCGGCCGAGCGTGTCCGCCAACGACATGGTCAGCAGCTGGATGATCCGGGCATGCACCTTGCGCTGCGGATTCATGACGATCTCCCCCTCGATGATCTCCACCCGGTAGTCCGCAGGCAGATTGAGGTTCTCGATCTCGTCAAACATCGCGTCGAGCTCAGCCGAGTCCCGTACAGCCGCCATCCGGCACCTCCCCTAGTCGCATTCGAGTCTATGGACGCATACCGGCCTCCGCTCGCACAAAGGCCCGCTTCCCCCGGACGGGGGAAGCGGGCCTTTACACACAGCGCTGTGGTGGATCAGACGCCCGCGTACGAGTGCTTGCCGCTCAGCAGGATGTTCACGCCGTAGTAGTTGAAGAGGTAGCAGGCGAAGGCCAGCAGGGCCAGGTAGGCGGCCTTGCGGCCCTTCCAGCCGGCGGTGGCGCGGGCGTGGAGGTAGCAGGCGTAGGCGACCCAGGTGATGAAGGACCAGACCTCCTTGGGGTCCCAGCCCCAGTAGCGGCCCCAGGCGGCCTCGGCCCAGATCGCGCCCGCGATGATCGTGAACGTCCACAGCGGGAAGACGGTCGCGTTGATGCGGTAGGCGAACTTGTCGAGCGTGGCGGCCGAGGGCAGGCGGGAGAGGACGTTGCCCCAGGCGCCGTCCGCGTCGCGGCCCGCCGCGAGCTTGGCCTCGTAGGAGTCGCGGAAGAGGTAGAAGAGCGAGGAGGTCGCGCCCACCCACAGCGCCGCGCCGGAGATGATCGCGCAGGAGACGTGGATCCACAGCCAGTAGGAGTGGAGCGCGGGCACCAGCTGGTCGCTGTCGGTGTAGAGCACGGACACCGCGAGGCCCAGGTCGAGGAGGATCGACGTGGTCAGCGGCAGGCCCAGCCAGCGGACGTTCTTCTTCGCGACGAGCAGGCCGAGGTAGACGGCCACGGCGGTCATGCCGAAGGTCGTGGAGAACTCGTACATGTTGCCCCACGGCGCCCGCTGCACCGACAGCGCGCGGGTGAGGACGCCGCCCGCGTGGAGCGCGAAGGCCAGCACCGTCAGCGAGACCGCGATCCGGCCGTACAGGTCGCCCTTCTCGCTGCCGCCGGCCGCGCCGGGGCCGTCGGGCACGTCACGGCTGCCGGGGGCGGCGCGCGTGACGACCTCGGGGCGCTCCAGGACGGCCGTGCCGCCGCCCTGGGCCTTCTTGACCGTGACGGTCACGGACGACGAGCGGGCGGCCTCCGCGGTGATCGCGGCGGCGGTGCGGCCGACGGTGCTGCGGCTGCCGAAGACCCACTCGGTGATGTGCGCGAGGAAGGCCAGGGTGTAGACGGCCATGGCCGAATAGATCAGCACATTGCTGATGTTGGCCAGGTTCTCGTTGGTTGCGGCGGCGAGATTCACGCGCGCGCTCCTTCGGACGGTTCGGCGGGGTCTTCGGCGGCCTCGTCCGCGGCTCCGGCGGATTCGGCCGTGGCGGGCGGGGCGTCGGGCTGGAGGGCGGCGGCGAGGGAGGCGAGCTCCTCGGGCAGCCGGGCGGACTCGCTGCGGCCGAGGCCGGCCAGCTCCACGACCGTGCGGCCGTCGGCGCCGGCCGTGGCCCGCACCCAGACCCGGCGGCGCTGGATGAACAGCGAGCCGGCCAGGCCCAGCAGCGCGGCGACGGCGCCGCTCAGGGCGAGCTCGTTGCCGGGCTTCTGGGAGACCTGGAAGGTGGCCCACTCCTTGATGGTGTCGAAGTGCAGCGTGCCGCCGTCGGGGAGCGTCATCGTGTCGCCGACCTTGAGCAGCTTGGCGAAGGGCGAGCCGTCCTTCTCCTTGAACTGCTTCATCTTGGTCACGTCGAGCTGGTAGACGTTCTGCGGCACGCCGGAGTCGGTGCCGAGGCTGCCGGTGTAGGCGGTGAGGACCAGGGCGGGGTTGTCCAGCGCGGGGAACTGGGAGGCCATCATCCCGGTCTTGAGGTCCAGGGTCGGCACGAAGTTGCCCTTGAAGCCGATCTGGGTCTTGTTGCCGTCCTTGTCCCGGTAGTCGCCGACCTTGGCGACGGTGGTCTCGGTGACGTTGCTGTCCAGCGGCAGCGAGGGCATCGGGCCCCGGAAGGCGATGTTCCCCTGGCCGTCCTTGACGGTCACCATCGGGGCGTAGCCGTGGCCGATGAGGTAGACCTTCGAGCCGCCCGTCTCCAGCGGCTCGTTCACCTTGACGGTGGCCTTGCGGGCCGGGCCGTCGGCGCCCTCGTAGTAGGTGATGTGGGCCGCGTAGTCGCGCGGGGTGCCCTTCTGGGGGCCGGTGCGCTCGTAGGACCCGGAGAAGCTGTCCAGGTAGAAGCTGAACTTGTCGAGGTCGTCCGGGCGGAAGAGGGAGCCGGACTTGAAGTCGTCGTACTGGGTGAGGGTGTTCGAGAAGCCGTCGCCCTCGACGACGAGCTTGCCGCCCTCGGACTTCCACAGCTGGCCGGAGGCGAAGGCCACCAGCAGGGCGATCAGGGAGATGTGGAAGAGGAGGTTGCCGGCCTCGCGCAGATAGCCCTTCTCGGCGCCGACGGAGCTTCCGTTCCGCTCGACGCGGAAGCGGCGGCGCTTGAGGAGCCTCTCGGCCGCCGCGACCACCTGCTCGGGCTCCGCGTCCGTGTGCCAGGTGGCGTGGGCGGGCATCCGGGTCAGGTTGCGGGGGGCGGCCGGCGGGCGGCCGCGCAGCTGGCCGACGAACTGCCAGGTGCGCGGGACGATGCAGCCGATCAGCGAGATGAACAGCAGGATGTAGATCGCGGAGAACCACACCGAGCTGTAGACGTGGAAGAGCCCCAGCTTGTCGTAGATCGACGCCAGGGTCTCGTGGTCGTCCTTCCACTGCTGGGCCTTGAGCGCGTCGACGCTGGTCTGCGGGACGAGCGAGCCGGGGATGGTGGCCAGGGAGAGCAGGAAGAGCAGGATCAGCGCGACCCGCATCGAGGTCAGCTGCCGCCAGACCCAGCGCACCCAGCCGGTGGCCTCCCGGGCGGTCCAGGCGAGCGCGCCGAGGAGGCCGGGCCTGCGGACGCCGCCGAAGGAGCCGGGCACCGCCTGGCCGTCACCGGCCTTGTCCTCGGCGGGGGCCGTGGACAGGGCCGACACCGCCGCCTCGTCCGTCACGGCGGTGTCGGTGCCGGTATCGGTGTCAGTACCGGTATCGGTGCCGGTTCCGCTGGAGTCGTTGGTCTTGGCCATTGATCAGATCCCGGGGGTGTAGCGCGACGACCACGTCTGGAGGTCCTGGACCATGCTGTCCCACAATCCTGTGACCAGGAGCAGGCCGACGGCGACGAGCATGCCGCCGCCGAGGCGCATGACCCACACGTAGTGCTTCTTGACCCAGCCGAAGGCGCCGAGCGCCCGCCGGAAGGCGATCGCGGCGAGGACGAAGGGCAGTCCCAGGCCCGCGCAGTAGGCGACGGTGAGCAGCGCGCCGCGGCCGGCGCTGGCCTGGTTGATGGCGAGCGAATTCACGGCCGCCAGCGTCGGCCCGATGCACGGGGTCCAGCCCAGGCCGAAGAGCACCCCGAGCAGGGGCGCCCCGGCCAGGCCCATCGTGGGCCGGGTGTGGAAGCGGAACTCGCGCTGGCCGAAGAGGTTGAAGGCGCCCATGAAGCCCAGGCCGAGCACGATCGTCAACCCGCCGAGGACGAGGTTGATCGTCCCTTTGTAGCTCTGCAGCGTGTTGCCGAAGAAGCCGAACAGCGCGCCGGTGGAGACGAAGACGGCCGAGAAGCCCAGGACGAACAGCGAGGACCCGGCGAGCATCCGGCCCCGCCGGGCATCGGCGAGGTCCGCGCCGCCGACCCCGGTGACATAGGAGAGGTAGCCGGGCACGAGCGGCAGCACGCACGGCGAGAAGAAGGAGACGAGACCGCCGAGCACCGCCACCGGCAGGGCCAGCAGCAGCGCTCCGGAGAGCACCGTCTGGTTCACGTCGCCGGCGGCGGCGAGCGTGGTGAGCACAGGAGTCCCGGTGGTCACGGGGTCACTTCTCCGCGACCAGCGGGTCGAGCGTCCTGCGCAGGTCGTCCTCGCTCAGCGCCTTGAGCGCGCGGGCCGCGATCTTCCCGTCCCGGTCGATGAAGACCGTGGAGGGGATGGCCTGCGGGTTGAGGCTGCCGTTGGGGAAGCGCAGCAGGAGCTTGCCGGCGGAGTCGTAGAGGCTCGGGTAGGGAACCTTGAACTCCTTCTCGAAGGCGATCGCCGGGGCCGGGTCGGGGTCGCGGGTGTCGAGGCCGACGAACTCCACGCCCTTGTCCTTGTACGCGTTGGCGACGGTGACGAGGTTCTTGGCCTCGGCCCGGCAGGGCGAGCACCACGATCCCCAGACGTTAAGGACGACGATCTTTCCCTTGTACGCCTCGGCGATGTCGAGTTCCTTGCCGTCGAGGGTCTTCCCGGACAGGTCCGGCGCCGCCCGGCGGCCGCCGCGGTCCTTGACGACGTCCACGCCGCCCTCGCCCTGGACGAACTGGGTCTGTCCCCCGCCGCCCGAGCTGCCCCCCGAGCCGCAGGCACTGAGCGTCAGCGCCGCCGCGATGGCGACGACAGCGGCCGGCACGGTGGAACGACGGCGGGAAAGTGGGCGTCGAAAGGCGCGGCGGGCACTCATGTGAAAAGTTTCGCATGGGCAGTTTAGGGATCTTCCGCACCCCCCTCGGAGTCGTCACGTCCCTTGGTGCTCGCGGGAGCCGTGGGCACGTCGCCGCCCTTGGGCCCCACGGGCACCTCTCCGGCCTTCGGCCCGACGGGCGCCTCGCCGCGCGGCGCGGGCGTGTCGCCCCGGTTCCACGGCCGGTTGCCGCTGCCGCCACCGCCACCGCCGCCCGCCCGGGAGTGCCACTTCTCGCCCACGTCGAGCCGGCGCAGCTGGTCGAGGACGGCCGGGCTCTGGACGTCGAGCCAGTCCACGAACTGCCGGAAGGACACGATCCGGACGTCCTTGCGCTTGTCGTCCGCCATGTACTTGAACGCCTCCTCCACGGCGTCCATGTAGATCCCCCCGTTCCATTCCTCGAAGTGGTTGCCGACGAAGAAGGGTGCCCTATTGGTCTCGTACGCCCGGTCGAATCCGGCGATGTACGACTCGACGGCCTGCCGCCGCCAGCCCGGGTAGTGGGCGGGCACGCCCCGCGTCGTGTTCTTCGACTGGTTGGCGAGGATGTTGTAGTCCATGGACAGGACCTCGAAGGAGTGACCCGGGAAGGGCATCTGCTGGAGCGGCAGGTCCCACAGGCCGTGCTTCTTGCGGGGCCACACCTGCTCCCCGCCCGAGGAGCTCGCGTCGTAGCGCCAGCCCAGCCGCCGGGCGGTCGGCAGCAGGCCGTCCTGGTTCAGCAGACAGGGGGTGCGGCCGCCGATGAGCTCCTTGCGGTAGTCGAAGGGCAGCGGCTCGAGATCGGTGAAGCCGGTGAGGGTGCGCCAGCGGGTGACGAAGGAGACGGCCTGGTCGATCTCCGACTCCCAGTCCTCGGGCGTCCAGTGCGCCACCGAGCCATGGCCCGAGCAGAAGTGCCCGTTGAAGTGGGTGCCGATCTCATGGCCCTCCAGCCATGCCGCGCGCAGGTTCTTCAGGGTCGCCCGGATGTGCTCGTCGGAGAGGTAGCCGATGTCGGAGGCGCCGGGCGCGTTGTTCGGCCCTTCGTACATCTTCTGCTTGGACTCCGGCAGCAGATAGATGCCGGAGAGGAAGAACGTCATCCGGGCGCCGTGGTCGTGGGCGAGCTTGCGGAAGCGGGGGAAGAGACCGTTGCCGACCTCCCCCGCCCCGTCCCACGAGAAGATCACGAACTGCGGCGGCTTCTCCCCCGGCTCCAGCGGCACCGGCCTCGCCGGCTGGTTGGGCTGCGGCCCGGTGTCGGCCGTGGAGCCGTCACCGATCAGCCGCGTCCGGGCCTTCGCCTCCGCGCTCGCCCGCGCCTTGGGGCGGGTGCCCGTGCCGGAGGTGCCGGACGGCCCGTCCGAGCAGCCGGCCATCGCGCCCAGCGCGGTGGCCGTGCCCAGGCTCACGCCCAGTCCGAGCAGGCTGCGTCGGCTCAACTCGCGCATGTCGGCTCCGTCCGTGCTCGCGGCCCCATACCATACGCCGTCCATATAAATGGACATTAGGGGTGACGGCACGGCGGATTACGACGGTTGCGCTGTTTTCCCGGTCTTTACGGGTGCATTCGGATAAAAAACGGCGCGGACGCGCCGGGGATCGCACCCCGGCGCACCCGCGCCGCCGTTCACACTCCGGATCGAGTCACGCTCCGGATCGAGTCACACTCCGGATCGAGCCCTCAGGCCCCGAACGCCTTGGACCCGCCCTTGACCGGCTTCGCACCGGCCAGCAGATGCTTCGGCACCAGATCCCGCGCCGGCTCGCTGTACCCCACCGAAACGATCTTGTCGCCCCGGTAGGTGAACGTCGTCAGGCTCGCCAGCGTGCACTGCCGCTTCCGCGGGTCGTGCCACAGCCGGCGCCGCTCCACGAAGCTCCGCACGATCCAGATCGGCAGCTGATGGCTGACCAGCACCGCCTCATGCCCGCGCGCCGCGTCCTTCGCCGCGTCCAGCGCGGCCATCATCCGCACCACCTGCTCGATGTACGGCTCGCCCCACGACGGACGGAAGGGGTTCGTCAGGTGCTTCCAGTTCGCCGGCTTGCGCAGCGCGCCGTCACCCACACCGAAGGTCTTGCCCTCGAAGACGTTCGCCGCCTCGATCAGCCGCTCGTCCGTCGCCAGGTCCAGACCGTGCGCCTTGGCGATCGGCGTCGCCGTCTCCTGCGCCCGCTCCAGCGGCGACGCGACCACGTACGTCACGTCCCGGTCCGCCAGATGCTCGGCCACCCGGTCCGCCATCCGGTGCCCCAGCTCCGACAGGTGGTACCCAGAGCGGCGCCCGTAGAGCACGCCCTCCGGGTTGTGCACCTCGCCGTGGCGCATCAGATGGACGACCGTGATGTCACCCGTACCGCTCACTTGCCCTCCTCCGTCGCCTCGGCCGCCGCGCGCGCCGCCGCCGGCAGCGCCGCCGCGACCCGCTCGATCGCCGCCGCGTCATGCGTCGTCGACACGAACCACGACTCGAACGCCGACGGCGGCAGGTACACACCCTGCGACAGCATCGAATGGAAGAAGGCGTTGAAACGGAACGCCTCCTGCGCCTTCGCCTCGGCGTAGTTCGTCACCTCGGACTCGGTGAAGAACACCGAGAACATGTTGCTCGCCGTCTGGAGCCGGTGCGCCACACCCGCCTTCGTCAGCGCCTCCGTCACCAGAGAGCCGATCTCCGCCGCGACCGCGTCCACCCGCTCGTACGCCGCGTCGTCCAGCAGCCGCAGCTGCGCCAGGCCCGCGGCCGTGGCCACCGGGTTACCGGAGAGGGTGCCCGCCTGGTACACCGGGCCCGCCGGGGCCAGGTACGCCATCACATCGGCGCGGCCGCCGAAGGCCGCGGCCGGGAAGCCGCCGCCCATCACCTTGCCGAAGGTCATCAGGTCCGGCTCGACGCCGTCGACCCCGAACCAGCCGGCCCGGCTCGTCCGGAAGCCCGTCATGACCTCGTCGGAGATGTACAGCGCGCCGTTCTCCGCGCAGGCCGCCTTCAGGCCCGCGTTGAAGCCCGGCAGCGGCGGGACCACGCCCATGTTGCCCGGCGACGCCTCCGTGATCACACAGGCGATCTCGCCCGGGTGCGCCCGGAAGGCCTCGCGCACGGCCTCCAGGTCGTTGTAGGGCAGCACGATCGTCTCGCCGGCCTGCGCGCCGGTCACGCCCGGGGTGTCCGGCAGCCCGAAGGTCGCCACACCGGACCCCGCCGCGGCCAGCAGCGCGTCCACGTGACCGTGGTAGCAGCCGGCGAACTTAATCACCTTGGCGCGGCCGGTGAAACCACGCGCCAGCCGGATGGCCGACATCGTCGCCTCGGTGCCCGAGGACACCAGCCGCACCTGCTCGACCGGCGCGACCCGCGCGACGATCTCCTCCGCCAGCGCGACCTCGCCCTCACCGGGCGTGCCGAAGGACGTGCCGCGCGCCACGGCCTCCTGCACCTTGGCGATCACCTCGGGGTGGGAATGGCCGAGAATCATCGGCCCCCACGAACACACGAGGTCCACATATTCCCGGCCATCCGCATCGGTCAGATACGGACCGGTGCCGGAGACCATGAACCGGGGCGTACCGCCCACGGCGCGGAACGCGCGCACCGGAGAGTTCACGCCACCGGGCGTCACGACCGACGCACGGTCGAAGAGCGTCTGCGAGACTGGGGCCGTATATGGGTAGCTCATGCTAGCCATGGTCTCAGAGCCCCCCGGCGAGTCGTGCCCGGGCGTTTCGCACGTCGTCTACGGGGGAGGTCTCTGAGACGATGATCGGGTTGCGCGGCGGGGGCTGTGCTGCCTCAATGTGCGGTCGGGCAATGTGCGGTCGGGTGGAGATATGCATCGCGGTGGCGGACTGGGCGAAGGCACGGACGACCTGGGCCCCGAGCGAGCCGAGCGCGCCAACAAGGGGCGGCACCGGCGCCGGGAAGAACGACGCGACGAACGGCGCGAAGAGCGACACGAAGAGAGCGGTGCGAGCAGGAGTGGCCGGGTGGGGGTGACCTACAAGTACTTCGGGGCACCGAACGGTGCGACCGCTGCCCGCGTCCCCATCTCCATGCGCCCCGAGGAGCTCGGCGGTGACGAGCTGGGCATGGGCGGGATGTTCACCAGGATCAAACCGGAGACCGTGGCCGCCATGGTCCTCACCGGCATCGAGGGCATACCCCTGCACAAGGTTCCCCCGCTCGAACTGGTCGTTCTCCACCCCGACTACGCGGTCGTCAAGCTCCCCATGACCGTCGTCGACCCGCTGCGCGGAATTGGCGAGGAATCGGTGGGCGCGGCGGCCTTCATCTGGTCCACGGTCCCCGACCGCGGCGGCCCGCGCGACGCCTTCGAGGTCTACCAACTGCTCCACGAATGGCAGGACTTCTCCCACCGGCTGCACGAGGCCGGCCACCAGCCCTACTGCCTGGTCTGGCCGTGACGGACCGGATCGCCCACAGCCACCCATAACCTGACACCCATGCTCAATCTCCGCTCCATCGCCCTGTTCGTCCTCGCCGCGCTCCTGGAGATCGGCGGCGCCTGGCTCGTCTGGCAGGGCGTCCGCGGCAGCGTTCCCGGGCATGGGCGGGGCTGGGTGTGGATCGGCGCCGGGATCGCCGCCCTGGGCGCGTACGGCTTCGTCGCCACGCTCCAGCCGGACGCCCACTTCGGCCGGATCCTCGCCGCGTACGGCGGCGTCTTCGTCGCCGGCTCGCTGGCCTGGGGCATGGTCGCCGACGGCTACCGCCCCGACCGCTACGACGTCATCGGCGCGCTGGTCTGCCTCGCCGGCGTCGCCGTGATCATGTACGCCCCTCGCGGCCGCTGACCGGCCGGGCCCGGTCCCCCATGCCCGGGCCCCTATGCTGCGGATAGACCCCAGCCGCCCCAGGAGGCCCACCATGAGCACCCGCACCGCAGTCATCACCGGCGCGAGCAGCGGCATCGGCGCCGCCACCGCCCGGCGGCTGGCCGCCGACGGCTTCCGCGTCGTGCTCACCGCCCGCCGCGAGGACCGCCTGACCGCCCTCGCCGAGGAGCTGACCGCCGCGGGCCACGACGCGCTCGTCCACGTCCTCGACGTCACCGACCGCGCCGCCGTCGACGCCTTCGCGCGCACCCTGGACCGGGTCGACGTCCTGGTGAACAACGCCGGCGGCGCCATCGGCACCGAGACCGTCGCCACCGCCGACCCCGCCGACTGGCGCACGATGTACGAGACCAACGTCCTGGGCACCCTCAACGCCACCCAGGCGCTCCTCCCCCGCCTCGTCGAGGCCGAGGGCACGATCATCGTCCTCTCCTCCACCGCGGGCCTCGCCACCTACGAGGGCGGCGGCGGCTACGTCGCCGCCAAGCACGGCGCCCACGTCATCGCCGAGACCCTCCGCCTGGAGCTGTGCGGCAAGCCCGTGCGCGTCATCGAGATCGCCCCCGGCATGGTCAAGACCGACGAGTTCGCCCTCACCCGCTTCCGCGGCGACAAGGACCGCGCCGAGTCCGTCTACGCGGGCGTCGCCGAGCCCCTGACCGCCGACGACATCGCCGACACCATCGGCTGGACCGTCTCCCGCCCCGCCCACGTCAACATCGACCTCCTGGTCGTCCGCCCCCGCGCCCAGGCGTCCAACTACAAGGTCCACCGCGAGCTGTGACCCCAACCGCGCTTGGCGGGGTCAGCCCTTCACGCAGACGATCTGCTTGAGCTTCGCCACGACCTCGACGAGATCCCGCTGCTGCTCCATGACCTGCTCGATCGGCTTGTAGGCGGCCGGGATCTCGTCCACCACGCCACGGTCCTTGCGGCATTCGACGCCCCGCGTCTGCTCCGCCAGATCCCGCTCGGTGAACAGCTTCTTCGCCTTGTTACGGCTCATCCGGCGGCCGGCGCCGTGCGAGGCGGAGTTGAACGAGGCCTCGTTGCCCAGGCCGCGCACGATGTACGAGCCGGTGCCCATGGAGCCCGGGATGATGCCGAACTCGCCGCCGCCCGCGCGGATCGCGCCCTTACGGGTGACCAGCAGGTCGACGCCCTCGTAGGTCTCCTCCGCCACATAGTTGTGGTGACAGGAGATGACCGGCTCGAACATCGGCTTGGCCTTCTTGAACTCCTTGCGGACCACGTCCTGGAAGAGGGCCATCATGATCTCGCGGTTGTGCCGCGCGTACTCCTGCGCCCAGAACAGGTCGTGCCGGTAGGCCGCCATCTGCGGGGTGTCGGCGATGAAGACCGCCAGGTCGCGGTCGACCAGGTTCTGGTTGTGCGAGAGCTTCCGCGCCTCGCCTATGTGGTACTCCGCCAGCTCCTTGCCGATGTTGCGGGAGCCGGAGTGGAGCATCAGCCAAACAGAACCTGTCTCATCCAGACAAAATTCAACAAAGTGGTTCCCCCCGCCGAGCGAACCCATCTGCTTCAGCGCCCGACTCTGACGGAATTTGACCGCTTCCGCGACCCCGTCGAACCGCCCCCAGAAGTCGTCCCACCCGGCCGTCGGCAGCCCGTGCAGCCGGCGCGGGTCCACCGGGTCGTCGTGCATCGCGAAGCCCACCGGGATGGCCTCCTCGATCTTCGAGCGCAGCCGGGAGAGGTCGCCCGGGAGATCGTTGGCGGTCAGCGAGGTCTTCACCGCCGACATGCCGCAGCCGATGTCGACGCCCACCGCCGCCGGGCACACCGCGCCCCGCATGGCGATCACCGAGCCGACCGTGGCGCCCTTGCCGAAGTGGACGTCGGGCATCACGGCGAGACCCTCGATCCACGGCAGCGTGGAAACGTTCCGCAGCTGCTGCATGGCGACGGGCTCCACCTGAGCCGGGTCGGCCCACATGCGGATCGGTACCCGGGCGCCGGGCACCTCGGTGTACGTCATAACTACCTCATTCCCCCGAAAAGTGTGGATAAAGCAAAAGCCGGACCTCTCACCTCATCCACGACAGCGGGACGGCGGGCGCGGCAGCGCTTGCGGTACACATTGTGTCCAGTCGCCACCCAGCGGCGACAACCGGTTTTCCGGTGGGTTTCGGGTGAGAGGAGCCACGGACAGTGCAGCGGAGGGCGTACGCACCGGCAGCCGCACTGGCGTCGGCGGCAGTGCTGTCGGCGGTGCTCACCGGGTGCGGCGGAGGGGCCGGGTCCGGTGGCGGGGGCGAGGATCCCAAGCCGGGGCAGGCCGGGTCGTCGGCGGGCGCGGCGGTGCCCGGGAAGTACCACAGCCTCCCCGAGCCGTGCGGCTACGTCGGCCGGGACACGCTGCGGCGGATGCTGCCCGGCGTGGGGGACGGCGACGAGGAGGAGGCCAAGCGGCTCCTCCAGGGCCAGGCGGCGATCACCTATGACACCGACCGCCGCGTGGGCTGCCGCTGGAAGCTGGAGACCGCCAACGGGACCCGCCACCTGTCGGTCGACTTCGAGCGCGTGGTCTCGTACCAGCCGGGCGTGAGCGACGAGAACCGGGCCAAGCAGCTGTACCAGCGCCAGGCCACCGCCGCGCACATCCCCAACGCCACCCCCGCCCCCACGGCGTCCGCGAGCCCCGGCGGCAGCCCCGGCGGCAGCCCGTCCGCGAGCGCCCGTACCGCCGCTCCCGGGCCCGGGCCGCAGCTGGGGGACGCCACCGTCGCGCCGATGACCCCGTCGGCCGCCCCCTCCGCCGACCCCAAGCTGGCCCCGCGCGTCCTCGACGACCTGGGGGACGACGCCTTCGTCGACGACAAGCTGGCGACGACGGGCTCGGGGGTGCACCGCGATGTGAAGGTGGTCTTCCGGGCCTCGAACGTGCTGGTCACCGTCGCCTACGACCAGTGGACGACGGACGCCCTCCACATCCCGAGCAGCCAGGACCTCCAGGGCAAGGCCCATGGCCTCGCCCGTGAACTCGACGCGGGCCACTTCGGGAACTGAGGGAACCGAGGGAACCACCGGTGGGAACCAAGGGGGCGCGTTTCGGCGTGGCAGCCGCGTGCGAGCCGCGTACCGTGCCCGTAGGCACGCCCCGAGCCCCCGCACCGCCCCCGCGTCACCGACACGAATGAGCGAAGGACCCATGCACCGACCCACAGCCCCGCGACTCGCCCGAATTCTCGCCTGCGCCGCAGTACCGGTGATGCTCGTCGCCACCGGCTGCTCGGACTCCGACTCGGGGTCCAAGAAGAAGGAGTCGGGCAAGCCCTCCGCCCCGGCCACCACCCCGAGCGCCGCCCCCTCGGTCAAGGCGGCGACGTTCGCCAAGCTGCCGGAGGTGTGCAAGACGCTCTCCGAGAAGACCATCGACAAGCTGGTGCCCAAGGCGGAGAAGAAGGAGGGCAAGGCCCTCCCGTCGAGCGACACCAACGACTCGGCGAGCTGCTTCTGGAGCGGCCTGAACGACGAGGACGTCAAGGACCTCCAGTTCCGCACGCTGACCGTCTCCCTGAAGCGGTTCGCCTCCGACCCGACGCTGGGCACGGGCGAGAAGCGGGCGCAGGACTTCGTGACGAAGCAGACCTCGGTGGCCACCACCGCGGACGGCGCCAAGGACGCGAAGACGGACAAGGCGTCGGGCATCGGCGACGAGGCCGGCGTGGTCAGCACGACCACGAAGAAGGACGACAACGACCACAAGAACGAGACCGTGGTGGCCCGCACCGCGAATGTCGTGATCACGGTCAAGTACAGCGGCGCGGGGCTCCAGGGCGCGAAGACGCCGGACGCCGACGCGCTGAAGAAGGACGCCCAGGAGGCGACGAAGGAAGTCGTGACGGCGGTCGCCGCGGCGAACAAGTAGGTCCTTCACGGGGAAGGGCCCCGGCCCGGTGACACTGAGATCACCGGGCCGGGGCCCTTTTCCGTGCGTACGGGTCCGCGCGGGCTACGCCGCCAGCAGCTTGCGCACCCGGTCCGCCCCGACCGCGAGGAGCAGCGTGGGCAGGCGCGGGCCGGTGTCGCGGCCGACGAGGAGCTGGTAGAGCAGGGCGAAGAACTCGCGCTGCGCGACCTTGAGCTCCGGCGTGGGCTTGGCGTCGGGCTCAAGGCCCGCGAGGACCTTGGGCACGCCGTAGACCAGGGTGGTCAGGCCGTCCAGGGACCAGTGCTCGTCCAGGCCGTCGAGGAGCAGCCGGAGCGAGGCGCGGGACTGCTCGTCGAGCGCGGCGAGGGTCTCGTGGTCGGGCTCGGTGCGGACGACGGTGCGGGACTCGGCGGGGACCTGGGTGTTGATCCAGTGCTCGGCCTTGTCGAGGCGCGGGCGGGTCTCGTCCAGCGAGGTGACCGGGTTCTCGGGGTCGAGGTCGCTGAGGATGCGCAGGGTCTGCTCGTCGTGGCCGGCGGTGATGTCGACGACGGAGGCCAGCGTGCGGTAGGGCAGCGGGCGGGGGGTGGTCGTCAGCTCACCGGCGGCGGTGCGGACGGCGCGGCTGTGGGCGGCGGCGTCGGCGGGCAGGACGGTGCCGTCGGCGACCTTGCCGCAGAGCTTGTCCCACTCGTCGTAGAGCCGCTGGATCTCCTGGTCGAAGGCGATCTTGAAGGACTGGTTGGGCTTGCGGCGGGCGTAGAGCCAGCGCAGCAGCGGGGCCTCCATGATCTGGAGGGCGTCGCCGGGGGTGGGGACGCCGCCCTTGGAGGAGGACATCTTGGCCATGCCGCTGATGCCGACGAAGGCGTACATGGGGCCGATGGGCTGCTCGCCGCCGAAGATCGGGCCGACGATCTGGCCGCCGACCTGGAAGGACGAGCCGGGCGAGGAGTGGTCGACGCCGGAGGGCTCGAAGATCACGCCTTCGTAGGCCCAGCGCATGGGCCAGTCGACCTTCCAGACCAGCTTGCCGTGGTCGAACTCCTTGAGGAGGACGGTCTCGGCGTGTCCGCAGGCGGTGCAGGTGTAGGCGAGCTCGGTGGTCTCGTCGTCGTACGCCGTGACCGTGGTGAGGTCCTTGTTGCAGGCGGTGCAGTACGGCTTGTACGGGAAGTAGCCCGCGTCGCCCGCGCTGCCGTCGTCCTCGGCCGCGGCACCGGAGCCCTCGGCGGCCTCGAGCTCGGCCTCGTCGAGGGGCTTCTGCTGCTTCTTGGCGGGCTTGGCCTTGGTGCGGTACTGGGCGAGGATCGCGTCGATGTCGCCGCGGTGCTTCATCGCGTGCAGGATCTGCTCGCGGTAGGCGCCGGAGGTGTACTGCTCGGTCTGGCTGATGCCGCGGTACTCGATGCCCAGCTCGTCCAGGGCCTCGATCATGGCGGCCTTGAAGTGCTCGGCCCAGCTGCCGTAGGGGCTGCCGGGGGGCGCGGGGACGGCGGTCAGCGGCTTGCCGATGTGCTCGGCCCAGGACGGGTCGATGCCCGCGGGGACCTTGCGGTACCGGTCGTAGTCGTCCCAGGAGAGGACGTGGTGGCACTCGTGGCCACGGCGGCGGATCTCGTCGGCGACCAGGTGCGGGGTCATGACCTCGCGGAGGTTGCCGAGGTGGATCGGGCCGGAGGGCGACAGGCCGGAGGCGACGACGATGGGTTTGCCGGGGGCGCGGCGCTCACCTTCGGCGATGACCTCGTCGGCGAAACGGGAGACCCAGTCGGCCTCGGTGCTCTGAGCCTGAGCCACGGCACTTCCTTCCTTACGGTCCTGGCAGGGCCATTGTCCCAGACGACCGGGAGGGCGGACGGGTTGCCCGGGGGCGGGCGAATTCCGTGGGGTCTGTGATAGGCGCGTGGGATACTCGGGGGGTTCGAAATGCCGCCTACCGGAATGGCTCCCATCCCATGGCTTCGGTTCCCTCGCTCGCTTCCACGCTCGACCAGCGCATCACGGACGCCCTCTCGGCCGCTCTGCCGGAGGCCGGTGCCGTCGATCCGCTGCTGCGACGAAGCGACCGGGCGGACTTCCAGGCCAACGGCATGCTGGCGCTGGCGAAGAAGCTGAAGGGCAATCCGCGGGAGCTGGCGGCGAAGGTCGTCGAGGGCCTGCCGGCCGGTGATGTGATCAAGGAGATCGAGGTCTCGGGCCCGGGCTTCCTCAACATCACGGTGGCCGACGGTGCGATCACGCGGACGCTGGCGGCCCGTGCGGCGGACGACCGGCTGGGTGTGCCGCTCTCGGAGAAGGCGGGCACGACGGTCATCGACTGGGCCCAGCCGAACGTGGCGAAGGAGATGCACGTCGGTCACCTGCGGTCCGCGGTGATCGGTGACGCGGCGGTGCGGATCCTGGAGTTCACCGGCGAGAAGGTGATCAGCCGCCACCACATCGGCGACTGGGGCACCCAGTTCGGCATGCTCATCCAGTACCTGATCGAGCACCCGCACGAGCTGGACCACAAGGAAGGCGCCTCCGGCGAGGAGGCCATGTCCAACCTGAACCGTCTGTACAAGGCGGCCCGGGCCCTGTTCGACGCGGACGCGGAGTTCAAGGAGCGTGCGCGTCGCCGGGTGGTGGATCTCCAGGCCGGGGACGAGGAGACGCTCGCCCTGTGGCAGAAGTTCGTGGACGAGTCGAAGATCTACTTCTACTCGGTCTTCGAGAAGCTCGACATGGAGATCCTCGACGAGAACGTCGTGGGCGAGTCGGGTTACAACGACATGCTGGCGGAGACCTGCCGGCTGCTGGAGGAGTCGGGCGTCGCCGTCCGTTCCGAGGGTGCGCTGTGCGTGTTCTTCGACGACGTGAAGGGCCCGGACGGCAATCCGGTGCCGCTGATCGTGCAGAAGTCGGACGGCGGCTACGGCTACGCGGCCACCGACCTGTCCGCGATCCGCGACCGGGTGGGGAACCTGAAGGCGGACACCCTGCTGTACGTGGTGGACGCCCGGCAGTCGCTGCACTTCAAGATGGTCTTCGAGACGGCCCGCCGGATCGGCTGGCTCAACGATGACGTCCACGCGGTGCAGCTCGCCTTCGGCACGGTGCTGGGCAAGGACGGCAAGCCGTTCAAGACCCGTGAGGGCGAGACGGTCCGGCTGGTGGACCTGCTGGACGAGGCGATCGACCGGGCGGGTGCCGTGGTCCGGGAGAAGGCCCGGGACCTGACCGAGGAGGAGATCGCCGAGCGTGCCGCGCAGGTGGGCATCGGCGCCGTGAAGTACGCGGACCTGTCGACCTCGGCGGCCCGCGACTACAAGTTCGACCTGGACCAGATGGTGTCCCTCAACGGCGACACCTCCGTGTACCTGCAGTACGCGTTCGCCCGTATCCAGTCGATCCTGCGCAAGGCGGGCGAGGCGGGCCCGGTCGCGCACCCGGAGCTGCCGCTGGCCCCGGCCGAGCGCGCCCTGGGTCTGCACCTGGACCAGTTCGCGGCGACGGTGGCGGAGGCGGCCGAGGAGTACGCGCCGCACAAGATGGCCGGGTACCTCTACCAGCTGGCCTCGCTGTACACGACGTTCTACGACCAGTGCCCGGTGCTGAAGGCCGAGTCGCCGGAGCTCGTGGAGAACCGTCTGTTCCTCTGCGACCTCACCGCCCGTACGCTCCACCGGGGCATGGCGCTGCTCGGCATCCGTACGCCCGAGCGCCTCTGAGGCCTCATCCGGCCCCGAGCTCGAACCAGATGAGCTTGCCGACCAGCCCCTGGGGCTGGTCGCGCAGGGCGAAGCCGCCCCAGCTGTCGGCGCACCACTGCACCAGGCCCAGTCCCCGGCCCTGTTCGGCGCTGTTCTCGGCGTCGGGCAGGGCGACGCCGTCGAGGGCGGGCAGTCGGGGGTTGGTGTCCCAGACGGCGACCCTGACGCGGTCGCCCTCGCGTTTGACGCGTACGGACGCGGGTCCGTCGGAGTAGCGGTAGGCGTTGGTGACCAGCTCCGAGGTGAGGAGCTCGGCGGTGTCGGCGAGTTCCAGGAAGCCGTGTTCCTCGAAGATGGTGCGCAGGGTGCGGCGCGCGATGCATGGCGCCATGGGGTCCGAGGGGACCTGAAGCGTGTACTCCCAGTCGTCCGTGAGTTCGGGGTCATGGCTCATGCACGCCTCCGGGGGATGAGCGCCGCGATAAGCGCCGGGGTAAGCGACCTGACACACACGGTAGTCATGGTCGGATCGCGTACGCCGCGCCTCCGTCATTTCGCCAAGACTCGACCTGTGTGGGTGACGATCGTGAACTATGCGCCTCCTCTCGCGTGAGCTGCGCAAATGGGAAGCGGAGGCGAGGGGTTCGCAGGCCGGGCATGCCGATGGCGGCGTTCCGGGGCCTCGTCGGCCGGGGAACGCCGCCATCGCGCTGTGTGACGGGCGGGTGGGGGGCGGCTAGAGCTGCCGCGCGACCTCCGTGGCCCAGTACGTGAGAATCATGTTCGCGCCGGCGCGCTTGATGCCGGTGAGGGTCTCCATGATGGCGCGGTCGCGGTCGATCCAGCCGTTGGCGGCGGCGGCCTCGATCATCGCGTACTCGCCGGAGATCTGGTAGGCGGCGACGGGCACGTCGACGCTCTCGGCGACCTTGGCGAGGACGTCGAGGTAGGGCAGGGCGGGCTTGACCATGACCATGTCGGCGCCCTCGGCGAGGTCGAGTTCGAGCTCGCGCATCGACTCGCGGAGGTTGGCCGGGTCCTGCTGGTAGGTCTTGCGGTCGCCCTGGAGGGAGGAGCCGACGGCCTCGCGGAACGGTCCGTAGAACGCGGACGCGTACTTGGCGGTGTAGGCGAGGATCGACACGTCCTCGTGGCCGGTCTGGTCGAGGGCGTCGCGGATGACGCCGACCTGACCGTCCATCATTCCGCTGGGGCCCACGACGTGGACGCCGGCGTCGGCCTGGACCTGGGCCATCTCGGCGTAGCGCTCGAGGGTGGCGTCGTTGTCGACACGGCCCCCGTCGTCGAGGACGCCGCAGTGGCCGTGGTCGGTGTACTCGTCCAGGCAGAGGTCGGACATGATGACGAGTTCGTCGCCGACCTCGGCCTTCACATCGCGGATGGCGACCTGGAGGATGCCGTCGGGGTCGGTGCCGGCGGTGCCGAGGGCGTCCTTCTTGGCCTCCTCGGGGACGCCGAAGAGCATGATCCCGGCGACGCCCGCCTCCAGCGCCTCGACGGCGGCCTTGCGGAGGGTGTCGCGGGTGTGCTGGACGACCCCGGGCATGGCCGAGATCGGCACCGGTTCGGCCGCGCCCTCCCGCACGAAGGCGGGAAGGATCAGGTCGGACGGGTGCAGCCGGTGCTCGGCGACCATCCGGCGCATGGCCGGGGTGGTGCGGAGCCGCCGGGGCCGGGACCCCGGGAACGTGCCGTACGTGGTGCTCAACTCCGTGCCCTTCTACGCGATCCGGGCCGCCGCTCGCTCGGGCGGGTGACCGGGTCGCCGGCCTCCAGGGCCGCGTCGCGCCGGGCCGCGCCGAACTCCGCGAGCGCCTCGGCCAGCTTGTGCACCGAGGGCTCGGGCGACAGCACGTCCACCCGCAGGCCGTGTTCCTCCGCGGTCTTCGCGGTGGCGGGGCCGATGCAGGCGATGACGGTGACATTGTGCGGCTTGCCGGCGATGCCGACGAGGTTCCGCACGGTGGAGGACGAGGTGAACAGCACGGCGTCGAAGCCGCCGCCCTTGATCGCCTCGCGGGTCTCGGCCGGCGGCGGCGAGGCCCGTACGGTCCGGTAGGCCGTGACGTCGTCGACCTCCCAGCCCAGCTCGATCAGGCCGGCCACCAGGGTCTCGGTGGCGATGTCGGCGCGGGGCAGGAAGACACGGTCGATCGGGTCGAAGACCGGGTCGTAGGGGGGCCAGTCCTCCAGGAGGCCGGCCGCCGACTGCTCGCCGGAGGGGACGAGGTCCGGCTTCACACCGAACTCGATCAGCGACTTGGCGGTCTGCTCGCCGACGGCGGCGACCTTGATGCCGGCGAAGGCGCGGGCGTCGAGGCCGTACTCCTCGAACTTCTCGCGGACGGCCTTGACGGCGTTGACGGAGGTGAAGGCGATCCACTCGTAGCGGCCGGTGACCAGGCCCTTGACCGCGCGCTCCATCTGCTGCGGGGTGCGCGGGGGCTCGACCGCGATGGTCGGGACCTCGCTGGGCACGGCGCCGTAGGAGCGCAGCTGGTCGGAGAGCGAGGCGGCCTGCTCCTTGGTGCGCGGGACGAGCACGTTCCAGCCGAAGAGCGGCTTGGACTCGAACCACGACAGCCGGTCGCGCTGCTCGGCAGCGCTGCGCTCGCCGACCACGGCTATGACGGGCTGGCCGCCATCGGCGGCGGGCAGCACCTTGGCGGCCTTCAGCGTCTGCTGGAGGGTGCCGAGGGTGGCCGTCCAGGTGCGCTGGCGGGTGGTGGTGCCGGCGACGGTGACGGTGAGCGGGGTGTCGGCCTTGCGGCCGGCGGCCACGAGCTCGCCCGCGGTGGCCACGACCGAGTCGAGGGTGGTGGAGACCACCGCCGTCACCTGGCTCGCGCCGACCTCGGCCCAGCAGGTGGCGGAGGCGGTACGGGCGTCCACGAAGCGGACGTCACCGCCCCTGCCGTCGCGCAGCGGCACACCGGCGTAGGCGGGCACGCCGACGGCGGTGGCGACGCCGGGCACGACCTCGAAGGTGATGCCCTCGGCGGCGCAGGCCAGCATCTCCTCGCCGGCGTCGCCGTCGAGGCCGGGGTCGCCGAGCACCGCACGGACGACCCGCTTGCCGCCGCGCGCGGCCGACATGACAAGATTGGCGGTGTCCCTGAGAACGGAGACGTCAGCGGTTTTTGACGCCTCGTCGGTCACCGTCTGGACAGGCATGTCCACGGTGCTGCGGGCGTGCGTACGCACCACGTCGAGCACCTGCGGGTCGGCGATCAGGACGTCCGCGGCCGCCAGCGCCTCCACGGCACGCAGCGTCAGCAGACCCGGGTCTCCGGGGCCGGCACCGAGGAAGGTGACGTGCCCGTGCGCGGGGTGGTTCGGGGCGGTGGGGTTCAAAGTGCTCGCTCCCCCATAAGACCGGCCGCACCCTTGTCGAGCATCTCGGCGGCGAGAGCGCGGCCGAGAGCAAGGGCGTCCTCGTCGGACGCGGGTACGGGACCGGTGGTGGACAGCTGCACCAGCGTGGAGCCGTCGGTCGTGCCGACGACGCCGCGCAGGCGCATTTCGGTGACAGCCTTCTCGTCGCCCTGGAAGTCGGCGAGCGCACCCACGGGTGCGCTGCATCCGGCTTCGAGCGCGGCGAGCAGGGACCGCTCGGCGGTGACGGCGAGCCGCGTGTGCGGATCGTCGAGCTCGGCGAGCGTGGCGGCGAGGGGTGCGTTGGTCACTGCGCACTCGATCGCCAGGGCCCCCTGGCCGGGGGCGGGCAAAACGGTGTCGGGCGTGAGGAACTGGGTCGCCTCGCCGATCCGGCCGATCCGGTTGAGCCCGGCGGCGGCCAGTACGACGGCGTCCAGTTCACCACTGGTGACGTAGCCGATGCGGGTGTCGATGTTGCCGCGGATCGGCACGGTCTCGATCTCCAGACCCAGCGCGCGGGCCCAGGCGTTGAGCTGGGCCATGCGGCGCGGTGAGCCGGTGCCGATCCTCGCGCCCTTGGGAAGGGTCTCGAAGGTCAGCCCGTCGCGGGCGACCAGCACGTCGCGCGGGTCCTCGCGGACCGGGATCGCGGCGAGGGCGAGGTCGTCCGGCTGGGCGGTCGGCAGGTCCTTCAGCGAGTGGACGGCGAAGTCGATCTCGCCCGCGAGCAGCGCGTCGCGCAGCGCGGAGACGAAGACGCCGGTGCCGCCGATCTGTGCGAGGGCCTCGCGCGAGACATCACCGTAGGTGGTGATCTCGACGAGCTCGACCGGGCGGCCGGTGAGCCGCCGTACGGATTCGGCCACCATCCCGGACTGGGCCATGGCCAGCTTGCTGCGCCGGGTGCCCAGTCGCAGGGGCGCCGTGGCGGTGGTGTCGTTCATGCCGACTCCCGTGCTGTGTTGGGGCGACCGTGTTGCGGGTCCGCCTTGCTGACGGCGGCGACCGCTTGCGGGTCGAGGTCGAAGAGCTCCCGCAGGGCGTCGGCGTAGCCCGCGCCGCCGGGGGTCGAGGCGAGTTCCTTGACCCGGACGGTGGGCGCGTGCAGGAGCTTGTCGACGACGCGGCGCACGGTCTGTGTGATCTCCGCGCGCTGCTTGTCGTCGAGGCCGGGCAGCCGGCCGTTGAGCCGGGCCATCTCCCCGGCCACGACATCGGCGGCCATGGTGCGCAGGGCCACCACGGTGGGCGTGATGTGCGCGGCGCGCTGGGCGGCGCCGAAGGCGGCGACCTCGTCGGAGACGATGGTGCGCACCTGGTCGACGTCGGCGGCCATGGGAGCGTCGGCGGAGGCCTCGGCCAGGGTCTCGATATCGACGAGCCGGGCGCCTTCCAGGCGGTGGACGGCGGCGTCGATGTCGCGGGGCATGGCGAGGTCGAGCAGGGCGAGGTCCTCGTCCGTGCGCGCCTGCGCGGTGGCCGGGCCGGTGCCGGCGCGGCCCGCGAGGGCCTCCCGGACGACGTCGATCGTCAGCACCAGGCCCGTCGCGCCCGTGCACGACACCACGATGTCGGCGATCGCCAGCTCCGCGGGCACGGCGGTCATCTCCACCGCCTTCGCCGTGACGGCGCCGGGGGCACCCGGGGCGGTGAGGATCTCGGCGAGCCGCTCCGCGCGCTCGACCGTGCGGTTGGCGATCGCCACGTGGACGACGCCCGCGCGCGCGAGCGTGGCGGCCGCGAGCGAGGACATCGAGCCCGCGCCGATGACCAGGGCGCGCTTGCCCGCGACCCAGTCGGCCACCGGTTCGCCGGAGGCGAGGCGTTCGAGGCCGAAGGTCACCAGGGACTGGCCGGCCTTGTCGATGCCGGTCTCGCTGTGGGCGCGCTTGCCGACCCGCAGGGCCTGCTGGAACAGGTCGTTCAGCAGCCGGCCGGCGGTGTGGAGCTCCTGGCCGAGGGCGAGGGCGTCCTTGATCTGGCCGAGGATCTGGCCCTCGCCGACGACCATCGAGTCCAGCCCGCACGCCACCGAGAAGAGGTGGTGGACGGCCCGGTCCTCGTAGTGCACATAGAGATACGGAGTGAGCTCGTCCAGGCCGACGCCCGAGTGGTGGGCGAGCAGCGTGGACAGCTCGGCCACACCGGCGTGGAACTTGTCCACGTCGGCGTAGAGCTCGATGCGGTTGCAGGTGGCCAGCACCGCCGCCTCGGTGGCGGGCTCGGCGGCCAGCGCGTCGTGCGCGAGACGGGCCTGTGTCTCGCGGGCGAGCGCGGCCCGCTCCAGCACGCTCACCGGCGCGCTGCGGTGGCTGAGGCCGACGACCAGAAGACTCATGCCGGCATCACGGCGGGGACGTCCCCCTCCGGTCCCTTTCCGCCGCCCGTGCCCGGGGCCGTGCGCGCGGGCGTCCCGGCGCGGGACGCGGCGGCGGCCGCCGGGCCGGTCTCCTCGCCCGCCTTGCGCTGCTCGTGGAAGGCGAGGATCTGCAGCTCGATGGAGAGGTCGACCTTGCGCACGTCCACGCCCTCGGGCACGGAGAGCACGGTCGGCGCGAAGTTGAGGATCGAGGTGACACCGGCGGTGACGAGCCGGTCGCAGACCTGCTGGGCGGCGCCGGCCGGGGTCGCGATGACACCGATGGAGACGCCGTTGTCACGGATGATCGACTCGAGTTCGTCGGTGTGCCGCACGGGCAGCCCGGCGACCGGCTTCCCGGCCATCGCGGGGTCGGCGTCGATCAGGGCCGCGACCCGGAAGCCGCGGGAGGCGAAGCCGCCGTAGTTGGCGAGGGCCGCGCCGAGGTTTCCGATGCCGACGATGACGACCGGCCAGTCCTGGGTGAGGCCGAGCTCGCGCGAGATCTGGTAGACGAGGTACTCCACGTCGTAGCCCACGCCGCGGGTGCCGTACGAGCCGAGGTAGCTGAAGTCCTTGCGCAGCTTGGCGGAGTTCACGCCCGCCGCGGCGGCCAGCTCCTCGGAGGAGACCGTGGGGACCGAGCGCTCGGAGAGCGCGGTCAGCGCGCGCAGATACAGCGGTAGCCGGGCGACGGTGGCCTCGGGGATCCCTCGGCTTCGGGTCGCCGGTCGGTGAGTTCGGCCAGTTGCCACGGTGCTCCTGCGGGTAGAGCGGGGCTGCGGGCAGCGCCTTGTCCCAGAACCGCCCTGTTGAACGCAGGCTATGCCTTTGTGAACGCGTGCACAAAGATGGTGTCCGATTTGCCCGGCCAAAGTGATGGGTGTCACGCGGTGATTCCCGTCAAGGCGGGAACCATGGGCGATGGCGCCACGACTGCCACTCAGGCCACTTGCGCACCAGGAGCGAGCCGACGGGGTCATGACCGCCCACTCCCTTCCCCAGCCGGGCCGTTTCCTCCCGGACGTCAACAAAACGCCCACGATGGTAGTCGACTCAGGCATCCATTCCGGCCGCGCTCCGGAGCGCCGACGCCTGCCGGAGGCGCCTGCCAGAATGGCCGGCATGAGTCCGCTCCTGCGCCGCGGCGCCCGCAAGAACCCGGCCGACAGCGTCGTCACGCTGATCGGCAAGCCCGGCTGTCACCTGTGCGACGACGCCGAGGCCGTGATCGCCGAGATCTGCGGCGAGCTGGGCGCGCGCTGGGAGAAGAAGGACATCACCGAGGACGAGGAGCTGTACCGCAAGTACTGGGAGCAGATCCCGGTGATCCTCGTCGACGGCGCCCAGCACGACTTCTGGCGGGTGAACCCGGACCGGCTGCGCAAGGCCCTCGGCGCCTGACCCGCCTTCCCCGCACCGCCCGCGCACCTCCGCGACCAGCGCGGCCACCCGCCGGGTAACCGCCCCGACGCGCAGAGTTCACGCCATCACGGCGGAGGGGACTCCGGTTACCCCGAACAAACTGGCTATGCTCGCGGCATGGCCGCACTCGGATGGCTCACTTACCGCAGGCGTTCCGCCACCGCACGCAGCGTGCTGGCAGGCGAGGCGGCGGCGGAGGCAGCCCGCAAGTCCGCCCAGGAGAACGAAGAGGCCCTGGCCGGGGGCCCCGGCGCGCCCCCGGAGCCCGAGCCCGAGTTCCCCGTCGTGGGCGACGAGAAGGCCGCCGCGTTCTTCGACCTGGACAATACGGTCATGCAGGGCGCCGCCATGTTCCACTTCGGCCGGGGCCTCTACAAGCGGCACTTCTTCGGCAAGCGCGAGCTCGCGCGCTTCGCCTGGCAGCAGACCTGGTTCCGGCTCGCGGGCATCGAGGACCCCGAGCACGTCCAGGAGGCCCGCGACAGCGTCCTGTCGATCGTGAAGGGCCACCGCGTCTCCGAGCTGATGACCATCGGCGAGGAGATCTACGACGAGTACATGGCCGAGCGCATCTGGCCCGGCACCCGCGCCCTCGCCCAGGCGCACCTGGACGCCGGCCAGAAGGTGTGGCTGGTCACCGCCGCCCCCGTCGAGACCGCGACGATCGTCGCGCGCCGGCTGGGCCTGACCGGCGCGCTGGGCACGGTCGCCGAGTCGGTCGGCGGCGTCTACACGGGCAAGCTGGTCGGCGAGCTGCTGCACGGCCCGGCCAAGGCCGAGGCCGTCCGCGCCCTGGCCGCCGCCGAGGGCCTGGACCTGGCCCACTGCGCCGCCTACAGCGACTCGGCCAACGACATCCCGATGCTCTCGCTCGTCGGCCACCCGTACGCGATCAACCCCGACGGCCGGCTGCGCAAGCACGCGCGCGAGCACGGCTGGCGGCTGCGCGACTACCGGACGGGCCGCAAGGCCGCCAAGATCGGCATCCCCGCCGCGGCGGGCCTCGGCGCGCTCGCGGGCGGCGCGGCCGCCGGCATCGCGCTGCACCGCCGCAGCCGCCGCTGAACCACCCCTGCCCCCCGGATCATCGCCGTGGAGCCGGGCCCGGATTCCGGGCCCGGCGTCCCCATGCGTCCGCCCACCACGGAGTGGGCCACCGTCACCGGTACGGGCGACGCTTCGGCGCGCCTCCTCGCCACTGCCCGTAACCGCCTTGATCGCACAGGCAATCCTTTTGTCATACCCCCACATGGCCCCCGGCAGTCCTTGCGTGTCCGGATTGCCACAACACGCTGCCCAATCGGCCACACCCTCGCCAAATCCGGTCAACTACCGCTGGCAGTTCGATATTTGATCGGCCATGAACCGTAAGAAGATCGAACGGAAACGATGATTTAGGCAACTCGGTGTAGCGCTGCCTGTACGAAGGGTTATTCTCCTCAGACGCAAGCCGGTGCCCGCTTGTCCCTACGACGAGTGAACGGCCCCGCACTGCACGTGATGGAAGCTCTGCCTCTGGGAGTCCCGTGTACCCACACGTCGGGGTTGACGCCTCGGGCCTGGCTACGCTGCGCGCAGCGGTCCTCGACCGTCTGCGCGTCTTCGTCCCCACCGCGTACGCCGTCCCCGCCTTCGCCACGCTCGGCACCGCAGCGGTGGGCGGCCATGCCGGCCCCTGCTACGCCCTCGCCGAGAGCGGTGCCGCCGTCGGCAGACGAACCCGCCGAGGAGCCGCCACCGCCACGTCCACCGCGCCCCGCCGTCCCAGCGCCGACAGCGACAGCGCCCGCATGCTCGACCTGGTCGAGCGCGCCCAGGCCGGCGAGGCCGAGGCCTTCGGCCGGCTCTACGACCAGTACGCCGACACCGTCTACCGCTACATCTACTACCGCGTCGGCGGCCGGGCCACGGCCGAGGACCTGACCAGCGAGACCTTCCTGCGCGCCCTGCGCCGCATCGGCACCTTCACCTGGCAGGGCCGCGACTTCGGCGCCTGGCTGGTGACCATCGCCCGCAATCTGGTCGCGGACCACTTCAAGTCGTCGCGCTTCCGGCTGGAGGTGACCACCGGCGAGATGCTCGACGCCAATGAGGTCGAGCGCAGCCCGGAGGACTCCGTCCTCGAATCCCTTTCCAACGCCGCCCTGTTGGAGGCGGTGCGCAAGCTCAATCCACAGCAGCAGGAGTGCGTCACCCTCCGCTTCCTCCAGGGCCTCTCGGTCGCCGAGACCGCCCGGGTGATGGGGAAGAACGAGGGAGCGATCAAGACCCTCCAGTACCGGGCCGTGCGCACCCTGGCCCGGCTCCTCCCGGACGACGCCCGCTGACCCGCACCGGACCCCTCGACCGCCCCGATCGACCGGACCCTTCACCGACCCGATGTCTGGATTCACTCACCGGCGGCCACCTCGCTCCGGCCGCGTAACCCGACTGCCGCGCCACTCGTTGTCCGGGATGCAGACTTCCCCAAGGCGCTTCGTGACCGTATTCACTCACTCCATCGAGTGGATGCGTGCACGGCGTGCAACCCTTCAGGTGCCCCGGGAAGTCGACCGTCATGACGAGAGGAGGTGCCGCCTGTGATCGCGAATGTATCGGCGCACCGGCGGGCGAACGCCTTCGCCCAGGCCCTGGAGGACCAGGAAGTCCAGGGTGCTGCGGCCGCACAGTCCGGCCCATCGCTGGAAGACACCGAGCAGTCAAGGCTGTTGGCACTGACGGGCGGCCTCGGCGCGCTGCCGGCCCCCGAGCTGGACGCCGAGGTCAAGACCGTCCAGCGAGCGCAGCTGATCGCCGCCATGGAGGCCCAGTTCGCCGGGGGCGGCGCCGTTCCGGCGCAGCGCTCCGGGCGGGGTGCCCACCGGGCGCTGAGCCGGCTCAGGCCGCGCTCCCGCTGGTCCAAAGGGCTCGCCGCGGGCGGCCTCACGGTCGGCGTGGCGGCGGGGGCCTTCGGCGGTGTGGCCGCGGCGAGCTCCGGCGCCCTGCCCGGCGACACCCTGTACGGGCTCAAGCGCGGTATGGAGGACCTCAAGCTCGGCATGGCCGACGGCGACTCCGACCGGGGCGGGCTCTTCCTCGACCAGGCGTCGACGCGGCTCCAGGAGGCCAACCGGCTGATGGAGCGCGGCCGCTCCGGGCAGCTCGACCACGAGTCGCTGTCGGAGATCCGCCGCACCCTCTCCGGGATGCAGCACGACGCCGCCGAGGGCCACCGGCTGCTGCACGGCGTCTATCAGCGCGACGGCTCGCTGGGCGCGATCCAGCGGCTCTCCTCGTTCACCGCCTCGCACCGCGAGGGCTGGAGCCGGCTGCGCGAGCGGCTCCCCGTCCAGCTCGCCGACGTCGGGAACGGCGTCTCCTCGGTGCTCGACGCCATAGACGATGAGGTCGAGCCGCTGCGCGGGCTGCTCCATGAGAAGCAGGCCAAGCACGGCGACGCCGCGGGCCCGTCCGGGGCCGCCCGCCATGGCTCCTCCGGCAGCGGTGGCCAGGACAGCCCCGCGGCGAGCCCCAAGGCCCCGGCCACGGCCGACGGCAAGCACCCCAGCGGCAAGCCCGCCCAGTCCTCCCCCAGCAGCCGGGACGAGCACGAGGGCCTGCTGGGCGGCACGGGCCTGCTCCAGCCGCCCTCCGGCACGGACGGCTCCAGCCCGGACCGGTCGGCCCACGGCAAGGACGGCAAGCCGTCCAAGCAGCCCGACATCACCATCCCCCCGCTGCTGCCGAACATCCTTCCGGGGCTCGGCATCCACGGGGAGGACGACAAGTAGCGCCTTCCGGCGGTCGGTGTTCTTCTGCCCTCGTCAGAGATCAACAGAGGTCAGAAGAACACCGACCGCCTTTGCACGAGCAGCTTGTAGAGGGTGTGCTGAATCGTTTCCCGGACCTGGTCCGTGAGGTTGAACATCAGCATCGGATCGTCCGCGGCCTCCGGCGGATAGCCGTCCGTGGGGATGGGCTCCCCGAACTGGATCGTCCACTTCGTCGGCAGCGGCACCAGCCCCAGCGGCCCCAGCCAGGGCCAGGACGGTGTGAGCGGGAAGTACGGGATGCCCAGCAGCCGCGCGACCGTCTTCGAATTGCCGAGCATCGGGTAGATCTCCTCGGCCCCGACGATCGAGCAGGGCACGATGGGCGCCCCGGCACGCAGTGCCGTCTGGACGAAGCCGCCCCGCCCGAAGCGCTGGAGCTTGTACCGCTCGGAGAACGGCTTCCCGATCCCCTTGAAGCCCTCCGGCATCACCCCCACCACCTCGCCGCGCCCCAGCAGCGTCTGGGCGTCCTCGGCGCAGGCGAGGGTGTGGCCGAGCTTCCGGGAGAGCTCGTTGATCAGCGGCAGCATGAAGACGAGGTCGGCGGCGAGCATCCGCACGTTCCGCCCGGCCGGGTGGTGGTCGTGCACGGCGACCTGGAGCATCAGGCCGTCGATGGGGAGGGTGCCGGAGTGGTTGGCGACGATCAGCGCCGCGCCCTTCTCCGGGATGTTCTCGATGCCCTTCACCTCGACCCGGAAGTACTTCTCCTTGAAGGGCCGCAGCATCGAGAGGATCACCTGATCGGTGAGCTCCTGGTCGTAGCCGAAGTCGTCGACCTCGTACTCGCCGGTGATCCGGCGGCGCAGGAAGCTCAGGCCGTGGGCCAGCTTCCGCTCCCAGCCGCCGTCCCCGGCGGCCGCGCCGCCCGTAGCCCCGGCGGCGGCACCGTCCCCGGCCTGCTCCGGACGGCCCTCCTGGCCGGTGCGGGCCCGCTCCTCCTCCCGCTGGGCGGGTACGGGCGCGAGCGCCGCCGGCACCCGGCTCGTCCGGCCGCGGGCCGTACGGCCCGGCCGCCGCTTGGCCCGGGGCTCCTCGCCGAACGGGATGACCTTCGCATCGGCCATGGTGAGTGCGCTCCTCAGTTCTGGCCGCTGCCGGCAGGCATCAGCGCGGCGATCCGGTCGACGGTACGGGCGAGGGTCTCGGGCGGCAGCAGCCCCGGGCCGCGGCTGCGGGCGAAGTCCGCGAAGGCCTCCGGAGTGGAGTACCGGGGGCGGAAGCCCAGGGTCTCGCGCATCTGCGCGGTCTCGACGACACGGCCGTGGGTGAGGAGCCGGACCTGCTCGGGCGAGAAGTCCAGGGCGCCGACCGACCGCAGCGCGGAGCCGACCCAGGTGACGGTCGGCAGGAAGAAGGGGAGCGTGGGGCGCCCGAGGCGCCTGGCGGCCTGTGAGAGCAGCAGAACGCCGTCCCCGGCGATATTGAACGTGCCGCTGTTGAGCGTGGACCTGGCGGGCTCCCCGGCGGCGATCCGGAGCACCTCGATGGCGTCGTCCTCGTGGACGAACTGGAGCCGGGGGTCGAAGCCCAGCACGGTGGGCAGCACGGGCAGCGAGAAGTACTCCGCCAGCGGCGAGTCCGCGCAGGGCCCCAGGACGTTCGCGAAGCGCAGCACGCACACCGCCACGTCCGGCCGGCGGCGGGCGAAGCCCCGGACATAGCCCTCGACCTCGACGACGTCCTTGGCGAAGCCACCGCTGGGCAGCGACTTGGGCGGCGTGGACTCGGTGAAGACCGCGGGATCCCGGGGCGCGGAACCGTACACGTTCGTGCTGGACTTGATCACCAGCCGTTTGACGGACGGGGTCTTCTGGCAGGCACCGAGCAGCTGCATGGTGCCGATGACATTGGTCTCCTTGACCGAGGCCCGGCTGCCGCGCTTGCCCAGCGGGGTGCCGTTGACGTCCATATGGACCACGGTGTCGACGGAGTGCTCCGCCAGGACCCGGCCGATCGTCGGGTGGCGGATGTCCGCCCGTAGGAAATCGGCCCCGCCGAGATGGTGCTCGGGTGGCACCGCGTCCACCCCGATGACGCGGTCGACGTCGGGCTCGCGCTGGATCCGGCGGACGAACCTGCCGCCCAGCTGCCGTGCGACTCCGGTGACGAGCACGACCTTGCCCAAGATCAGCGCCTTCCTTCCCACGTCTGTCCCATGTCAGGGGAGACGAGCGGTGCCCTGTCGCGGCCACCGTAGCGGGTCGTTGTTGCACTGTGATGACCGCCGGTCGGGCCGGGCGTCATTTCAAGCCGTAGCGAAGGCTTTACTCACCGCAACGCACCGCAGCCCTCCCACCGTGACCGGTGGAAGGGCTGCGGGTCGAGCACAGCGGCGCTGCTTACTTCTTGTTGCGACGCTGAACACGCGTGCGCTTGAGCAGCTTGCGGTGCTTCTTCTTGGCCATCCGCTTGCGCCGCTTCTTGATAACAGAGCCCACGACTACCCTCGCTTACATCGATTCACTCGGTGCGGGGCGTCCGAGCCCACACGACCTACATCGGGCCAGCCTACCCGGCACCGGGCGATCAGCGTAATCCAGGGCCCCCGTCAGGCTGTTTCCACCCCCACGTAGGACTCCCGGAGGTACTCGTGCACCGCTTGTTCTGGGACCCGGAACGACCTGCCCACCCGGATCGCCGGCAGATGACCGCTGTGCACCAGTCGGTACACGGTCATCTTGGAGACTCGCATCACCGCGGCGACCTCCGCCACGGTAAGGAACACGACCTCGTTGAGAGGCCTTTCGCCAGCAGCCATGACACACCTGAACCTTCCGCACATGACGCGCACCGGCTTCCCCTCCGGTGACTCCTCGTCGCTGCGCGCTCACTCCCCAGGTTAGGGGCGGGTGATGCGAGTGGGGAAGAGGAGCAGCCATCGGCCGCCTACTGTGACAGACACGCTCGATTGAGTACATAGCGAGTAAGCGGTCGGTAGTAATCAGACCGCACAGTGTCATCAAGCGGAACGGCGACGGACACTCGCCCCTCGGCCTCTCCGACGAACAGCGCGGGGTCGTCCGAGTCCGCCAGCCCGATGACCTCAATGCCCAGCTGACCTGCCCCGCAGACCCATCCGTGGTCCCCGATGACCAAGGCCGGCAACGGCCCGCCCGACCCCGCCACGGCGTCAAGCACGGTACGAACCGGGAGAGGTGAATGAGTATGCGCGCCGGGCTCACTTCCGGGACCCCGTGCGCCGGGTTCGCGCACCATCGCGACTCCTTGGGCGTAGTGAAGGTTGTAGGTGCGTACGCCGAACCGGGTCGTTATGTCGACACTTCGACCCTGCGCCGGAGTGAGGACATCGCATCCCGCCGCCGACAAGGCGGCGGCCAAAGCGGCGTAGAAGCCCAGGAGCGGGTGGGGGTGACCGGTGCCCAGGAGCACGGGAGCGCCCAGCGCGGCCGCCGTCGCGAGCCGATCGGCGAAGGCATCGAGTGCCACCAGCGTGCGGTCCGGATCGATCACATCCTGCCCGGAAGTGTGCTTGGGATCGGCCGAAACACCACACCTTTGGACCATCAACTGCAACAACTCGGGGAAACGCCAGTCAGATTTAGGCTCCAGCCCGATCAGCACCCGGGGATCCCGGGCGGCGAACAACCGATAGCGACTCAGGCTCCGCTCCCTGGACGTGGCGACGGTCCCCGCCAGCCGGGTGGCGAGGAGATGACCGCGGAGCGCGTGACGGTTCGGCATGTTCGGCACGAGCCCGATGCTCGCGGACCGGGAGGGCGGGGGGCGAGGATTCGGGG
>NZ_JAILXP010000699.1 GCF_020740895.1 Streptomyces sp. UNOB3_S3 | reverse complement strand
GGCGGCAGGGGGAGCGTCCTGTCGCTCTTCTCCAAGGTGGCCTCGAAGGTCGACCCGCCCACGTAACTACTCCCCTCGTCGCGCCTGCGTTGCCGCCCATTTCTCGCATTACGCGACAACGGCCAGCAAGCGCGACGATTTGTCGGGGAGCGCCGGGCACGGCACTTTCTGCCGGTCGGAGGCGGTTTGGGCACAGCGGGGCCGGGCCGGGAAAACCACTCGAACCGGTGAGCCCGGACCGGTCCGGTCCGGGCGGCCGCGTTCGGCCCGCGCTCAGCCCGCGCTGGGCCCGCCCTCCACCTCGGCGGCGAGCTTGTCGAGCACGGCGTCGTAGATGCGGCCGAGGCCCTTGGGGGCGAAGGCGCGCTCGAAGAAGCCGCCGATGCCGCCGGCGCCCTGCCAGGTGGTGGTGACGACGACCTTGGAGCTGCCCTCGCCGGCCGGGGTGACGGTCCAGGTGGTCACCATGGAGGAGTTGCGGTCCTTCTCCACGAGCTGCCCGTCGGTGGGCTCGTCGACCTCCAGGAGGCAGTCGCGCACCCGCTTGCTGGTGGCCTGGAGCTTCCAGTGCACGAGCGTGCCCTTGCCGTCGCCGCCCTCGCGCACCTCGTACTCGCTGAAGTGCTCGGGCAGCAGCTTGGCACGCGTGCCGCTGTAGTCGGCGAGGGCGTCGAACACGTCCTCCGCGCCTGCCGCGATGATCCGCTCCGTCGTGGCCTCGACCTGGCCCATGGCTAGTCCTCCGGGACGTTGAAAGAAGTGCTGTCTTGCCGCTTACCGCGGGTGCGCGCAAAGCCAATCACCATCGGCGCGACCACCCAAAATCCGGGGCCTGCCGACGGCTGCCCGCACCAACCTCCGCACATGGTGACCATACGGACGATGACCGTCGCCGACACCGACGCGGTGGCGGAGATCCGGGCGAGCGGCCGGCGGACGGCGAGGTGTACGCGCGCGATGCGCTGTGGGGTCGCCGAGGACAACGCGCGCGCCCGCCGTTTCTACAAGCGCGCCCCCTGAGCCCCGCCGCCGTGCCGGGCCAGCCGGGCCAGGGCGGCGACGGCCGCCGGGCGCAGCCGTTCGTGCTCGCGGGCGGCGACGAGCGTGGCCTCGGCCCGGCGGTCGCCGAGGACGCCCAGGCCCTCGACGCAGGCGCGGGCGATCGGCCAGCAGTGGTCGCGGGCCGCCAGCAGCCGCTCCAGGGTGGTGAGCAGGGCGGGTACGGACTCGGGGGCGCGCAGCTCGGTGAGGAGCCGGACGGGGTGGAGGG
>NZ_JAILXP010000698.1 GCF_020740895.1 Streptomyces sp. UNOB3_S3 | reverse complement strand
AGCATCATGTCGGTGTTGACGGTGCGGGACTGGGCGTCGAGCAGGCCGCGGAAGACGCCGGGGAAGACCAGCACGTTGTTGATCTGGTTGGGGAAGTCCGAACGCCCGGTGGCCACCACGGCGGCGGTGCGGCGGGCGATGCCGGGGTCGACCTCGGGGTCGGGGTTGGCCAGCGCGAACACGATCGCGTTCTCGGCCATCGCCGCGACGTCGTCGCCGTCCAGGACGTTGGGGGCGGAGACACCGATGAAGACGTCCGCGCCGCGCACGGCCTCCTTCAAGGTGCCCGTGACGCCCTCGGGGTTGGTGTTGTCCGCGATCCACCGCAGCGCGGAGGTGCTGCCGGCGGAGACCAGGTCCGGGCGGGCGGCGTGGACCACGCCGTGGATGTCGGCGACCACCGCGTGCCGCACCCCGGCCGCGATCAGCAGCTTCAGGATCGCCGTGCCGGCCGCGCCCGCACCGGACATGACGACCCGTACGTCGCCGATGTCCTTGCCCACCACGCGCAGCGCGTTGGTCAGGGCGGCCAGGACGACGATGGCGGTGCCGTGCTGGTCGTCGTGGAAGACGGGGATGTCCAGCGCCTCGCGCAGGCGGGCCTCGATCTCGAAGCAGCGGGGGGCGGAGATGTCCTCGAGGTTGATGCCCGCGAAGCCGGGGGCGATGGCCTTGACGATCTCGACGATGGCGTCGGAGTCCTGGGTGTCCAGGCAGATCGGCCAGGCGTCGATGCCGGCGAACCGCTTGAACAGGGCGGCCTTGCCCTCCATCACCGGCAGGGCGGCCTTGGGGCCGATGTTGCCCAGCCCGAGGACGGCGGAGCCGTCGGTGACCACGGCGACGCTGTTGCGCTTGATGGTCAGGCGGCGGGCGTCCTCGGGGTTCTCCGCGATGGCCATGCACACCCGGGCGACACCGGGGGTGTAGATCATGGAGAGGTCGTCGCGGTTGCGGATGGGGTGCTTGGAGGCCATCTCGATCTTGCCGCCGAGGTGCATCAGGAACGTCCGGTCGGAGACCTTGCCCAGGACGACGCCCTCGATCCCGCGGAGCTTCTCGACGATCTCGTCGGCGTGCTCGGTCGAGGTGGTGGCCATGGTGACGTCGATACGCAGCTTCTCGTGCCCGGAAGCGGTCACGTCCAGACCGGTCACCGACCCACCGGAGGACTCCACGGCCGTGGTCAGCTCACTGACCGCGGTCCCCGACACGGGAACCTCCAGCCGGACCGTCATCGAGTACGAGACGCTAGGCGCCGTTGCCATGG
>NZ_JAILXP010000697.1 GCF_020740895.1 Streptomyces sp. UNOB3_S3 | reverse complement strand
GGGGAACGGGGCCGGGAACCGCCAGCGGCATGTGACGGCTGATCAGGCCCCTGGCCGGTGGCTTCGGGCCGGGCTGTCGAGGGTTCGCCGGTGCCTTGCCGGTGCCTTGCCGGTGTCCCGTGGCCGGGACCGTGCCCCATGCCGCTCGTACACGTTTCCGTGGCAAGGTGGTGCGGGCACTGTGTTCCCGAGCCCGTCACAGGGGGCTACGGGGCCGGGGCCGTCACCGGGGGCTACGGAGGAGGGGGCACCGTGATCGTCTGGCTGAACGGCGCGTTCAGTGGGGGCAAGACCAGCACGGCGAAGGAACTGACCCGGCTCATTCCGGGCAGCACCCTCTACGACCCCGAAGTGACCGGCGGGGCGCTGCGGTATCTGCTGCCGCCGAAGAGACTGAGCGAGGTCTGTGACTACCAGGACCTGCCGATCTGGCGGCGGATGGTCGTGGACACCGCGTCGGCGCTGCTCGCCGAGGTGGGCGGGGTGCTCGTCGTGCCCATGACGCTGCTGCGGCAGGAGTACCGGGACGAGATCTTCGGGGCGCTGGCCTCGCGGGCGATCCGGGTGCGGCATGTGGTGCTCACCTCTGAGGAAACGATCCTTCGGGAGCGGATCGAGGGCCGCGTCGAGTTTCCGGACGACCCTGTGCGGAGCGAGGCCGTACGGCAGTGGGCCCGTGACCATGTCGTTCCGTACCGGGAGGCGTTGACGTGGTTGCGGGGGGACGCGCTTGTCGTGGACAGCGGCGGGCTGACTCCGCTCCAGACGGCCGAGCGCATCGCCGAGGCCGTGCGCAACGGGACCGCCGGGTACTGCCCGATCGTCCAGACGCCCGAGCCGAAGGCGGCGACGCTTGCGGCGGGGGTGCTGCTGTTCGACGAGGACGACCGTGTGCTGCTGGTCGACCCCACGTACAAGCCGGGGTGGGAGTTTCCCGGTGGTGTCGTCGAGCCGGGGGAGGCTCCTGCTCGGGCGGGGATGCGGGAGGTCGCGGAGGAGATCGGGATTGAGCTGAAGGCGGTGCCGCGATTGCTGGTCGTCGACTGGGAGCCGCCGAAACCGCCTGGGTTCGGGGGGTTGCGGTTTCTGTTCGACGGGGGGCGGCTGAACTCGGCTGATGCGCGGCGGTTGTTGCTGCCGGGGGCGGAGTTGCGGGGGTGGCGGTTCGTTACGGAGGACGAGGCGTCGACGATGTTGCCGCCGGTGCGGTT
The DNA here is from genome assembly GCF_020740895.1 of Streptomyces sp. UNOB3_S3. GTDB lineage: Bacteria > Actinomycetota > Actinomycetes > Streptomycetales > Streptomycetaceae > Streptomyces. The sequence goes on along the minus strand of NZ_JAILXP010000697.1, from coordinate 82 downwards.
GCGGCGGTTGCGGTGGGCGTTGCGGGCGCGGGAGAGGGGGCGGGTGATGAATCTGGAGGCGGGTGTGCCGGTGGGGTGACGG
>NZ_JAILXP010000696.1 GCF_020740895.1 Streptomyces sp. UNOB3_S3 | reverse complement strand
ATGTACGTCCCGCGCGCGATGTACTCCTTGAGGACGTCGTTCTGGATCGTCCCGGTCAGGCGGCTCGCGGGGACGCCCTGTTCCTCGGCCACCAGTTGGTAGAGCAGGAGCAGCAGGGCGGCCGGGGCGTTGATGGTCATCGAGGTGGAGACGTCGCCCAGGGGGATGCCGTCGAAGAGCTCCCGCATGTCCTGGACCGAGTCGATGGCGACGCCGACCTTGCCTACCTCGCCGCTCGCGATCGGGGCGTCGGAGTCGTGGCCCATCTGGGTGGGCAGGTCGAAGGCGACGGACAGGCCGTGGCCGCCGTCGGCGATGAGCCGGCGGTAGCGGGCGTTGGACTCGGCGGCCGTGCCGAAGCCCGCGTACTGGCGCATGGTCCAGGGGCGCTCGGTGTACATCGTCGGGTACACGCCACGGGTGAAGGGGTACGCACCGGGGGCGCCGAGCCGGTCCCCGGGGTCCCAGCCGGCGAGCGCCTCCGGGTCGTAGACGGGCTTGACGGGCAGTCCGGACTCGGTCGTGCGCGATCGGGTCGTCATGGGACACGCCTCCCGCTGTTCGGGTTCCGGAAGCCTCCACTTCGGACTGTAGCCCTCCGGAGGTGCCCGTCCCGGTCGCCACACACGGCGAAGGAGGAAGGGGGGCGCGGGCAGGACCGGGGGAAGAGCCCCGCCCGCGCCAGGTGCGCGGAGCCGGCTAATGGGGGGGAACTCCGGCTCCGCACAGCCGATGACCAGTCGGCTCACTACCTACAGCGCCGTCGCCCCGAAAAGTGTCACACCCGGTGCCGCACCCGATGTCACACCCGATGTCACACCCGATGTCACACCCGGTGTCACACCCGGATTCGCGGCGGGGGACGGCACGCTGACGTGGGGCAGGCTGTGGGGGCGCGGGGCGCGGTTGACGAGGTCGTCCCACACCGAGCCGTCGCCGTCCTCGTCGCCCTTGCCGCCCTGGTTGCCCTGGCCGTCGGAGGCGAGGACGCGCTCGCAGTACGTCCGGACGGCCGACGAGCCGCCGGCGAACCGCTCCAGGGTGCGGGCCTCGTCCTCGTCGACGCCCTTGCCGTTGCGCTTGTCGCCGGCGAGGAACTCGCGGCAGACCTTGGCGACCCAGGCGTGGCCCGCCTTGGCGCTGTCGAAGGTGCCGGCTTCGTCACCCTTGCCGGGCTTGTCGCCCTTGTTCCCCTTGTCGCCCTTCCCACCCCTGGCATCGTCCTCGTCGCCGTGGAACGGGCTCGCCGAGGTGCCGGACGCCGGTACGGACTCCTTGGCGCCGGGGGTACGGGAGGGG
>NZ_JAILXP010000695.1 GCF_020740895.1 Streptomyces sp. UNOB3_S3 | reverse complement strand
GGCGGATTCCATCGGTCGTCGCAACACGTGATCACTGATGTGTGGTGGCGAGCAGTTTATGCAGGCGCTCGGCTGGGGTTTCCCAGCCGAGCGTTTTGCGTGGGCGGCTGTTGAGTTCGGCGGCGACGGCGTCGAGGTGTGCACGGGTGTGGGTGGCCAGGTCGGTTCCCTTGGGGAAGTACTGCCGCAGCAGGCCGTTGGTGTTCTCGTTGGAGCCGCGCTGCCATGGGCTGGCCGGGTGGCAGAAATAGACCGGGATGTTCGTGGCCAGGGTGAACGCCCGGTGGGCGGCCATCTCCGAGCCCTGGTCCCAGGTGAGGGACCGCCGCAGGTGAGGCGGTAGGGACTTCACGGTCGCGGCGAGGGCGTCGCGGGTGTACTCCGCGCTGTGGCCGAGTGGCAGGTGGACCAGCATCAGGTAGCGGGTCGTGCGTTCGACGAGTGTGCCGATCGCCGACTTGTGGTCCTTGCCGATGATGAGATCGCCTTCCCAGTGACCGGGCACGGCCCTGTCGGCGGCTTCCGCGGGGCGTTCGCTGATCAGGACCATCTGCTTGACCGCGCGGGACTGGCGCCTGTGCGCCTGGCGGTGGGGGCGGCGCAGTGCGCGTCCGGTCCGAAGAGCCCGGGTCAGTTCGCGGCGGAGCTCGCCCCGGCCCTGGACATAGAGGGCCTGGTAGATCGTCTCGTGGGTCACGTGCATCTCCGGCCGGCCGGGAAACCGTCTGCGAAGAGCGTGGCAGATCTGCTCTGGACTCCAGCGCAGGGCCAGGTGGTCCTGGACGAAGTCCCGCAGCTCGGGGTTCTGGCCGATCTTCCCGGGCCTGGGGCGGGGCCGCCGGTGCTCGGCTCGGCGCTGGGCCGCGTGAGGCCGGTACTGGCCGTTGCCGGGGTGCCGGTTCCGGCGGATCTCGCGGCTGACCGTGGAAGGGCTGCGGCCCAGCTCGGCGGCGATCGTGCGAACGCCGGCCTTCTCCCGCAGCCGGTCGGCGATGTGGATCCGTTCGTCCTCGCGCAAGTACCGGGACGGACGGGGCGGGGGCACCACCACGTTGATAGGTGGTGCCCCCGCCGTGCCCCCGGACGGGTTACGGCCGTTGCGCCATCGCTTGCCCGTCCGGAGGTTGATGCCCACGATCCGGGCCGCTTCCCTTGCGCTCACGCCCTGCTCAACGAGCTCAAGGTAGACGCGCCGTTCTTCCGTCAACGGCTTCGGGCCCCGGATGATCGACCGGTCACGGATCTCGAAGTCCATCGCAGCACCCCTGGGCTGGGGTGTTGCAACGACCACTAGAACCTAAG
>NZ_JAILXP010000694.1 GCF_020740895.1 Streptomyces sp. UNOB3_S3 | reverse complement strand
GGCGACGAACGAGCCAAGCGCCTCGCGCAGTTCGCCCACGCCGGCCCCGGTCAGCGCCGACAGGGCCATGACCGACGCGCCGGGCTCGCCGTACTCGCCGAGCGCCAGCCCGTCCTCCTCTCCCGTGCCCCGCGTCGCCGCGCCCCCCACGCCCGTCGGCCTGGCGCTGCGGCCGCGACTGGACGCCCTGCGCGAGCTGGTCGGGCTGTCGCGGGCACGGCTGGACCGGTACACGCTCGCCGAGGCGAGCCGGGTGCTGGAGGAGGCCGCCGCCCGCCACCGCCACTCCCTGGACCTGACGGTGGTCGCCATCGCCGGGGCGACCGGAAGCGGCAAGTCCACCCTGTTCAACGCCCTGGCCCGGGCCCAGCTCTCGGAGGCCGGGGTGCGCCGGCCGACCACCGCGATGCCCGTCTCCTGCGCCTGGAGCGACCGCGCGGAGGGCCTGCTGGACCGGCTGGGCATCCTGGCCCGGGCCCGCCGCGCTCCCGTACGCCCCTACGACCCGGCGCTCGGCGGGCTCGTCCTGCTCGACCTGCCGGACCACGACTCGGCGGCCACCGGCCACCGGGAGCAGGTGGACCGGCTGCTGGCGCTGGTGGACGCGGTGATCTGGGTGGTGGACCCGGAGAAGTACGCGGACGCCGTGCTGCACGAGCGCTACCTGCGGCCGCTGGCCGGGTACGCCGAGGTGACGTTCGTCGTGCTCAACCAGGTCGACCGGCTCTCCGCCGACGCCGCCGACCAGGTCCTGGACGACCTCCGGCGGCTGCTGGACGAGGACGGGCTGGCGCTCGGCGAGTACGGCGAGCCCGGCGCGTCGGTCATGGCCCTGTCGGCGCTGACCGGGGCCGGCGTGGGCGAACTGCGCGAGGCGCTTGGCTCGTTCGTCGCCCGCCGCAACGCCGCCGAGCTGCGGCTGACCGCGGACGTGAACGGCGTGTCGGCGCGGCTGCGCCCGGCGTATGTGACGGACGTGCGGCCGGGGCTGACGGAACGGGCGCGGCAGGAGTTCGAGGACCGGCTGGCGGAGGCGGTGGGCGCCCAGGCGGCCGGGCTGGCGGCGGAGCGGGCGTGGCGCCGGGACGCCGAGCGGGCGTGCGGGACGACATGGACGCGGCTGCGCTACGGCTACGAGCGGTGCAAGGGGTTCCTGGGCCTGGGGTCCGGCCGGGCGGCGCTCGACGGCGACGGCCACGACACCGGCGGGCGGGACACGGGCGGGCTCGCGGGCGGCGCGTCCGCGCCGCGCCGGACGGCGTCCCGGCCGCTGGTCGAGCAGGCGGTGCGCACCCTGGCGTAC
>NZ_JAILXP010000693.1 GCF_020740895.1 Streptomyces sp. UNOB3_S3 | reverse complement strand
TCGCTCCACGGTGTCGGGTCCGCGTACGTCCGAGCGCCGTGGACCAAGCCGGCGGGGCAATGGCGATGTTCAGGCGGGCTCGGGCGGGCTGGCGGCGGGCGGGGACATTACCGACAGCGCCATCGGAGACGACAGCCAGCGATGACTGAACCGCGTTGGCCCTGGCGCCGCAAAGCACGCTCCACCGGCCCTGACCAGGACACCGGCACCCCGGCCCGTTCCAGCCCGCAGACGAACCCCCCTGTGCCGGATGTCGCTGGTGAGCGGGGAGGCGAGCTGCGCGAGGTGACCGTGGAAGGCGGCGGCATCGGGGTCGGCGGAAACATCGAGGGTAGCGCGCTCGGAGACCACAGCCAGGTCATCAACATCAAGGAACAGCACATCCACCAGCCCTCCGGCAACGAGGCGGAGGTGTCGTGGCCGGTGGAGGTCGGACCAGTGCCGATCCTGGCCTCAGCGTTCCAGCCACGGACCGCGCTGCGCGAGAAGGTCGGCGCCGCCCGTATGGGCGGCGGGGCGGTGGTGCTGACCCAGGTGCTCTCCGGCGGAGGCGGGGTCGGCAAGACCCAACTGGCCGCCGCCTGTGCCACCGATGCCCTGGCCGAGGGCGCCGGCCTGGTGGTGTGGGCTGCGGCTGGCGAGGTGCAGCAGGTGATCACTCAGTACGCGCAGGCCGCCGCCCGTATCCGCGTGCCGGACGCACACGGGCTGGACAAGGAGGCTGATGCCCGCGCCTTCCTGGCGTGGCTGGCCACTACGCCACGGCGGTGGCTGGTGGTGCTGGACGACATCACCGACCCGGCCGTCATGGACCAGTGGTGGCCCGTCAGTCGCACCGGCACCGGCTGGGTACTGGCCACCACCCGCCTGCACGACGCCCGCCTGACCGGCGGCGGACGCACCCGCATCACCATCGACGTCTACACGCCCGAAGAAGCCGACGCCTACCTGCGCACCCGCCTGACAGGCGACGACATGGCCCACCTGATCGATGACCGCGCCCGAGCCCTTGCCCAGGCTCTGGGCTACCTGCCGCTCGCCCTGAGCCACGCCGCCGCCTACATGATCAACAAAGAACTGACCTGCGCCGCCTACCTGGATCTCTTTGCCGACCGGCGGACCCGTCTGGAGCAAGCGCTGCCGGAAACAGCCGACACCGAAGGCTACGGACGCCAGATCACCACCACCCTGCTGCTATCCCTGGATGCCGCCCAAGCCTCCGACCCCGCAGGCTTCGCCGTCCCCGCCCTGCGCCTTGCCGCCCTCCTCGACCCTGCCGGCCACCCGCACGCCCTGTGGAGCACCCCGCCCATCCTCAACT
>NZ_JAILXP010000692.1 GCF_020740895.1 Streptomyces sp. UNOB3_S3 | reverse complement strand
GAGACAGCCCCAGGGGGAAGGTGGGCAGTACATGAATCGCGACCGACCCCCGGCCATGCTCCGCCTCGCGGCGGCGTCCATGGTCGGGACCACCATCGAGTTCTACGACTTCTTCGCCTACGGCACCGCGGCCGCCCTTGTCCTGGGCCCGCTGTTCTTCCCCACCGTCTCCCCCCTCGTCGGCACCCTCGCCGCGTTCGGCACCTTCGGCGTCGGCTTCATCGCCCGCCCGCTGGGCTCGGTGTTCTTCGGGCACATCGGTGACCGGCTGGGCCGCCGCCCCGTGCTCGTCTTCTCCCTGCTGCTGACGGGCCTCGCGACCGTCGCCGTCGGCTTCGTCCCCACCTACCAGCGGATCGGCGTCGCCGCCCCGCTGCTGCTGCTCGTGCTGCGCTTCCTCCAGGGCCTGGGCGTCGGCGGCGAATGGGGCGGCGCCGTACTGCTGACCACCGAACACGCCCCCGCCCATCGCCGTGTGCTGTGGTCGAGCTTCCCCCAGACCGGCCCGTCCGTGGGATTCCTGCTGGCCAACGGCATCACCCTGACCCTTTCGGCGACCCTCCCCGACGAGCTGTTCCTGACCTGGGGCTGGCGCGTGCCGTTCTGGGCGGCGGGCGTCCTGGCCGCGATCGGGCTGCTGCTGCGCACCCAGCTGGCCGAGACCCCGGACTTCCAGGCGCTGGCCGCGAACGAGAGCCGCGCGACGCTCCCCTTCACCGAGGTCGTCCGCGGCCACTGGCGGCTCGTCCTGCTCACCGCCGGCGGGCTCTCCATCGGCTATTCCGTCTTCTACACGGTCACCACCTGGTCCCTGGCCTACGGCACCGAGCGCCTGGGCGTCGACCGCACGCTCATGCTCGGCTGCGTCATGGTGGCGGTCGCCGTCTCCGGCGCGGCCACCCCCGTCGTCGCCCACCTCGGCGACCGCTTCGGCCGTCGCACCCTGTGCCTGGTCGGCTGTACCGCCGTGGCCCTGTGGATGTTCCCCCTCATGGGCCTGCTGCGCACCGGCCGCCCCGCGCTGATGCTGCTGGGCTTCGTCGTCGCGATGCTGGCCTTCATCACCGCCTTCGGGGTGGTCGGCGCGTATGTGCCCGAGCTCTACGAGGCCAGGGTGCGCTGCACCGGCGCCTCCGTCGGCTACAACCTCGCCGGGGTGCTCGGCGGAGCCGTCACCCCGCTGGTGGCGACGGCGACGGCCAGATCGGGCGGGCCGCCCTGGGGCGTCGCCGCCTATCTCACCGGCATCGCCCTGCTGAGCCTGGGCTGCTTCCTGCTGCTGCCCGAGACCCGCCCCACCACGATCGCCTCCCGCCCGGCCACCGAC
>NZ_JAILXP010000691.1 GCF_020740895.1 Streptomyces sp. UNOB3_S3 | reverse complement strand
GCTAAGCCTTTCAGCGCCGATGGTACTGCAGGGGGGACCCTGTGGGAGAGTAGGACGCCGCCGAACTCCTTTTAAGAGAAAGCCCTGGCAGGGGATACCTGCCGGGGCTTTCTTGCATTTACGGCCAAGATGGATACCGATACCGTGACCCCCATGAGCGGCCATGCACAGCTGATGTGGGACGAAGCGGTAACCGGCTATGACTTCGGCCCCGGGCATCCCATGGATCCCGTACGGCTCGCCCTGACCATGCGACTGGTCGAGGCCTTCGAGCTCGACCGGGCGGTCCGTGTCGTCGCCGCTCCGCCCGCCGGCGAGTCGACTCTCCGGCTCGTGCACCGCCCCGACTACATCGCCGCCGTCCGGGCCGCGTCGGCCGATCCCCGGTCCGCCGATCTGTCCTATGGGCTCGGGACCGTCGACGACCCGGCGTTCGCGGGGATGCACGAGGCCGCGGCGCTCATCGCCGGTCAGTCCGTGGGCGCCGCCGAGGCCGTATGGCGCGGGGAGGTGCCGCACGCCGTGAACTTCGCCGGCGGACTGCACCACGCCATGCCGGGCGCGGCATCCGGATTCTGCGTGTACAACGACGCGGCCCTCGCGATCGCCCGGCTGCTCGAGCTGGGAGCCGAGCGGGTGGCCTACGTGGATGTGGACGTCCACCACGGCGACGGCGTCCAGGCGGCCTTCTGGGAGGACCCCCGCGTTCTGACGATCTCCCTGCATGAGCACCCCCAGACCCTCTTCCCCCGCACCGGCTGGCCGACGGAGACGGGGGCCCCGGAGGCCGAGGGCGGCGCGGTGAACGTGGCGCTGCCTGCGGGCACGGGTGACGCCGGGTGGCTGCGGGCCTTCCACGCGGTCGTACCGGAGCTCCTGGCGGCCTTCCGGCCGCAGGTGCTGGTGACCCAGCACGGGGCCGATACCCACTTCGAGGACCCGTTGGCGCACCTGGCCGTCTCGCTGGACGCACAGCGCCATGTGGCGACCGCCTGCCATGAGTTGGCGCATCGTCATGCCGACGGCCGCTGGGTGGCGCTCGGGGGAGGTGGGTACGCCGTGACGGATGTGGTGCCGCGGTCGTGGACCCATCTGGTGGGCATCGCCGCCGACCGGCCGGTGGATCCCGCGTCGCCCGTGCCGGACCTGTGGCGGAGTGAAGTGTTCCGTCGCACGGGGCAGTTGGGGCCGCTGAGGATGACGGATGGCCGTGAGCCGGAATGGCGGTCGTTCGAGGAGTCGGGGTACGACCCGGCCGACCGCCTGGACCAGGCGATCCTCGCGACCCGTAGGGCGGTGTTCCCGGCCCACGGGCTGCTGCCCTGAGCCCACGGCCCCCTGC
>NZ_JAILXP010000690.1 GCF_020740895.1 Streptomyces sp. UNOB3_S3 | reverse complement strand
AGCCCGGGGCACCCCGGCTCACCGACCGGGAGACGGAGGTCCTCCGTCTGGTCGCCAAGGGACTGTCGTACAAGCAGATCGCCGAACGGCTGGTTATTTCCCACCGGACGGTGCAGAACCATGTGCAGAACACCTTGGGCAAGCTCCAGCTGCACAACCGCGTGGAGCTCGTCCGCTACGCGATAGAGCGAGGTCTCGACGACGCCTGACCGCGCGTTCCCGGCCGGGCGGCTTCGGACCCCCGGCGAACGGAAGGTGTGTCATGCGGATCGGAGTACTCACCGGCGGCGGCGACTGCCCCGGCCTCAACGCGGTCATCCGCGCGATCGTCCGCAAGGGCGTCCAGGACCACGGTCACGACTTCATCGGCTTCAGGGACGGCTGGCGGGGCCCGCTCCACGGCTCCGCCGTCCCCCTCGGCATCCCGGCGGTACGGGGCATCCTGCCGCGCGGCGGCACCATCCTCGGATCCTCCCGGACCAACCCCTTCAAGGAGCCCGACGGCGTCCGCCGCATCACGGAGAACCTCGCCGAACACGGCGTGGACGCCCTGATCGCCATCGGCGGCGAGGACACCCTCGGCGTCGCCGCCCGGCTGAGCGACGAGTACGGCGTCCGCTGCGTCGGCGTGCCCAAGACCATCGACAACGACCTCTCCGCCACCGACTACACCTTCGGCTTCGACACCGCCGTCAACATCGCCACCGAGGCCATCGACCGCCTCCACACCACCGCCGAGTCCCATATGCGGGTTCTGGTGGTCGAGGTCATGGGCCGGCACGCGGGCTGGATCGCCCTCCACTCCGGCCTGGCGGGCGGCGCCAACGTCATCCTCGTCCCCGAGGTGCGGTTCGATGTCGATCAGGTCTGCGGGTGGGTCACCTCCCGGTTCCGGGCCAGTTACGCCCCGATCGTGGTCGTGGCGGAGGGTGCCATGCCGAGGGACGGCGACGTGGTCCTGAAGGGCGCCGCCGCGCTGGACTCCTTCGGGCACGTCCGGCTCTCCGGGGTGGGGGAGTGGCTGGCGAAGGAGATCGAGTCCCGCACGGGGAAGGAGGCGCGGACGACCGTGCTGGGGCATGTGCAGCGCGGGGGGACGCCGAGCGCGTTCGATCGTTGGCTCGCCACGCGGTTTGGGCTGCACGCGATTGACGCTGTGCGGGACGGGGACTTCGGGACGATGGTCGCGCTTCGGGGGGCGGATATCGTCCGCGTTCCTTTGGCCGATGCCACGGCGCGGCTGAAGACCGTACCGGTCGCGCTCTACGAGGAGGCCAAGACGTTCTTCGGCTGACCCGCCGTGGGGGTTTCCGCGCCTTCGGCGCGGTCCTCCCCCACCCTGTC
>NZ_JAILXP010000069.1 GCF_020740895.1 Streptomyces sp. UNOB3_S3 | reverse complement strand
CGGAAGAGCTCCGCGATGCGGTGGCGGCGCTGCTCCATGCGGACCAGGCCGAGGCCGAGACCGGCGACGGCATCCCGGACGATGTCGTACGTTCCCTCGTCGACGACATCGACGAGCAGCACCCGGCCGGACATGGGCGAACCGTCGGCCGCCCGGCCCGCGGGCCGGGTCGTCAGCCCCGCCCCGGCGAGGGCCGCCAGCAGCGCGCCGGTGCCGTCGGGGCAGGCGTCGGTGTCGGTGACCTCCACCGCGAGGGAGCCCGTGGCCTGGGTGAACTCGTCCGTGGACGAGGAGCGCAGCAGAGTGCCGCCGTCGATGACGACGACGTGGTCGCAGGTGCGCTCCAGTTCGCCGAGGAGATGCGAGGTGACCAGGACCGAGATGCCGAAGTCGGTGTGGACGCGGCGGATCAGGCCCAGCATCTCGTCCCGGCCGACCGGGTCGAGACCGTTGGTCGGCTCGTCCAGCAGCACCAGCTTGGGATCGTGGACCAGCGCCTGGGCGAGCTTGACCCGCTGCTTCATACCGGTGGAGTAACCGCCCATGGGGCGGTACCGCTCCTCGTACAGCCCGACGTGGCGCAGGGTGTCCGCGGTCCGCTCACGGGCGGCGGTGGGCGGCAGGCCCGACATCCGCGCCATGTGGACGACGAACTCGGTCGCCGACACATCGGGCGGCAGGCAGTCGTGCTCCGGCATGTAGCCGACCCGCTCGCGGATCCGGGCACCCTGGGTGGCCACGTCCAGGCCGAGCACGCGGGCGCTCCCCTCGGTGGCGGGCGAGAGACCCAGCAGGATCTTGATCAGCGTGGACTTGCCGGCCCCGTTGGCACCCACCAGACCGGTGACTCCCGGATTGATGTCGACGGTGAGCCGGTCCAGAGCGGTCACCCGGGGGTACCGCTTGCTGAGGCTTTCGGTAGCGATCACAGTCACGCCTTCGACCGTAGTAGCGAAAATCGCGGCAGTCGTCAGACCAGACGGCTGGTTGTCCGTAGTCCTCGGGTCTGACGTGTCCGTACGGGCGGAGGGGGCCCCGGAGCCGCCGGATCCGCCGGATCCCTTGACGCAGCCGCCGGTCATTGTCACATTCATCACTGGCAACTTTCGTATATGGCTTCGCACTTCGGATACCGGCAGACGGAACTGGTCGGAGGGTGGCGGTCGGCATGACGAGCTCGGTGAGCACCGCGGAGCTGCGCGGATTCCGGGAGACGCAGCGGCTCGCGTACGACTGCGCGGAGGCGGTCGCCGCGCGGCTCGTCCCGGGGGTGACCGAGCGCGAGGCGGCCCGGATGCAGCGGGAGTGGCTGCGCGAGCGGGGCGTCCGCGACTGGTTCCACCTGCCCTTCGCCTGGTTCGGCGACCGGACGGCCTTCACGGGCTTCCGGGTGCCCCTGGAGTTCTTTCCCACCGGGCGGCGGCTGGAGCCGGGGATGCCGTTCATCCTCGATCTGGCGCCGGTGTACGGCGGCTTCACGGCGGACGTCGGCTATGCCGGCTGCCTGGGCGCGAACCCCCTGCACGACCGGCTGCTCACCGATCTCGCCGTCCATCGCGAGCTGATCCTCCGCGAGGTGCGCGAGCGCCGCCCGCTGCGGGAGATATACGAGGACGTGGAGCGCCTCATGGCGCGCCAGGGCTACGTCAACCGGCATCGCGCCTATCCCTTCGGAGTGATCGCGCACAAGGTGGACCGGCTGCGGGAGCGCCGCTGGTCCCCGCGTCTGTTCGGCTTCGGCACCCAGGCCCTCAAGGGCCTCGCCTCCGACGCCCTGCGCGGACACCGGGAGGGCTGGTCGCCGCTGTGGAGCCCCCACCGCCGCTCCGACCACCCGCCACGGCCGGGGCTGTGGGCGGTCGAACCCCACCTGGGCTTCCGGGGCACGGGGGTGAAGTTCGAGGAACTCCTGGTGGTCACCGACTCACGGGACCCCGAGGAGAGCGCGTTCTGGCTGGACGACGATCTGCCGCATGTGCGGCGCCGGCAGGAGGAGAGGACGGCCGTATGAGCCTGGAGAGCGAGGGCGCCCGGGAGCGCCGGATCACCACGGGCGGGATCGAGCTGTGCGTCCTGGAGCTCGGCGACCCCACCGACCCCACGGTGGTGCTGCTGCACGGCTACCCCGACAGCAAGGAGGTCTGGTCCGAGGTCGCCCGGCGGCTGCGCGACCGCTTCCATGTAGTGCTCTACGACGTGCGGGGCCACGGCCGCTCCACCGCGCCACGACCGCTGCGCGGCGGCTTCACGCTGGAGAAGCTCACCGACGACTTCCTGGCCGTCGTGGACGCCGTGAGCCCCGACGCGCCCGTGCACCTGGTCGGCCACGACTGGGGATCGGTGCAGGGCTGGGAGTTCGTCACCGTCGAGCGCACCGAGGGCCGTGTCGCCTCCTTCACCTCCGTCTCGGGACCGTCCCTGGACCACTTCGGGCACTGGCTCAAGGAACGGGCCGCCCGGCCCACCCCGTGCCGTGCGCTCCAACTCCTCGGCCAGGGGGCCCGCTCCTGGTACGTCTACGCCCTCCACACCCCCGTCCTGCCGGAGGCGGCCTGGCGCGGCCCCCTCGGCAAGCGCTGGCCCAGGATGCTGGAGCGGCTGGAGACCCTGCCGCCGCAGGCCCCGGCCGGCTACCCGACGGCCTCCCTCCCGGACGACGCCGCCCACGGCGCCTGGCTCTACCGCGACAACGTACGGGCCAGGCTGCGCCGGCCCCGCACGGACGCCCACGCGCATGTGCCCGTCCAGCTGATCACCCCGACCGGCGACCCCTATCTCTCCGAGCGCCTCTACGACGACCTGGAGCGCTGGGCCCCCCGGCTGGTGCGGCGCACCCTGACCGCAGGACACTGGGTCCCCCGCACCCGCCCCGATCAACTCGCCGCCTGGATCGGCGAGTTCGCCACCGTCCAGGAGACCGCCCACCAGGAGGGCCTGCCCGCCCGGGTGCCCACGGGCAAGGGCCCGTACGCCGACCGGTTCGGCGGGCGGCTGGTGCTGATCACGGGGGCGGCGAGCGGCATCGGGCGGGCCACCGCGTTCGCCTTCGCGGAGGCCGGGGCACGCGTCGTCGCGGTCGACCGGGACGCGGAGGGCGCGGTCCGCACCGCCGAGCTGGCCCGGCTGACCGGGGCCCGGGACGCGTGGGCCGAATGCTGCGACGTCTCGGACGAGCAGGCCATGGAGAAACTGGCCGCCAAGGTCGCCGCCGAGTACGGCGTGGTGGACGTGCTGGTCAACAATGCCGGCATCGGCTTCTCCGGCTCCTTCATGGACACCTCCACCGAGGACTGGCGCAAGGTCCTCGACGTCAACCTGTGGGGCGTCATCCACGGCTGCCGCACCTTCGGCAGGCAGATGGCCGAGCGCGGGCAGGGCGGCCATATCGTCAACACCGCCTCGTCGGCCGCCTTCCAGCCGACGAAGGCCCTCGCCGCCTACGCCACGTCCAAGGCGGGCGTGCTGATGCTCAGCGAATGCCTGCGGGCCGAGCTGGCCGGACAGGGCATCGGGGTCAGCGCGATCTGCCCCGGCATCGTCAACACCGCCATAGCGGCGAGCGCGGGCTTCGCGGGCGTCCCGGAAGAGGAACAGCGACGCCTCCAGGAGAAGACCGCCCGCCTCTACGGCAAGCGCAACTACCCGCCGGAGAAGGTCGCCGCGGCGATCCTCCGGGCCGTGGCCGAGGACCGGGCCGTGGTGCCCGTGGCCCCCGAGGCCCACGGCGTGCGCCTGATCTCCCGCTTCGCACCTCGCCTGAGCCGCCGTATCGCCCGTGTCGACCCGCCCCTGTGAGCGGACCCCCGATCCGGGCGGATCCCCGCGACGTGCGATCCCCGCCCCCACCGAGAGTGATCTCCCGTTCCGGAGGAGCGCCTTCATGAGAGACCGGTACCGAATAGCCCCTCGGCGTGTGTCGTTCGACTGGCGGGACACGCCCCTGCACTGGATCCCGGACGAGCCCACGGCCACCCATGTCATCAACGTCCTCCACCTCCTGCTGCCCGCCGGTGAGCGGTGGTTCGTCAAGGTCTTCAAGGAAGCCCTGCCCCTGGTGAGCGACGAGGCGCTGCTCAAGGACGTGAAGGGCTTCATGGGGCAGGAATCCACCCACAGCGTCCAGCACTCCTATGTGCTGCGGCACCTCGCCGAACAGGGGCTGGACACCGGCCCGTACACCAAGCACGTCGACTTCCTGTTCGACGTCCTGCTCGGCGACCGTCCCCCGTTCGGCCTGCGGATCTCCGAGCGGGAGTGGCTGCGCTTCCGGCTCTCCGTGATCGCCGCCACCGAGCAGTTCACCGCGGTGCTCGGCGACTGGGTCCTCCGGGCCGACTCCCTCGACGAGGCCGAACCGGACCCCGTGATGCTGGACCTGCTGCGCTGGCACGGCGCCGAAGAGGTCGAACACCGGTCCGTGGCCTTCGACATGTACCAGCACTGCGGCGGCCCGGACCCCACGCGCTACGCCCGCCGGCTGCTCGGCATGGCGATCACCGCGCCGGTGCTCTTCTACCTCTGGGGCTGGGGCTCGGGCTATCTGATCCGCCACGACCCCTGGCTCGCGGGCCGGCTGCGCTACACGCTGCGCGAGCACAACCGGGCCGTCGCCAAGGGTCTGCTGCCCACCTGGCGGGAGCTGGGCTCGGCCGTTCCCCGCTACGCGCGGCGCTCGTACCACCCCTCCCAGGAAGGGTCGCTGCGCAAGGCCCTCGACTACCTGGCGACCTCGCCCGCGGCCCGCGCCGCGGCGGGCGCGGTGGGCCGGGCGGCCCTCTCGTAAGCCGTCCCCCGAGGGCGGCCTTCTGTAAGGAGCACCCCTGTGCCGGAAGCGGAGTACCGGATCGAGGACCTGGCCCACCGCAGCGGAACGACCGTCCGCACCATCCGCGCCTACCAGGACCGCGGGCTGCTGCCCAAACCCGAGCGGCGCGGCCGGGCCAACGTCTACCGGGACACCCACCTGGCCCGGCTCCGCCAGATCGGCGGGCTCCTCGACCGCGGCTACACCCTCGCCAGCATCAAGGAACTGCTGGACGCCTGGGACAGCGGCCGCGGTCTGGGCGGGGTGCTCGGGCTGGTCGCCGAGATCGACGGCCCGTGGTCGGACGAGGAACCCGGCCGGATCACCCGGGCCGACCTGGACGAGCGCTTCGGCGGGACCAGGGACGACGAGGCCGTCGCGGACGCCGTCGCCCTCGGCGTCCTGGTCCCGCTGCCCTCCTCGCCCGGGGAATTCCTGGTGCCCAGCCCCCGGGAGCTGGCCGTCGCCGTCGAGCTCCACGCGGCCGGCGTCCCCCTGCCCGCCATCTCGGGGCATCTGCGTGAACTGCGTACTCAGGTCGAACACATCGCCTCCCGTTTCCTCGACTTCACCACCGAACATGTCTTCCAGCAGTTCCTCGACCGTCCCCCCACCGACGAGGCGGCCATCGAGGCCGCCTCCCTCGTCCGCCGACTGCGCCCCCTGGCCCAGCAGGCCGTCGACGCCGAACTGGCCCGCGCCATGCGGGCCTTGGCCACCCGCCACCTTCATCAGCACCTGGACGCGTGGGCCCCGGACGCCGACCCCCAGGACGGCGGCCCGGGCGGTACCGAACACGCCGCCCCCACGGCCGCCCCGCAACGGCCGGCACCGCCCGCCGCCGAGCAGGTGACGCTGCCCGCCACGACCGTGCGGGCCGTCCGCGCGCTGGTCGGGGCCGGGAACGTCGCGGCCTTCATCACCGCCGCCGCCGAGCGGGAGGTACAGGCCCGCGTCATGAACGGGCTCCTCCCCCGCCCCTGAGGGCCGAGGAGGCCCGAGGGAGCCCGGGCCCTGAGCTCTCAGCGGTCGGCGAGCCAGTTGCCGTGGAAGCCGTACGGCACTCGCCGGGGCAGATGTATCGCGGCGACGGGTGGCGCGGCGAGATCGCCGGCGTCGAGTATCACCAGGTCGCTCCGGTCCGTGGCGGCGTCGTACACAAAGGTCAGCAGCCAGCCCGGACCGCCCGGGCGGTCGTCCGCGGGCGCGAAGGCCGCCTCCGCCGGGAAGCGCCCGGGCCCGAAGGTGTGCCGGGCGACGGATCCGGTGCGCAGGTCGTAGCGGAGCAGCTCACCGGCGGCCCGGCCCGCCCCCGGGGTCTCGCCGACGGTCACATGGCCGTACCGGGCGAGGCGCCCGGTCAGCCGGTCGTCGATCCGGGGGAACTCGCAGGGCTGGTCGTCCAGTTGCTCCTCCCTGACCGTGCCCCGGGTCAGATCGGCGGTCCAGCGCCACAGCGCGGGCCGGGGCGGTCCGCCGCGCTCGTCGGCGAAGAGCCGCGGGTACCGGATGACGTGGAGCACGATCCGTTCGCCGTCGGCGTCGCTCTCGTCGTACGCGTTGAGCGCGTGGAAGACATAGCAGGGCTCGATCGGCAGCCAGCGGACCGCGCCGTACGGATCGTCCCGGCGGAGCACACCCAGCCGGGCGCCGTGGTCCGGCCGCCATGCGTAGGGCATGCCCTGGCAGGCTCTCGCCCGTTCCTCGTCGAACACCACCGGCAGGTCCATGAAGACGACATGGGAGGCGGTGAGATGGAAGTCGTGCATCATCGTGTGCGCCGGTACGTCGACGGCTCTGCTGATCGTCAACTCACCGTCCGAGTCGGCGCGGTGATAGGTCAGATAGGGCGCCTCGCGGCCGCCATATCCAAAGAAGTGCAGCTCCCCGGTGTCGGGGCAGGTCTTGGGGTGCGCGGTCATCGGCGTGGCCAGTCGGCCGCCGAAGTCATGGGACCCGACCGTGTCCAGCTCATGCCCTTTCCGCAGGTCCAGCTCGTACGGGAAGGACGACTCGATCAGGGCGAGGGTGCGGCCCGCGTGGCGCACCACATGGGTGTTGGCCCGCCCGGCGGTGAGATCGGCATTGCCCTCCGCGTCCCGGAGGGCGGCGCCGTGCGTGAAGGTCGAGGTGCGGACCCAGCGATTGCGGTAGGAGGTGGCCTTTCCGCCTTCCAGGCGCACCCCGTGGACCATGCCGTCGCCGAGGAACCAGTGGCCGGACGCGGCGTCGTGGGGATTGGGGCCGTTGCGCAGGTACCAGCCGCTGAGCTCGGGCGGGATCGCCCCGGTGACCGGAAGGTCGTAGGCAGTGAATTCCTCGGTCACCGGCGCGAAGTTGCCGGCGAGATGGGCAGGTGCGGTCGTCATCGTGCGGTCTCCTCAAGGCTCTCGTCGGGCGTTCTCTCCGGGGTTCTCGCCGTCGGCCCGGACCCGCTCTTGGGGCGCGTCCGGGCTCCCTTCATGTCAGGCGGCGCCGCGCGGGGCCATCCGGGCCCGGACCCGCTCGGGATAGCGGGCGGTGAACAGCGCGGGCAGCGCGAACCCCGCGACCTGGAGCGGGATGGACACACCGGAGCCGAGGCCCGCGGCGTACACGGCGGTCAGCGCGGCGGCGGTCAGTGTGAACGCCGCCGCCCAGACGGCGGTGATCACCACATTGATCCGGCGGAAGACCGCGGTGTGCCACACCTCCGGCGGGGTCTGGCGCTTGGCTATGCCCGTGGTGAAGGGGCGCCCGACGGCCAGGGTCGCCCACGCGGTCACGGCGAGCCAGCCCAGTGAGAGGGCGCCGCCGTAATTCCGCAGGGCGCTGTGCGGAAGGGAGAAGGCCACGGGCGCGAGGGCGACGAAGAAGACGGCCGTGCTGCCCTCGAGGATCAGCGAGTCGGCCGAGGCGCCCGCCCGGCGCGCCGTCACCAGCAGCGCCACGGCCACCGCCAGAGCGGTGACCGCCCCCCACTGCCAGCCGAGGGGGGAGACGGCCGCGAAGGCGATCCAGGGGGTGAAGCCGCGCAGATAGTTCATGGAGATCTCCCTCAGACGATCCGGCCAGACCTTTGGCCGGCCCACCCGTGCGTCGGCCCCGTCGACCGACATTCCAACTTCGACATGTCAAAGCTAGAAGGTCCTGCCTTGACGTGTCAAGAGTGGAATGTAGGCTGGGGCCATGAGCCTGAGACACGCGCTGCTGGGTCTGCTGTCCGACCGCCCCGCCAGCGGATACGACCTGATGAGGCGCTTCGAGACCTCGCTCTCCAACGTGTGGCCGGCCACCCAGAGCCAGGTCTACGGCGAGCTGGGCAAGCTGGCGAAGAGCGGGCTCCTCGAGGTGGCGGCGGAGGGCCCGCGCGGTCGCAAGGAGTACGCCATCACCGACGAAGGCCTCGCCGAGCTGCACCGCTGGCTCACCGAGACCCAGCCGGAGCGGATGCGGCGCAGCGAGGCGATGCTGCGGGTCTTCTTCCTCGACCAGCTCACCCCGCTGGAAGCCTTCACCTACCTCTCCACCGAGGCCGAGCGGGCCGCCGGCCGCCACGAGGCCCTGGAGCGGCTGGAGAAGTCCGTCGAGTGGGACGACGGCCCGCTGTCGGCCAACGGCCGCCTCGCCCTGGAGTACGGCCTGCGCTTCACCGCCATGTACGAGGAGTGGGCCCGCTGGGCCGCGGCGCAGGTCGAGGCCCGTTCCGGGCAGCGCCTGACGGGCTCAGAGCCCGGGGGCGCCCCAGACCGGGAACCAGCGCCCCAGGTCCTCCTCGACCCGGAGATCGTCGGCCAGCAGTGCCCTGACCTGTAGTTCCAGCTCGCTGTCCCGCTTGCCCGCCGCGCCGGCCCCGCTCCCGCCGGCCACCGGCGCGAAGGGGTAGAAGGTGCCCCGCTTGTAGAGGTAGACGAGGGCGAGCGGGCGCCGCCCCTCATCGCGGAAGCCCATCAGCGAGCAGAGCAGCTGGGGGCCGAAATCACCTTCCTGGAGCAGGGTGTTCACCGCGTGCAGGTCGTTGACCAGGGCGGCCGTGTCGTCCTCGGGACGTCGCGCCAGCAGCCAGGTGTATCCGTAGGAGTCCCGGCTGAACTCCACGGGCTCGCCGCCCCGTTCGGCGTCGGCGTCCAGCAGTTCGCCGACGTCCCGCCGGATCCGGTCGAACGCCCCTCCTTCCACACTCGCGAAGCACACCGAGCCCAGTCCGGTCGGGGCGAACCCGGCGCCGGCCCGCAGCGTCACGGCGGCGGAGGGCAGGGCGAACAGCTGGTCGAGATCGGGGCGGACCGGCTTGCTGCGGCCGAGAATCACATCCAGGAAGCCCACGGGCGACGTCTCCCTCCACGTCGGTCGGTCACACGTCCCGGCCGGTGCGTCCCGGTCACATGTCACGGGCGGCCGAGCTGGGCCGAGATCCGCCCCAGCTGGTCCAGCCGCTGTTCCAGCGTCGGGTGCGAGGACAGCAGCCGGCTCAGGCTGTCCCTGCTGAGAGCGGGCGCGAAGTAGAAGGCGTTGAAGGGCTCGGCCTGCCGCAGATCGCGCGTCGGAATGCGGGCCATCTGCCCGGTGACCTTGGTCAGCGCGGACGCCAGCGCCGAGGGCCGGCCCGTGAGCAGGGCGCCCGCCCGGTCGGCGGAGAGCTCGCGGTAGCGCGACAGCATCCGGGTGAGCAGGAAGCTGATCGCGTAGACGACGGCGCTGACCAGCGGGACGAGCACCATGATCAGAGCCGTGTTGGCGTCCCGGCCGCCCACCCGGCGCAGACCGCCCCACAGCCCGATCCGGGTGACGATTCCGGCCAGGACGCCCAGGAAGGACGCGATGGTCATCACGGCCACGTCGCGGTGCGCGACATGGGAGAGCTCATGGGCCAGGACGCCCTCCAGTTCCTCCGGCTCCAGCCGCCGCAGCAGCCCCGTCGTCGCACAGACCAGGGCGTTGCGCTGATCGCGTCCGGTGGCGAAGGCGTTGGGCACGTCGCTGTCCGCTATCGCCACGCGCGGCTTGGGCATGTCGGCGAGCGCGCAGAGCCGGTCAACGGCGCCGTGCAGCTCGGGTGCCTCCTGCGGGGAGACCTCCCGGGCGCCCATGCCAAAGGCGGCGATCCGGTCGCTGAACCAGAACTGGGCGACGAACAGGCCGCCCGCGAGGACCAGGACGAACGGCCAGGCGCCGCGCAGCAGCGCCACCAGCACACCCACGAAGACCACGTAGAGCAGCCCGATGAGGAACATCGTGCCGACCATGCGGGTGGTCAGCCCCCGGTCGGGGGCGAATCGGGTCCCTTGCACGGCAGACCTCCAAGGCTCCGCGAGCATGCCCCCGTAGTGGAGCATGCCCCTCAGTAGGTGCCTCTGACCCGATTCTCCCTCTCCACCGCGCCGGGGGCGGGCTCTCCACCCGCCCGGGACGGGCTCCCCGGTCAGGAGAGCTGTGCGAGGCCCTCCGTCGCGATCTTCTCGAAGACGGTGACGTCCGCCGCGAAGATCGAATCGGCGATCGGCCAGTGCACCACGATCTCGTCGATGCCCAGCTCCGCGTGCGAACCCGCGAAGTCGACGAAGGCGTCGAAGGAGTCCAGCGGCCGGTCGGGGGTGAAACCGGTGAGCATCACCTTGGGCAGCTCGGCGACGTCCCGCCCGGCCTCGGCGCAGATCGCGCCGAGGCGCTCGATCTGCCCGGCGATGGCCGCCCGGGACTGCTCCGGGGTGCCCGTCTCGTAGATCTTCGGGTCGCCCGTGGTCACCCAGGCCTGGCCGTGGCGCGCGGCGAGCCGCATCCCGCGCGGGCCGGTCCCGGCGACCGCGAAGGGCAGCCGGGGACGCTGCACACACCCGGGGATGTTGCGGACCTCGTGCGCCGAGTAGTGCTCGCCCTCGGCGGTGACCACGTCCTCGGTGAGCAGCCGGTCCAGCAGCGGCACGAACTCGGCGAAGCGGTCGGCGCGCTCGCGCGGCGTCCACGGCGCCTGCCCGTCCCGCAGCAGCGCCGTGGCGTCGAAGCCGGAGCCGCCCGCGCCGATGCCCAGGGTGATCCGCCCGCCCGAGATGTCGTCCAGGGAGATGAGCTCCTTGGCGAGCGTGACCGGGTGCCGGAAGTTGGGGGAGGTGACGAGAGTGCCCAGCCGCATCCTGGACGTGACGCCGGCCGCCGCCGTCAGCGTCGGTATCGCGCCGAACCACGGTCCGTCGCGGAAGGTCCGCCACGACAGGTGGTCGTAGGTGTACGCCGTGTGGAAGCCCAGTTCCTCGGCGCGCTGCCAGGACTCACGGCCGCCCTCGGACCAGCGGCGGTCGGGAAGGATCACGGTGCTCAGTCGCATGACACCGAGCGTAGGCGCTGGGTGCGACAACCGGGTCGCGGGGGAGACCCGCCCGCTGCGCCCGGCTCAAGACCGTGCCTCGTGCGCACGCTTGTACGCATGTCCGCGGCACGTGCCCGAGAATGAGAAACGTGACTTCCGCTACCGAGCAGCCCGAGACCCCGGCCACGCGCCGGACCGCCGCCACGCCCCGGCTGATCGCCACCGACCTGGACGGCACCTTGCTGCGGGACGACAAGACGGTCTCCGATCGCACGGTGGCGGCCCTGGCGGCCGCCGAGGAGGCGGGCATCGAGGTCTTCTTCGTCACCGGGCGCCCGGCACGCTGGATGGACGTCGTCCGGGACCATGTGCACGGTCACGGCCTGGCGATCTGCGCCAACGGCGCGGCGGTCGTCGATCTTCACGGAGGGGGCCGGTTCGTCAAGGTCCGCCCGCTGGAGTCCGACGCCGCCCTCGCGATCGTCCGCGCGGTGCGCGCCGCCGCCCCCGGTGCCTCGTTCGCGGTCGAGCGCACCTCGGGCATCCACTACGAGCCGCACTATCCGCCCTTCCAGACCGACCCGTGCGCGTCGATCGCCCCGGCGGAGGAACTGCTGATGGGCGGCGACGGCCACGGCCCCGTCGTCAAGCTGCTCGCCTTCCACCCCGAGCTGGGCCCGGACGAGTTCCTGGAGCTGGCCCGGACCGTGGCCGGCGAGCACGGTGTGTTCACCCGCTCCAGCCCGACGGCCCTGCTGGAGATCAGCGGCCCCGGCGTGAGCAAGGCCAGCACGCTGGCCCAGTGCTGTGCGGAGCGCGGCATATCCCCCGAGGAGGTCGTGGCGTTCGGTGACATGCCGAACGACCTGGAGATGCTCGGCTGGGCGGGCACCGCCTACGCCATGGCCAACGCCCACCCCGAGGTGCTGGCCACGACCACGCTCCGCACGGCCGCCAACACCGAGGACGGCGTGGCGGCGGTCATCGAGCAGATCCTCCACGGCCTGCCGTAGCCGCCGGCACGTGGTTCCGGCCCCGGAACGGCGGATCGCACGGACGGAGGGTTTGAACCTCGGACAGCGGCTTACAGACCGCGGCCTACAGTTCGACCCCGCGCGCCCGCAGCCACCGCACCGGGTCGACGGCCGAACCGAAGTTCGCCGTCGTCCGGACCTCGAAGTGCAGATGCGGCCCCGTGGAGTTCCCCGTGGTCCCGGACAGCCCGATCCACTCGCCCGCGCGGACCTGCCGTCCCGGGGTCATGAGCGGCGCCGACAGGTGCGCGTACTGCGAGTACCAGCCGCCCTCGTGCCGGATGACCACGCTGATCCCGAACGAGCCGCCGCATCCGGTGGCGACCACCGTCCCGCCGCCCACCGCCCGGACGGGGGTGCCGGTGGGGACGGCGAAGTCCTGCCCGGTGTGCCCGTTGGCCCAGTGGGCGCCGGTGCCGCCGAAACCGGCCGTGAGCTCGTAGGACACCAGGGGGCGCGTCCAGCCGCTCCGGGAGACCTCCGGTGGCCGGTTGGCGGCGTCCTGGGCGTCCTCCTGCTCGCTCTGGAGCCCGTCGAGGTCGACCGGCGTGCAGCGTCCGCTGCGGATGGCCATGTCCGCCATGGTGTTCAGCTCGCCCCGCGCCTTCGCCAGCCGCTCCTCCAAGGCGGCCTTCTCCACCCGCAGCCGGGTGGCGTCCTCGCTGAGCGCCTGCAGGGAGGTCGTCGTCGACAGCCGGTCCGCCGCCAGCGAGCGG
Source organism: Streptomyces sp. UNOB3_S3 (assembly GCF_020740895.1). Lineage (GTDB taxonomy): Bacteria > Actinomycetota > Actinomycetes > Streptomycetales > Streptomycetaceae > Streptomyces. The sequence continues at coordinate 11,222 of NZ_JAILXP010000069.1, read as the reverse complement.
CTCCTGCCGTCGGCCTCGATGAGTATCCGCGCGAGCCTCTCCCGCCGGTCGGTCTCCTGGAACTGAAGCTCCAGCAGCTCCAGGGGCGCGTCGGAGAGCGCGGCGCTGCCCGGGGCGGTGAAGCCGCCGGTCCGGTACTGCGCCCGGGCCACGGCCCCCGCGTCCCGGCGCAGGGCGACGGTGGCGAACCGCTGGCCCGCCCACTGCCGGGTGAGCCACTCGCCCCGCGCCCGCTGGTCCTCCGCCGCGCGCATCCGGAGCTCGTAGCGCTGCCGGAGCCGCCCGGCCTCGCGGGCCAGCCGGACCACCTCCGTCCCGACGCGCACCAGCCGCTCGGGAGTGTGGACGGCGGACGACGGCTCGGCGGCGAAGAGCGGGAGGGTCAGCGCGCAGAGCGCGCACAGCGCCACGCCCTTGTGCGCCCGCCCGCGCGAACCGCCCGAACGCCTCGAACGGCTGGTGCGACATGTGCGATATGAACACAGCAGCATGTTCGCGATCTTCACTGGCGTACCGCGCGGGCGCGCTCGCGGAAGACCGTTCGGAGGAACTTAGACACCCACAGGGCCGCAGGCGGGGCCTACAGGGGCGCCTCCCACACCACCCGCGTGCCGCCCCCGTCCTCGCCCAGGCCCGGCCCGTAGGAGCTGGACCCGCCCAGCGACTCGGCGCGCTTGGCGAGGTTGCGCAGCCCGCTGCGGCGGCCGCCCTCCGGGATGCCCACCCCGTCGTCGGAGACGGCCAGCCGGACCCCTTCCCGGCCGTCCGGCAAGGTGATCGTGGCGTCCACCAGCACCTCGATGCGGGACGCCTGGGCGTGCCGGAAGGCGTTGGAGAGCGCCTCCCGCAGCGCGGCGATGAGGTTCTTGCCGGTGAGCTCGCCGACCTTCGCGTCGACCGGGCCGACGAAGTTCGCGGAGGGCTGGAAGCCGAGCGGCACGGCCGCCGTGCCCAGCTCGCGCAGCACGCGCGTCCGCAGCCCCGCGGGCGCCTCCGTGGGCTCCTGCTGCAACGCGAAGATGGCCGTGCGGATCTCCTGGATGGTCACATCCAGCTCGTCGACCGCCTGCCCGACCTTCTCGCGCACCTCGGACTCGGCGGCGAGCCGCTGGGCGCCCTCCAGCAGCAGCCCGGTGGCGAACAGCCGCTGGATGACCAGGTCGTGCAGATCGCGGGCGATCCGGTCGCGGTCCTCGTAGACGGCCAGCCGCTCACGGTCGCGCTGGGCCTCGGCCAGGACGAGCGCGAGGGCGGCCTGCGCGGCGAACTGGGTGGCCAGGACGCGTTCGGTGGCCGTGTACTTGCGGGCGCCGCGCCGCCGGGGGATGGCGAGCGTGCCGAGCACCCGGTCGCCGCTCTTGAGCGGCAGCAGCATGCTCGGGCCGAACCGCGGGGCGACCTCCGTGATCATGCGCGGGTCGGTGGCCGAGTCGTCGACGAACACCGGTTCCCCGGCGAGGAGCTGGGAGACGACCGGGCTGTGCGGCGGTATCACCGTCCCCAGGAGACCGGCGGGGTCCTCGGCGGACACGACGACCATCTCCAGCCCGCCCTCGCCGTCCGGCAGCAGCACGATGCCGGCGGACGAGTCCGCGAGTCTGCGCGCCTGTTCGGCGACGACCGCGAGCGCGTCCTCGGCGTCGCTGCCCGACAGCAGGGCCGTAGTCACCGCGACCGAACCGTCGATCCAGCGCATGCGCTGCCCGCGTTCCTCGTGCACGCGCGCGTTGCCGATCGCGATGCCCGCCTCGGTCGCGAGGATCTTCACCATGTGCAGGTCGGCGACGCCGAACTCGCCGCCGTCGCGCTTCTCGGTGAGGTAGAGGTTGCCGAAGATCTCGCCCCCGACCCGGATCGGCACGCCCAGGGCGTGCCGGCCGTCGGGAAAGGCCGCGACGCGCTCGTACTCGTCCTCGGCGACGCCGTAGGTGACGAAGTCCGACATCCCCTCGCCACCGGCGTCGAGCACGCCGATGGCGGCGTACCGCGCGTCGGCGAGCTCGGCGGCGGTGCGGCAGATGCGGTCGAGCGTGGTGTGGAGCTCCATGCCGGTGCCGACCGAGCGCATGGCCTCCAGCAGTTGCGGAACGCGCCCGGTGAGCTCCGTGGACAGCCCCTGGAGGCTGCGGGTGGCCTCCGTGGCGACGTCCAGGGAGTCCATCGGCCCCCGGTCGGGCACACCGTCCCGCGGGTCCCGGTCCTGCGGGTCGGAAGGGTGCGCCGTCGCTGCCATGGGGCCGAGCCTAATAAGCGCCATTTGCCGGGGAAAGCGTCATGAGGCTGGTGTCCGCCGCCGCTTCCCGTGCCAGCGCCCGGCGGAACGGCCCGGGCGCCGCCGCGAGCTCTTCGTACGCCCCCCGCTGCACCACGCGCCCCCGCTCCAGCACGACTATCTCGTCAACGGCCGCCAACCCCGCGAGCCGGTGCGTGATCAGTACCGTCGTACGGCCCTCCGTCGCCGTCAGCAGATCGGCCGTCAGGGCGTCGGCGGTCGCCAGGTCGAGGTGCTCGGCGGGCTCGTCCAGCACCAGGACCGGGAAGTCCGCCAGCAGGGCCCGGGCCAGGGCCAGCCGCTGCCGCTGGCCTCCGGACATCCGCGCGCCGTGCTCGCCCACCAGCGTGTCCAGCCCCTGGGGAAGGCCCTCCACCCACTCCAGGAGCCGCGCCGCCCGCAGCGCCTCACGGAGCTCCCCGTCGTCCGCGCCGGGCCGCGCGAGCCGCAGGTTCTCGCGGACCGAGCTGTCGAAGATGTGGGCGTCCTGCTCGCACATGCCCACCAGCCTCCGTACCGCGTCCCCGTCCGTCCCCGCCGCGTCCCGCCCACCGAGGGTGTACGAGCCGGCCTCCGCGTCCAGGAAGCGCAGCAGCACCCGCGCGAGCGTGGTCTTGCCCGAACCGGACTCCCCCACCACGGCGACCCGGCGGCCCGCCGTGAGCTCCAGCGCGAAGCCGTCCAGGGCCGGGACGGACTGTCCCGGATGGCGCGCCGTCAGCCCCGTCACGCGCAGCGGGAACGGCGACTCCGGCGCCGGCCCCGACCCGTCCCGTACGGGCACGGGCGCGTCCAGCACCTCGTACACCCGCTCCGCCGAACGCCGGACGCGCTGGCGGTACTGCACCGCGAGCGGCAGCCCCGCGACCGCCTCGAACGCGGCCAGCGGGGTGAGCACCACCACGGCCAGCCACACCCCGCCCAGCCGGCCCTCGTGGACGGCGTTCACCCCCGCCCAGGCCGAGACGGCCACGGTCAGCCCGCAGGCCAGGGCCGACAGTCCGGCGCCGAGGGCGGTCGCCGCGGAGGCCCGCCGGGCGATCCGGGTGAGCGCGGCGTCGGCGCCCCGCAGCCGCTCCAGCCGGCCGGGCAGGGCACCGGCGACCGTCAGCTCGGCGGTGCCGTTCAGCACCTCGACCACATGCGTGGACAACTCCCCGCGCGCGGGCGCGAGTCGGCGCTCCGCGCGCCGGGCGACCGCCCCGGACAGCGCGGCCGCGACCGGCCCGGCGACGAGCAGCCCCACCGCCAGCGCCACGCCGGCCTCCGGCAGCAGCCACGCGGTGAACCCGACCGACAGGGCACCGACGAGCACGGCCGCGCCGAGCGGCAGCAGCCAGCGCAGGAAGTAGTCCTGCAACGCGTCCACATCGGCGACCAGCCGGGAGAGCAGGTCACCGCGCCGGGTGTCCCGCAGCCCCGCCGGGGCCAGCCGCTCCAGCCGCCGGTAGACCGACACGCGCAGCTCGGCGAGCACGCGCAGGGCGGCGTCGTGGGAGACCAGCCGTTCGGCGTAGCGGAAGACGGAACGGCCGATGCCGAAGGCCCGCGTCGCCGTGACGGCCACCATCAGGTACAGCACGGGGGGTTGCTCGGAGGCGCGGGAGATCAGCCATCCGGAGACGGCCATCAGGCCTACGGCACTGCCGAGGGCCAGGGCGCCCAGCAGCGTGGCGAGGGCGAAGCGGCCCCGATACGGGCGCCCGGACGCCCGGACGCGGGTCAGAACCCCCGCGCTGCGCGCGGGGTCATGCCCACTCGCCCGCCCAATACCCGGAACCGTCCCGACCTCGGTGGGTTCCACAGGTCCGTAACCGGGTTCCGGGCGTACGGGCCCGCTGCCCGCCGCCTCCCCCGGCTCGGCCTGCGGTGCCTCCAGTCGCACCACCCGGTCCGCCACCGCCAGCAGCGCCGGGCGGTGTACGACCAGGACGACGGTGCGGCCGGCGGCCAGTCGTCGTACCGCCTCGACCACCGCCGCCTCGGTCTCCCCGTCCAGCGCGGCCGTCGGCTCGTCGAGCAGCAGTACCGGCCGGTCGGCCAGGAACGCCCGGGCCAGCGCGAGCCGTTGCCGCTGTCCGGCGGAGAGCCCGCTTCCGTCCTCGCCGAGGCGAGTGTCAGTGCCCTGCGGCAACATGGAGACGAACTCGAGCGCCCCGGCCGCGCGCAGTGCGTCCCGCACCTGCGCGTCCGTGGCGACGGGCCGGGCCAGCCGGAGGTTCTCGGCGATCGTCCCGGCGAAGAGATGGGGTCGTTGCGGGACCCAGGCCACCTGGTCCCGCCAGCTTTCGGGGGAGAGCGATGCAAGATCCGCGTCACCGACGAACACCCGCCCGCTCGTGGGCCGTTCGAGGCCGAGCAGCACGTTCAGCAGCGTCGTCTTGCCGACTCCGCTGGGCCCGGTCACCGCGACCGTCTCCCCGGGCCGGACCTCGAACGAGGTCTCGGCCAGCGAGGGCGTGCCCCGCCCCGCGTGCCGCACCACGAGCCGATCCACGGTGAGCGCCGCGTCCCGGGCGTCGGGGGCCGGGAGGGTGCCGGCGGGCGCCGGCTCGGTCTCCAGCACCGCGAAGACCTCGTCCGCGGCCGCCAGCCCCTCCGCCGCCGCGTGGTACTGCGCGCCCACCTGCCGCAGCGGCAGATAGGCCTCCGGGGCCAGGACCAGCACCATCAGCCCGGTGTAGAGGTCGAGTTCGCCGTGGACGAGCCGCATGCCGATGCCGACCGCGACGAGCGCGACCGACAGGGTGGACAGCAGTTCCAGCGCGAAGGAGGAGAGGAAGGCGAGCCGCAGGGTGCGCAGGGTGGCCCGCCGGTAGTCGGCGGTGATCGCGCGGATGGATTCGGCCTGCGCCTTGGCCCGGCCGAACACCTTGAGCGTGGGCAGCCCCGCGACGACGTCCAGGAAGTGGCCGGACAGCCGGGACAGCAGCCGCCACTGCTTGTCCATCCGGCCCTGGGTGGCCCAGCCGATCAGGGCCATGAAGAGGGGGATGAGGGGAAGCGTGAGGACGATGACGAGCGCCGACACCCAGTCGGCGGAGACGATCCGGGCGAGGACGGCCACGGGCACCACGGCCGCGAGACCCAACTGGGGGAGGTAGCGGGCGAAGTAGCCGTCCAGCGCGTCGATTCCGCGCGTGGCGAGGGTGGTCAGCTCGCCGGTGTTCCGGGTGCCGGGGCCGAGCCTGGTCGCGTGTTCGAGCAGCCGGGTCCGCAGGGCGGACTTGACCGCCGCGCTCGCGCGGTGCGCGGCCAGTTCGGTGAGCCAGGCCACCGCCGCCCGGCCGAGGGCGACGGCGGCCAGCAGCGCCAGGGACCGGCCCAGGTCATGGGCGGTGAGACCGTGCTGGAAGGCCCCGGTCACCACCTCGGCGACGAGCATCGCCTGGGCGATGACCAGGCCCGCCCCGGCCAGCCCGAGCACGACCGAGGCGGCCAGGAAGAAGCGGGTCGCGGCGGCGTGCCGCAACAGCCGGGGGTCGACGGGCTTCACGACACGCCCCGTCTCAGTGCGCGGCCGGGATGTGCTGGGTGCCGATCCGCTTGCGGAACACCCAGTACGTCCATGCCTGGTAGCCCACGATCACGGGGGTCATGAAGCCCGCGATCCACGTCATGATCTTCAGTGTGTACGGGCTGGAGGCGGCGCCGCTCACGGTCAGGCTCCACGCCGGGTCGGACGAGGAGGGCATGACGTCCGGGAAGAGCGCGAGGAAGACCATCGCGAAGACGGCCACGACCGTGACCCCGGAGAGGGCGAACGCCCAGCCCTCCCGGCCCGCCCGGTTGAGGGCCAGGGCCGCGAGCAGCGCCACCACCGCGACGACCGCCGCGGGCAGGCTGCGGCCGTTGCCGGACTCGGCCTGCGTCCAGGCCAGGAAGGCCGCGGCGAGCGCCGCGGCGGCCAGGCCGTAGCGGGCCGCGTGGGCCCGGGCCCGGTCCCGGATGTCGCCGACGGTCTTGAGCGCGGCGAAGACCGCCCCGTGGAAGGTGAACAGCACCAGTGTGAACAGGCCGCCCAGCAGGGCGTACGGGCTCAGCAGGTCGAGCACGTCACCGGTGTAGTTCTTGTCCGGGCCGATCGGCACCCCGCGCACGATGTTGGCGAAGGCGACGCCCCAGAGGAAGGCGGGCAGCAGCGAGCACCAGAAGATCGCGTTCTCCCAGTTGCGCTGCCAGCGCTCCTCGTTGCGCTTGTGGCGGTACTCGAAGGCGACGCCGCGCACGATCAGGCAGACGAGCACGGCCAGCAGCGGCAGGTAGAAGCCGCTGAAGAGGGTGGCGTACCAGTCGGGGAAGGCGGCGAAGGTCGCGCCGGCCGCGGTGATCAGCCAGACCTCGTTGCCGTCCCAGACGGGGCCGATCGTATTGATCAGCACCCGGCGTTCGGTGCGGTCCTTGGCCAGCGTCTTGGTGAGGACGCCGATGCCGAAGTCGAAGCCTTCGAGGAAGAAGTAGCCGGTCCACAGGACGGCGATCAGCAGGAACCAGAAGTCGTGGAGGTGCATGGTCGGGTTCTCCGTTCCACCGCGCGCGTCAGTACGCGAAGGTCACGCGTCAGTCCGTCATCAGTGCGTCGTCGACGCGTCAGTACGCGAAGGTCATCGGCTTGTCGGCGTCCTCGGGCAGCTCCGTGCCCCGGTCACCGCCCGGCATCCGCAGCCGGGGGTCCTTCGCCGGCGGCTTCTCGTCCGTGTCGGGACCGGCCGAGCCGTACTTCACCAGCAGCTTGACCTCGACCACGGCGAGGACCGCGTAGAGCGCGGTGAAGACGGTCATCGAGGTGATCACCTCGCCCTGGCTCACCCCCGGCGAGACGGCGTTGCCGGTCTTCATCAGTCCGTAGACGGCCCAGGGCTGGCGGCCCATCTCGGTGAAGATCCAGCCGAAGGAGTTGGCGAGCAGCGGGAAGCCCATGGTGAGGATGCCGATGCGCCAGGACCACTTGGTGAGGAAGGGGCTCATCTCGCGCGTCCGCGTGAGCATCAGCCGCGGGATCTCGTCCTCCCCGACCCGGTACTCGGGTGCGAGCCAGAGCTTCCTGCGGGTCGTCCACAGCCCGATGAGCGCGGCCACGAAGGAGGTCATCCCGAAGCCGATCATGAGGCGGAAGCCCCAGAAGGTCATGAAGATGCTGGGGATGTAGTCCTCGGGCTGCCCGCCGTAGCGCGCGGCTTCCTGCGCGGCGATGTCGTTGATGCCGGGGACGGGGTCGGAGAAGTTGCTGTGGGCGAGGAAGGACAGCAGGCCGGGGATCTCTATCTCGACGCTGTTGTGGCCCTTGGAGACGTCGCCGACCGCGAAGACCGAGAAGGGCGCGGGCGCCTGGGTGTCCCACAGGGCCTCGGCGGCGGCCATCTTCATCGGCTGCTGCTCGAACATCACCTTGCCCAGCGAGTCACCGCTGAGCGCCGTGCCCATCCCGGCGATCACCGCGATCACCAGGCCGACGCGCAGCGAGGTCAGCATCGCCGGGAGCTGCTTGCGCTGCTTCTCGCCGAGTTCCTCGCCCTTGAGCTGCTTGCGCTTGGCGCGCCACAGGTGGAAGGAGGCCACGCCGACGACGAACGCGGCGCCGGTGAGGAAGGCGGCGGTGAGGGTGTGGAAGACGACGACCAGTGTGGTGTTCTGCGTGAGGACGGCCCAGATGTCGGTGAGCTGGGCCTTGCCGGTCGCCTTGTCGACGCTGTAGCCGACCGGGTGCTGCATCCAGGAGTTCGCGGCCAGGATGAAGTACGAGGAGAGGATCGTGCCGACGGCGACGATCCAGATGCACGCGCAGTGGATCTTCTTGGGCAGCTTGTCCCAGCCGAAGATCCACAGGCCGATGAAGGTGGACTCGAAGAAGAAGGCCAGCAGCGCCTCCATCGCGAGCGGCGCCCCGAAGACGTCGCCGACGAAGCGCGAGTAGTCCGACCAGTTCATCCCGAACTGGAACTCCTGGACGAGCCCGGTGACCACACCCATCGCGATGTTGATCAGGAAGAGCTTTCCCCAGAACTTTGTGGCATGGAAGTACTTCTCCTTGTCCGTACGGACCCAGGCCGTCTGGAGGCCGGCCGTGATCGCGGCAAGGCTGATCGTGAGCGGTACGAAGAGGAAGTGGTAGACGGTCGTGATGCCGAACTGCCACCGCGCGAGTGTTTCCGGAGCCAGAGCCAGATTCACCGGGGTCTCTCCTTGCCTCTTGCGTCGTCGGCAGCGCGTGCCGCCGACGTTATGCCCTTGTATGCCCCAGTTAAAGCAGGACATAAAGGCGCGCTTGTGAACGCGTTCACATTCACAAGCATTATGGCGCACCGGCTTTTCGGACAAACAAGGGGGGTACCCCCTTCGGCCCTAGCGCGAAGTGGGGTACCCCGGTTCCGTAGGGGCGGGCGGACCCGCCGGTGGCTACAGCTCCTTGCGGAACTCCTCGGCCACCCGCAGGAAGATGTCGTTCGCCTCGGTCTCGCCGATCGTCACGCGCACGCCGTCACCCTGGAACGGCCGGACGACCACACCGGCCCGGTCGCACGCGGCGGCGAAGTCCAGGGCCCGGTCCCCCAGCGGCAGCCAGACGAAGTTGGCCTGCGAGACCGGCAGCGTCCAGCCCTGCCCGGCCAGCGCCTCGACCACCCGCGCCCGCTCGGCCACCAGCGCGTCCACGCGCTCGCGCAGCGCCTCCTCGCTGCGCAGCGAGGCGACGGCCGCGTCCTGGGCCACCTGGCTCACGCCGAACGGCACCGCCGTCTTGCGGAGCGCCGCCGCCACCGGCTCGTGCGCGATCGCGAAACCGATGCGGAGCCCGGCGAGTCCGTACGCCTTGGAGAAGGTCCGCAGCACACAGACGTTCGGCCGGTCCCGGTAGAGGTCGATGCCGTTGGGGACGTTCTCGTCCCTGATGAACTCGATGTAGGCCTCGTCCAGGACGATCAGCACATCGCCGGGGACCCGGTCCAGGAAGGACTCCAGCTCGGCCCGGCCCGCCACCGTACCGGTGGGGTTGTTGGGGTTGCAGACGAAGATCAGCCGGGTCCGCTCGGTGATCGCGGCGAGCATCGCCTCCAGGTCGTGCGCCGCGTCCTCGGTCAGCGGCACCTCGACCGGGGTGGCCCCGGCGATCCGGGTGATGATCGGGTACGCCTCGAAGGAGCGCCAGGCGTAGATGACCTCATCACCGGGGCCTGCCGTCGACTGGACCAACTGCTGAGCCACTCCAATCGAGCCGGTGCCGGTCGCCAGGTGCGACAGCGGCACGCCGAAGCGCTCGGCGAGCTCGGCCATCAGCCCGGTGCAGGCCATGTCCGGGTAGCGGTTGAGCGTGGAGGCGGCTTCGACAGCGCTTTCCAGCACTCCCGGAAGCGGCGGATAGGGGTTCTCGTTGGAGGAGAGCTTGTACGCGACGGGGCCACCGGGGGCCGCCGGCTTGCCCGGCTTATAGGTCGGCACGGCCTCGAGCGCGGCGCGCAGCTTCGGGGTCTTCTCGGTCACCGCGGGTCCTCCTCCACCTCTGACGGGACACCCCTGATGGGAATCCCGACGGAATACTGCACACCTTATGAGGATTGCCCCGGGCGGCGTCCATAGCTGACGGAGCGCTCCTCTGCCTGTCACGCGCCGTGGCGGGCGCCCTGGCGCGCATCCCCCATGAAGGTGAGTTGAGACCTCAACGAGACCTGGACCATTCATGAGGCGTGGATATGCCACAGCCCAGTAGCCCACCACAAAAGCGCTCAACAGCCTGCGTTTCCATGATCATTGAAGGAAATCGCCAGAGCAGAAACGTGCCTGTCAACAGTCAAATACCGTGCCCTGCCAAAGGACCAACCGAGCCCTACTATCGGCTCGCCATGACAGCAGCAGGGAAGCACCAGGTGAGCCGGGCCGAGACATCCCGCCGGGCCAGCCGGCAAGGACGGGCGGGCATCCGGGACGTGGCCGCCGCCGCCGGCGTCTCGATCACGACCGTCTCCGACGCGCTCAACGGCAAGGGCCGGCTCCCGGACGCGACCCGCCGCCATGTCCGCGAAGTCGCCGACCGGCTGGGCTACCGCCCGTCGGCGGCGGCCCGCACCCTCCGTACCGGCAAGTCGGGGCTGATCGGCCTGACCGTGACCACTTACGGGGATGAACCTTTCACCTTCACCGAGTTCGCCTACTTCGCCGAGATGGCCAGAGCCGCCACCTCAGCCGCCCTCGCCCGCGGCTACGCCCTGGTCATCCTCCCCGCCACCTCCCGGCACGACGTGTGGTCCAACGTCGCCCTGGACGGCACGGTCGTGGTGGACCCCTCGGACCACGACCCCGTGGTCTCCGACCTGGTCCGCCAGGGCATCCCCGTGGTCTCCGACGGCCGCCCCGCGGGCTCCCTGCCGGTGACCGCCTGGGTCGACAACGACCACGAGGCGGCCGTGCTCGGCATCCTCGACCACCTGGCCGACGCCGGGGCCCGCCGGATCGGCCTGCTCACCGGCACCACCACGGACACCTACACCCGGCTCTCCACCACCGCCTACCTGCGCTGGTGCGAGCGGGTCGGCCAGGACCCGGTCTACGAGGAGTACCCGGCGCACGACCCGTGCGCGGGCGCCGTGGCCGCCGACCGGCTGCTGGCCCGGCCCGACCGGCCGGACGCGGTGTACGGGCTGTTCGACCCCAACGGCACCGACCTGCTCGCCGCCGCCCGCCGCTACGGCCTGCGCGTCCCGGACGACCTGCTGCTCGTCTGCTGCAGCGAGTCCACCGTCTACGCGACCACCGAGCCGCCCATCACCACGCTCTCGCTCAAGCCCCGGCGCATCGGCACCGCCGTCGTCCAGCTGCTCATCGACGCGATCGAGGGCCTCGACACCGGCCGGCCGGTCGAACAGGTGATACCCACCGAACTGATCGTCCGGACCTCCTCCGAACGGCGCCCGCCGCGCACCACCGTCAGCGCGCCCCGCGGCCCCGCCACCCCCTGACC
>NZ_JAILXP010000689.1 GCF_020740895.1 Streptomyces sp. UNOB3_S3 | reverse complement strand
CCTCCTGCCCCGCCTGCCCCGCCCGTACCGCCCGGAAGCGGAAGCTGCCCGTCCCGACCTCCACCGTCACCTCCGTGAACCCCGCCGCCCGCAGCCGCGTCTCCAGTGTCGCGGGCGGCACCGGCACACAGGTGTCGCCCCAGTGGATCAGCCGGAAGCGCCAGTTGCTCAGCGAGTCGCAGCCGGCGAAGACGCCGCCCGGGCGCAGCACGCGGTGCGCCTCGGCGAAGAGGGCGTCCTGGCGGGCGGGCGAGGGGACGTGGTGGAGCATGGTGAAGCAGGCGACCGAGTCGAAGCGGCCGTCGGGCCAGGGCAGGGCGGTGCCGTCGCCGTGCACGACCTCGGCCCGGTCGCCGAACTCGCGGCGCAGCCCGGCCGCGTACGCCGCGTCGACCTCGACGACGCTCAGGCGTGTCACGCCCTCCCGGCGCAGCAGAACGCGCGTGGTGGCCCCGTAACCCGGACCGACCTCCAGGACGTCGGCCCCGAGCGGCACCTTGTCCAGGGCCCACGGCAGCAGGTGGTCCTCGACGGCCCGGGCCCACTTCTCGGAACTGCACAGACGGCGGTGAACGAGATTCATCGGCATGCGACGAGGCTAGGAATCAGGCGACCGTGTCGTATACGGGCCAGGAGGCCAAGCCATGTCGCCAAACGGACACGCCGCCGGGCATGTCGTCGCCCCCGCCGGCAGTGCCATAGCCGTCGGGAGCTTCGCGCTCGGCGAGGACGAGTGGTTCGACGTCCACCGGCACAGCGCCCATCAGCTGGCGTGGGCGCCCCATGGCGTCCTGGCCGTGCGCGCGGCGGGCCGTACGTGGGTGCTGCCGTCGACCGTCGCGCTGTGGATCCCGGCGGGCGTCCCGCACGCCACGGGGGCCACTTGCGCCGCGTTGATGCGGAGTCTGTACTTCTGGCCGGACCGCTGCCCGTTCGGCTGGGCGGCGCCGCAAGTCATGGCCGTCTCCGGGCTGTTACGGGAGCTGATCGGGCATCTGTCGCAGGAGGGCCTCGACACGGGGGCGCGGCAGCGCGCGGAGGACGTCCTGCTGGACCAGTTGCGTCCCGTGTCCGTGACGACGGTCAGGGCGCCGCTGCCCGCCGACCCCCGGGCGCGACGGGTGGCGGAGGCCCTGCGCGCGGACCCGTCGGACGGGCGCACGCTCGCGCAGTGGGGCGCGCTGGTGGGCGCGAGCTCCCGGACGCTCGCGCGGGCCTTCACGGAGGGCACGGGCATGTCGTACGGACGGTGGCGCGTCCAGCTGCGGCTGGAGGCGGCGATGCCGCTGCTCGCGGCGGGGGCCACGGTCTCCGCGGTGGCGCGGCGGGTGGGGTACGGGTCGCCGAGCGCGTTCGTCGCAGCG
>NZ_JAILXP010000688.1 GCF_020740895.1 Streptomyces sp. UNOB3_S3 | reverse complement strand
CTTGTCATGCGGCGGCGCCGCCGCCGCATGACAAGTGATAGTGCCGCCGACGTGACCCGGTCACCTGCGGGCCGGTGGGGGCCGGTCGCGCCCACGCGGCGGAGCCGCATATCGGCGCTGCCCCGCGCCCTTACTGGGCGCTGCCCGCGAGCCGGGCCGCGTCGGCGGCCTCGGTGCCGCGCGCCCAGCCCTCGGCGTCGCGGCCCTTGAGCCGGTGCGAGGTGGTCTCGGGGAAGAGCCGCCCGGCGGTCTCGCCGACGGCCACGTCCCGGGCGGCCAGCACGGGCAGCACCTCGGGCCGGGTCTCCTCGGCCGCCACGTCGCGGACGGCCGAGGACAGCCGGTCGCCGATGCGGCCCGCGTAGGCGATCAGGAAGGACTCGCGGAAGTCGCGGGTGCGGCGGGAGCGGCCGCGGGCGGTGGGGGTACCTCCCGTGCCCTTAAGGCTACGGGGGAGGTCGTCGGCGGCGCGGCCCATGGCGGTGGTGGCCTGGACGAGGAGGGAGGTGTAGAGGAGCTCGACGAGCTCCAGGTCGGCGTCGAAGCCGACGACGGTGGAGAAGCCGTACTCGCTGGACCACACCGCCTGGCAGTGGTTGGCGGCGGCCACCGCGTCCAGGAGCAGGGCCTTGGCGGATTCGTAGGGGCCCTCGACGCCGATCCGGCAGGCGCCCGGCCCGTCGCCGGCGGCGGCCGCGCCGGCGGCGAGCAGGGCCTCGTCTATGGAGTGCCGGGCCATGAGCTCCTGGGCCTTGGCCGACAGGGCCTCCGCCTCCTCCGGGAACAGTGTCGACTCCGCCTTGGCCAGCAGCGCGCGCACCCGGCCGAGCATCTTGGGCGGGGCGGCCGCGGCGGCCTCGCGGACGTGCCCGCCGGTGCCGGGCAGCGGGCCGACGCCGCCGATCCTCGGCAGCCCGTCGATCAGCCGCAGCGTGCCCAGCGCGAGGACGGCGGTCTCGAAGCGGCTGAGCCGCTCGCGCTCCGCGAAGCCGTCGAGGAAGGTGTCGTCCGTCTCCCACCAGGCGCGCGCGTCGAGCTCCTTCAGCTGGGCGACCCAGCGCGCGTCGAGCGTCTCCGGCGCGTAGCGCCTGCCCTCGGCGGCGATGAGGGCGACGGCGAACCGGGTCTCGGCGGCGGGCAGTTCCCGCCGTACGAGCCGGACGATGTCGGCGGGCTGCCAGCCGTACTCCCAGGCCCGCCGCACGGTCGCGGAGCCGTGCCGGACGACCGCGCCGCTGATGGCCTCCCAGCCGGCGGGGGCGGCGGCCAGGACGGAGCCGGCGGCGTAGACCGCGTCGTCGAGATCGTCCCCGTGCGCCGCCCGCAGCCCGCGTACGGCCGCGGCGACGGTTTCCAGGGGCGACGCGGTGCTCTGCACAGTGGGGGGCTC
>NZ_JAILXP010000687.1 GCF_020740895.1 Streptomyces sp. UNOB3_S3 | reverse complement strand
TTCCCGGCCCTTCCCCGCGCCCTGGACCCCGCCCGGGCGCCGGGTGCCGATGTTCGCGCCGGTGCGCGTGGGGCGGCGCGGGCGCCCCCGACGCATCCGGGCGCGCGTTTGCGGATTGGACAGACCAGCCAGATTCTCTCGTATGTTATTGAATCGGCCATTCCGGCATAGGTACGTACAGAGAGAGGTTGTTCGGTGAGCTCCGGGAGCGATAAGAAAACAGGAGTCCTCGGGGGTTTCAAGGCCTTCCTGATGCGGGGCAACGTGATCGACCTCGCGGTCGCGGTCGTCATCGGAGCGGCGTTCACCAACATCGTGAACTCTGTGGTGAAGGGCGTCATCAACCCCGTCGTGGGTGCCTTCGGCACCAAGGACCTCGAACGCTACGCGTCCTGCATCAAGGGCCCCTGCGTCCGCAGCGCGACGGGTGAGGTCACCAAGGGCGTCTACATCCAGTGGGGCTCGGTGCTCAGCGCCACGCTGACCTTCCTGATCACGGCGGCGGTGGTCTACTTCCTGATGCTGCTGCCCATGAAGCGCTGGCAGGACCGCCAGGCCGCCAAGGCCCCGGCGGAGACCAAGCCGAACGAGCCCACCGAGATCGAGCTGCTGGCCCAGATCCGCGACACCCTGATCGAACAGCGCCGGGGCCCGGGCTCGGGCTCGGACTCCGTCCCGGCCCAGCGCTAGGAGGCAACCCGTGCCGGCACCGGCGGACCCGCTGGTCCGTGAGCTGGATCTGAACGACGCGGAGATCGCGGCCGCCGTGCACCAGGCGGGCAGGCGCGCCTATGCCGTCGAGGCCGGCATCATCGGCTTCGACGGCATCCCCGCCCTGCGCGAATCGCTCCAGGACATGCGGGCCCGCCCGCTGCGCTGGCTGGGCGCGATCACCGACGACGGACGGGTGGCGGCCTTCGTGGCCTGGCAGACGCGGGCCGGCACCGGCCCGCAGGTCACATGGATCGACCGGGTCTGCGTGGACCCGGCCTTCTTCCGGCGCGGCCTCGCGACCCGGCTGCTGCGCCACCTGCTCACCGAAGTGCTCGACGGCGGCGAAGTGCGGGTCGGCACCGGCGCGGCCAACCGGCCCGCCACGGCCCTGTACAGCGGGCTCGGTTTCCATCGGACCGCCGACTCGGAACCCGAGCCGGGGTTCCGGATGGCCAACTTCGTCCTCCGCCTCGGCACCGGCCGACCCACCGACGGCTGAGGTGGCGCGGGGCGGCCTCAGATGTGGTGGGGAGGCTTCTCGTCCAGGAAGCGGGCCAGGTCGGCGGCGCTGCCGCCGGTGGCCGGGCGGTCGCCCCAGCCGCGGTCGGTGTCGTCCGAGGACTGCCGGTCCAGCGGGTCGTCGAAGATCAGCGCGGCGGCCGGGGGCGCGGGGTCCCGGCGG
>NZ_JAILXP010000686.1 GCF_020740895.1 Streptomyces sp. UNOB3_S3 | reverse complement strand
TAAGGGACAGTGCACGCCCCGCCCTCGCGCGGGGCGCTGTTCCTGCGCCGTACGGTCGCGGGGGACTGGGCGGGGGCCGCGAAGGCGGCGCTGTGGCCGTCCGCCCTGCTCCTCGTCCTCGCGGTCGCGATCTCGCTGCCGTCCTCGGACGACCTCGACCACGCGCGCCTCGGCGACTGGTCCGACCGCTTCCAGATCGTCCTCGCCTTGCTGATCCAGGGCCTCGGCGGCACCCTGGACGTGGAGCTGCGTGGTGGTGACACGCTGCTGTCGATGTTCCTGCGCGGCAGCGGTTATCTCTCCGTATGGCCGCTAACGGTCACGATTCTGTGGGCCGGAGCGGTGGCTCTGGGCACGGCCCGGCTGCGTCGCACGACTGGAGCGACGAGCGGGGCCGGCGGGGCGGCCGAGGCCGCCGTGCGCGTCGCGCTGCTGTGCGGGGCGGCGGTGCTGGTGCTCGCCCTGTGCGGGCAGCCGGACGCCGACATGCTGGAGGTCTCCACCTCACCCGGCCTCGCCGCGCTGTTCTCCTGTGCGCTCGCGGGCGCGGTGAGCGGCGCGATGCTGTGCCGCGACCGGCTCGTCGCACGCCTGGGCGCCGGCGCCCAGGTGGTCATACGGGCGTGGGGCACCGCCCTGCGCGCCCTCGGCCTGTCGGTGGCGCTCTGCGCGCTGGTGGTGTTCGTCGTCCTCGCCGCGAACCAGGACGAGGTCGGCGGCTGGACCGTCGTCGGCTCGCTCCCGGTGCTGGTCAACCTCGGTCTGATGGCGCTCGGCGTCTCCTGGGGCGCGGGCGTCGAGGGTTCGTCCACCGAGCACAGCCGCCATGTGGGCGGCACCCTCGGCCTTTCCGAGATCGGTGAACTGGCGGGCGGCTGGGCCCAGGCCGGCGCCGTGGCGCTGGGCGTGGTGTGCGCGGTGGTCCTCGCCGTCCTGGCGGCGCGGCGCTCGGCGGACCGGGTGGAGCAGGTGCTGTCCGGGGTGTTCTTCCTGGCGGCGCTGTGGCTGCTGTCGTTCGTCTCCGGCGGCGACATGCGGATGACCTCCGGTTCCTCTTCTCCCTTCTCGGGACGCCTGCGGGGCATGGAGGCGTCGGTCGGCACGAACGCCGGGGAGCTGCTGCTGTTCGGCCTGCTGTGGACGACGGGCGCCGTGCTGCTGGCGGGTGTGCTGGGACGTCAGGGGGCCAGTGGGACGGGCAGTACGGGCGGTACGGCTGCGGTGCCGGGTGCGGTGTCGGGTGCGGCCGTGGTGCCGCCGGTGCCGGACCGGCCGCCCGTCCCGGACCGTCCTCCCGTGCCCGCGCAGCCGCCCGTGCCCGCGCAGCCGCCCGCGGCCCCGCCCGTTCCGCCTGTCCCGTCCGCGGCACCTGTCGCGCCCACCGCACAGCCCGCCGCGCCTCCGGCGCCTCCGGTGTCGTACGAGCAC
>NZ_JAILXP010000685.1 GCF_020740895.1 Streptomyces sp. UNOB3_S3 | reverse complement strand
GGCTTCGCCCGGGAGGGCGCCGAGCCGTACGGCCCGGGCGGGGCGCCCGACGACGACGCACGGCGCGGCGGCGCCGGCGCGCCTGCCGTGCCGGTCCCGAGCCCGCTCGGCTCGTCGGCCCCCGGCACCGCCGCCCCGCAGGCCGAACCCGGGTTCCCCGACGGGCAGGGCGACGCTCGGCGCGGCAACCCCGACCCGCAGACCACGCCCGGCTACCCGAACGGGCAGGGCGGTACGCCCGACGGCCTCCCCGGAGCTCCCGGCGCGCAGGCCGTACCCGGCTTCGCCGACAGGCAGGGCAACGCACCGAACGACGCCCGGCACGGCGGCCCCGGAGCTCCCGGCCGACAGGCCGTACCCGGCTTCCCCGACGGCCACGGCGGTGCGCCCGACAGCGCCCGGCAGCGCGACGCGCAGGCCATGCCCGGCTATCCCGACGGTCAGGACGGGCCACCCGGCGATCCCGTCGCACGCCGAGGCGGCCCCAGCACCCCCGGCCCCCACGCCATGTCCGGCTACCCGAACAACCAGGGCGGCGTGCCGGACGGTCCCGCCCGGCACGGCGGCCCCGGGGCAGCGGGTGCGCCTGACGACGGCGGTCCCGAAGCCCCCGGCCCGTACGGCGGCGACAACACGGCTCCGGGCGCGCGCCCCGGCCACGGTCCCGGCCAGGACGGCGCGCCGCAGGGCGGCCTCGGCGGCGGTCCGTACGGCCACGGCGCCCGGCCCGGTCAGGACGGCGTGACCGACGACGCCCCCGTCGCCCCCGGTGCCCCCGGCCCGTACGGCCAGGGCGGCGCGCCCGGCGGCCGGGCGCGGCACGGTGCCCCGGGGGCCGACGAGCCGGGCGGGCCCGTGACCGGCACGGCGGGCGAGCAGGCGCCGGACGCGTCCGGCGCGGGGCAGGGCCGGCAAGCTCCCGGCAAGGGTGGCCCCGGCGTACCGGGGGCATCCGGCCAGGGTGTCGCGCCCGCTGGTTCCCAGGGCGCTTCCGGGCCCTTCGCCCTCGCGGGCGCGCCCGCGCCGGGCGCCCCCGGTGGCTACGGGCACGGTGCCGCGCTCGCCGCGCAGCCGGGTCCGCGGCCCGTGCCCAAGGCCGAGCAGGGTGCCGAGGCCCCCGCCGGGCCGGGCCCGTACGGCTTCGACGCCGCGGCCGAGGCCCCGGCGCCCACCGGGCGCCGCCGGGCGCGGCGCGCGCTCGCGGAGGAGCACGGCGCGGCCGGGCGCGAGCCGGGCGCGGCGCCCGCCGCGCGGCCGATCAGCGTGCGGACGCTGGGGCAGGGCCCGGGCTCGGGGGACACCCCGGCCGCCGGGACGCCCTCCGCCGGGTCCGGCCGCCGCCGCAAGCTGGCGAACCCGGCCGAGGGCGAGCGGGAAGCGCAGGTTCAGGCATCACAGGCCCAGGCACAGGCCCCGGCACAGCCCCCGGCCC
>NZ_JAILXP010000684.1 GCF_020740895.1 Streptomyces sp. UNOB3_S3 | reverse complement strand
GGGCTGGAGGGGTGGCAAGGGGTAGGGCGGCTGCTGCTGTTGAGACATCGGTTTTCTCCACCGGAATAAGCACAGAAGGGAGGGAATCGCAGGCCGAGCGTGCGGCGGTCAGCTGAACGACAGCGCCAGGTGCTCATTCCTGTTGTTCGGGTCACCGAAGATGAAAAGCCTGTCGTCCTCGAAGTACACCTGGCCCATGAACGCGACGTTCCGTTCCTCTTCGGCGCTCTCCGCCGGCATGCGTTTGATGACCGTCGCCGTTCCGTCGCGCGGGTCGAGCGTGACGAGCTTTCCGCCTTCTCCCGACTGGGCGATCTGGTAGACCAGTGGCCGGTCGCCGACGAATCCGAGGGGCGTGCCGACCCGGTTCCCCCCGGCCTTGCTCTCCCAGCGTTTCTCTCCGTTGGCCAGGTCGATGGCGATGATGCGGTTCTCCTGGGTGTGATCCGCCGTCTCCTGGCCCTGGCTCGCCAGGTAGACCGTGTCCTTCCGGACGATGGCGTCGAACGCGTTGCCGTTGCCCGTCAGCGAGATGATGGCCCTGGTCCGGCCCTCCGGGCTGATGCTGATCAGGTCCGTGATCTCGTCCGACCGGTCCCTGCGGCTGACCGAGACGACGACCGGGTCCACGGAGGGGACTCCTCTGACCTCGAGCCCGTCCGGCACCTTCCAGGTCCACTCCTCCTTGCCCGTGGCCGGGTCGATCCGCTGGACGAACGCGCGACCGTCGCCCAAGGAGCATCCGAGTACGGAGAGCAAGACCTTCCCGTCCGTCGAGGCCCGGTGCTCCATGCAGTTGTCGCTCACCCGGAGCTTGGGGTGGTCCAGGACCCGGCCGTCGTCGGCCGCGAACGTCGCCGATTCACTCGACCCCATGACCTTCACCTTGCCCCGGAACATCAGGATCTGCGGATCGCCGTAGTCCGTGTTGAGCGGGTTGTTGAGAGGAAGAGGCACATCCCACTTCTTGCGCCCGCTTCCGAGGTCCACGGCCATGAGGCTGTTGCAGTCGTCGCCGGTCTTCGAGGTCTTCGAGTACAGGACGGCCACCACGTCGCCGTCGGGCCGGTGCGCGGCAGCGCAGAGCACTCCCGGCAGCGGGATGTTCCACCGCTCCGTACCCTTCCGGACGTCGTAGGCGGTGATGTCACGCGCCCGCGTCCGGATCACATCGCCGTGAGCGAACCAGGTGACCGGTTTCTTGGGGGTGCCGTTGGCCTCGGTGTCCTTGTCCTTGTCGGGATTCCGTACGAGCCAGTCCAGGCGGGTGTCCACACGGGCCGGCGCCGACGGCTTCGCCTTCGGCCCGGGCTTCTCGCCGGTCTTCCCCCAGAGCAGCCAGCCGCCGGCACCAAGGCCCGCGATCAGAGTCAGCGCGAGGACGATGAGCAGGGCCTTGCGCCGTGCGCGCCCACTACCGCCCCGCCCACTACCGCCC
>NZ_JAILXP010000683.1 GCF_020740895.1 Streptomyces sp. UNOB3_S3 | reverse complement strand
AGCCAGCCCGTGCCCAGCCCGGCCCGCCGGCCCCGGGCCCGGGACAGGGCGGCCAGCGGTACGGACATCAGCGCGGCCCCCAGCGTGGTGAGTGTCGTGGCGAGGCCCGCCATCGAGCGGGAACCGGTGAGGTGCTCCACCAGCAGGCCACCCGAGGAGAGCATCGAGCCCATGCCGACGCCGGCGACGACCTGAGCCGTCATCAGCACACGAAGGGTGGCGCGCTGGAGGTCCGCGAGGCCGGGAGTGTTGCCGGGTATGCCCGGGGAATCGGAGCGGGAATCGGCGGCTGACGTCATGCGGGACAGGGTAGGGGCGCCGGGCCGGTGCGGTCGTGGAATAAGTTCCCGTCATGGAACCGTACGCTCCGTCCTCCGCCGCCGCCCCGGGGAGCGTCCAGGGGGCCATCACCGTGGCCCGCGCCCTGGAACTGCCCGCCCTGCGCCGGGGACTGCCCGAGGTGATGGCGGCCGCCGACCGGCTGCACCGGCCGGTGCGCTGGGTGCACGCGGGCGAGGCACCCAACATCGCCGACCTCCTCAAGGGCGGCGAGCTCCTGCTGACCACCGGCCTGGGGCTCGGCAGCCGCCCCGCCGAGCAACGGGCCTCCATACGGCGGCTCGCCGAACGGGACATCGCCGCGCTCGTCGTCGAGCTCGGCTCACGCCTGCCGACCCTGCCGGCCGCGGTCGTGGACACCGCGCGCTCGTGCGGGCTGCCGCTGGTGCAGCTCCACCGGGAGGTGCCGTTCGTGGCGGTCACCGAGGAGATCCACACCGAGCTCGTCAACGAGCACTACGCGCTGCTGCGGCGGGCCGAGGACGTCCACCGGCGCTGCACGGAGGTGCTGCTCGGCGGGGGCGGCGTCCCCGAAGTGCTGCGGCTGTTCGCGGACTTCACCGGCAATCCGGTCTTCCTCCAGACCCCGGAGGGGCGCCTGCTGTACGCCGCCGGGCCCTCCCCCGCGCCGCCCGGTGCCGCCGAGCCCCTCCAGGTCTGGGACGGGCTGCGGGACGCCGGGCTGCCCGGCAGCGTCGTCGTGGACGTCCCCGGTCACGGTCCCGCGGCGCGGGCGCGGATGTCCGTCCTGCCGGTGAACGCGCCGCTCGCCCCCGTCCACCGGATCGCCGCGGACCGGGCCGCCGGGCTGCTGGCGGTCGTCCTGCTCCAGGCCCGGCAGGAGGAGGAACTGGCGGCGCGCGGGCGCGGCGACTTCCTCACCGACCTCGCCGAGGGACGGCTGGAGGTCGCGGACGCCCCCGCCCAGGCCCGCGTCCTCGGCTTCCGGCCGGGGCCCGGGCCGCTGCTCCCCGTGGTGACACGGCCGACCGCCGGGCTCGTACCGGCCGACGGCTGGTCGGCGCTGGCGGGCGCGGTGCGCAAGGAACTGGCGGCGGTGGGGGCGCCGGTGCTGATGGGCGTCCGGCTGCCGGAGGGGCGGGTAC
>NZ_JAILXP010000682.1 GCF_020740895.1 Streptomyces sp. UNOB3_S3 | reverse complement strand
GCTGCATGGCTTCAAACGCCTCCGCATCCGCTGGGAACGACGAGCCGACATCCATGAAGCCTTCCTCCGCCTCGCCTGCTGCCTCATCACCCTCAGACAGATCAACTCATTCTGTTAGCTGTTGTTAAGCGCACCGTAATTATTGAGCGTTCAGCTATCAGAGGGCTGCCCTTGAGCCTTGCGGGGCTCTCGGATACTGCCGGATTTCGACGCGGCGCGCCCGGCACCGCGAGTGCGGTACCGGGCGCGCGAGCCGGGTGGTGAGGGATCAGTTGGCCCTGCGGAAGCGGCGGAGGCGGAGGCTGTTGCCGACGACGAAGACCGAGGAGAAGGCCATCGCGGCTCCGGCGATCATGGGGTTGAGGAGGCCGGCGGCGGCGAGGGGGAGGGCGGCGACGTTGTAGCCGAAGGCCCAGAAGAGGTTGGACTTGATGGTGCCGAGCGTCTTGCGGGCCAGGCGGATGGCGTCGACGGCGGCGAGGAGGTCGCCTCGTACGAGGGTCAGGTCGCCGGCCTCGATGGCGGCGTCGGTGCCGGTGCCCATGGCCAGTCCGAGGTCGGCTTGGGCGAGGGCCGCGGCGTCGTTGACTCCGTCACCGACCATGGCGACCGAACGTCCTTCGGCCTGGAGGCGCTTGACGACGTCGACCTTGTCCTCGGGCATGACTTCGGCGATCACGTCGGACGGTGCGATGCCGACCTCTGCGGCGACGGCCTCGGCCACCGCCTTGTTGTCGCCGGTGAGCAGGATCGGCGTCAGGCCGAGGGCACGGAGCCGGGTGAGGGCCTCGGCGCTGGTGGGTTTGACCGCGTCGGCGACCTCGAGGACCGCGCGGGCCTGACCGTCCCAGGCCACGCAGATCGCCGTACGGCCCGCGGCCTCGGCTGCGGCCTTCACCTGCCGCAGCTCGGTGGGCAGGGACAGTGCCCATTCGGCGAGGAGCTTTTCGCGGCCGACGAGGACGGCGTGGCCCTCGACGATGCCCTGGACGCCGAGGCCGGCGATGTTGGCGAAGTCCTCCGGTGCGGGGAGGGCGCCGACCTTCTCGGTGGCGCCCGCGGCGACGGCCTGGGCGATGGGGTGCTCGGAGGCGTGCTCCAGGGCGCCGGCCAGGCGCAGGACCTCGTCCTCGGTCTCGCCTTCGGCGAGGTGGACGCCGAGCAGGGTCATCTTGCCGGTGGTGACGGTGCCGGTCTTGTCGAGGACGATCGTGTCGATCTTGCGGGTGGACTCCAGGACCTCGGGTCCCTTGATCAGTACGCCGAGCTGGGCGCCGCGCCCGGTGCCGACCATGAGGGCGGTCGGGGTGGCGAGGCCCAGGGCGCAGGGGCAGGCGATGATCAGGACGGAGACGGCCGCGGTGAAGGCGGCGGTCCAGCCTTCGCCGGTGGCGACCCAGAAGCCGAGGGTGGCCAGGGCCAGGACGATGACGACGGGGACGAAG
>NZ_JAILXP010000681.1 GCF_020740895.1 Streptomyces sp. UNOB3_S3 | reverse complement strand
GCGCGGGCCGCCCCAAGCCGGACTCCCCGGCCCAGCGGGCCCGGGCCTGCCTCGCCCGCCACATGCTCAACTCCGACGCCCCCGACCACCTCCGGCTGCGCCGGCTGACCACGGCCGCGTTCACCCCGCGCCGCGTGGACGCGCTCCGCCCGAGGATCGAGCGGCTGACCGACGGCCTGGTCGCCGAGGTGTCCGGGCTGCTCACGGGCGGGAGGACCGCCGATCTGGTGGACTCCTTCGCCTTCCCGCTGCCCGTGCTCGTGATCGGCGAGGTGCTGGGTGTGCCCGAGGCCGACCGGGCTTCCTTGCGGGAGTGGACCTACCGGGTCGGCTCGCCCGCCGACGCCCTGGAGCGGGGGGCGACCGACCAGGCGTGGGCAGCGCTCCACGCGTACTTCACCACGCTGATCGCCCACAAGCGGCGCTCCCCGGGCGACGACCTCTTCAGCGCGCTGGTGCACGACGCGAGCGAGGGCGGCCTCGACGACGGCGAACTGCTGGCCATGGCCTTCCTGCTGCTCTTCGCGGGCTACGAGACGACCATGAACCTGCTGGCCTCCGCGTCGCTGCTGCTGCTCACCCACCCCGCAGAGCTCGCCGCCGCCCGGGAGGGCGGCGAGGCGCGCTGGGCCGCCGTGGTCGAGGAGACCCTGCGGCACGCCAGCCCCCTGGAGGGCACGACCTGGCGGCGCACGACCGAGCGCGTCGACCTCGGCGGGGGAGCGGTGATACCGGCGGAGGAGTCCGTGCTCGTCGTGCTCGCGGCGGCGGGCCGCGACCCGGAGCGCTTCCCCGACCCGGATGCCTTCCGGCCCGCCCGCCACCTCGCGGGCGCGGCGGCGGACGGCGATGCGGAACGGGCCGCCCCGCACCTCGCCTTCGGCCATGGCCCGCACTTCTGCCTCGGCTCCCGCCTGGCCCGGATGGAGGCGGCGATCGCCCTGCCGCGGCTCTTCGGCGCGCTCCCCGGCCTGGCCCTGGCCGCCGAGCCGGAACGGCTGCCGTACCGCCCGGGCCTCCTGGTGCGCGGTCCGCGCGAACTCCCCGTCACCCACGCCCCACGGCGTTGAGGTCCCCTGCCCCTCCGCGCCGACGCCCAATCGCCGGGCGGGCGTTGTTCATCAGGACGGGTGGACGGACACCGGGATGCCTTGCCGGTCACCCTCCGTGTCCGAGACGCTCCGTTCGGTAAGTATGCTCGTCGTGTCGCGGGCCCCACGGGGCGCCGGACCGACGCGCTCCGGTGATGCGCGTCCGTACCGAGCCCGTATCGAGCCCGTCGGCAGGTGACCCATGCGAGCCGTCCGGTCCGCCCTGGCCGCCCTGGTGGCGGCCCTCCTCGTCACGCTGTCCGCCGTGGCCGCGCCCGCCGCCGCCCGGACCGCCCCCGGCGGCCCGGACGGCACCGCGATCGAGGTCGCCCCCGGGGTGCGGCTCCGCGCGGAGGTGTACGGG
>NZ_JAILXP010000680.1 GCF_020740895.1 Streptomyces sp. UNOB3_S3 | reverse complement strand
CAGCATCCCCGGCAGCCCGCCGTCCGTGCCCACCGCCCGCGCCAGCAGATCGTGGAGTCCATTGACATTGACCGTCTCCACCACCAGGAACAACCCCGGCACCAGGATCAACAGCCGCCACGGCACCAACGACAGCCGCAGCGCCCCGCGTCGCCGCACCGCGAAGGCCGCCACGGCGAGCGCGGCCGCCACCGCCGACGCCGTCCACAGCGGCACCGCGTCGATCAGGATCGCCAGCAGAAAGCCCACGCAGGCCACCGCGCACACCCGGAACAGCACCCGGTCGGCGGGCCGGTGGACCTCCGGCGGAACATACCGCTCCGCACCCCGGCGGCCACGGCGCCAGTAGAACAGCCACAGACACCCCATCGTCACCGCGACCGACGCCAGTTGGGGCGCCCACATCCGCTCCGCCAGGCCCATGGGGGAGAGGGCCACCCGGTCCGCCGCCAGCAGATTCGTCAGATTCGACACCGGCAGCAGCAGACTCGCCGTATTGGCCAGCCACACCGTCGTCATCGCCAGCGGCACCGCCGCGATCCCCACCCGGCCCGCCAGCGCCAGCATCACGGGCGTCAGCAGCACGGCCGTCGTATCGAGGTTGAGCGTGATCGTGGTGACCGAGGCGAACCCCACGCACAACACGAACAGCCTCGCGTAACTGCCCCGCCCGACCCGCGCCACCCCCGAGGCCACCACGTCGAACACCTCGGCCCTGCTGGTGAGTTCGGCCAGCACGATCACCGTGCCCAGGAACGCCAGCAACGGCGCGATCCGCCGCATCGCGTCCCCGGCCGACCCCGCCGGCAGCAGCCCCGTCGCCAGGAACAGCAGGCCGCAGGCCAGGATCCCGCCCGCGAGCCAGTCCAGGGGATGCAGGAACGAGGACAGCCGTCGTAAGACACGCACGCCCCGAGCATGGCACAGCGTTCATGACGAACACAGTGACCCCGGGGAACTCCGTTCCTAGGATGGAGTCATGGTGGCACGCCAGGAAACCGACGGACGGCAGCGGCCGTTGGACTTCTTCATCAGCTACTCCCCGGCCGACGAGCGCTGGGCGGCCTGGATCGCCTGGACCCTGGAGGAGGCCGGCTACCGCACCGTCCTCCAGGCCTGGGACTTCGTACCGGGCACCAACTTCGTCGACTTCATGGACCGCGGCGTCAGCGAGTCCGTCGCTGTCATCGCCGTCCTCTCCCGCAACTATGAACGCTCCCGCTACGGGCGCATGGAGTGGCAGGCCGCGCTGCGCGCCGACCCCGACGCCCCCGAACGCAGACTGATCACCGTGCGCGTGGAGGACATCCCCGTCGAGGGACTCCTCGCCACCATCACCTACGTCGACCTCGTCGGCGTCCACGAGACCGCGGCCGCCCGCGACCTCCTCCTCACCCGCGTCGGCCACGCCCTCGACGGCCGCGCCCGGCCCGACCGCCACCCCGGCTTCCCCGGCTTCCCCCAGAGC